>JANODF010000680.1:0-2987 GCA_031412555.1 Archangium sp. | reverse complement strand
CCGTGGTCATCACCTGGCCTGCGATGTGGACCACCGGCTTGAGCCCCTTGCGCTTGGCGTACTCGTCGCTGCACAGGATCGCCGCCGCGGCGCCGCAGGTAGGAGGGCAGCACTGGAAGCGGGTGAGCGGATCGAACACGTCTTCGCTGGCGAGGATCTGCTCCACCGAGAGCACCTCGCGGAACAGCGCGAACGGGTTCTTCGCCGCGTGCTTGCGCGCCTTCTCGGAGATCTTCGCGAAGGTCTCCCGCTTGGTGCCGTACTTCCAGCGGTACTCCCGGCCCGCGCCGCCGAACATCTGCGCGGCGAAGGGCGCCTGGTTGACGCCTTGCTCCGCGTTCATCACGTCGACGTGTTTGTCGAGCGGGTTGGTGCGGTCGTTCCACCCGCTGGCGAGCGCGCCCTTCTGCATCTGCTCGAAGCCCACGGCGAGCACACACTCCGCGAGGCCTCCTTCGATGGCCTGCCGCGCGAGGTAGAGCGCGGTGCTGCCCGTGGAGCAGTTGTTGTTCACGTTGATGACGGGAATGCCGGTGGTGCCCACCGAGTAGACCGCGCGCTGACCACACGTGCTGTCACCGAAGACGTAGCCGGCGTACGCCTGCTCCACGTCCTTGAAGTCGACGCCGCCATCCTTGAGCGCGTCTTTGATGGCGCCGTTCGCCATCACTTCGTAGCCGTCGGAAGCGCCGGGCTTCTGAAACTTCACCATTCCCACGCCGAGTACATTGACCTTGCGACCCATGAGTTGTGCTCCTTCTTTTTTCGGAAATGGAAAGTGAGTTTCAGACGAGCTGCTTGAGGAAACCAAGTCGTTGCGCGGCGGCCAGCTCGCCATCGATGCGGAGCTGCCCGTGCTGGTAGAGGCTCTGGGCGCTCTCGCCCTTCGTCAGCGCACCCAGCGCTTCGTCGGTGAGCACGATGCGCGTGCCGGCCTTCGTGTCGAAGCCCGGCTTGATCGAAGGTGAACCGCCCTTCAGCTCGGCGGTGAACTCGAAGCCGGCGTCCTTCACCTTGAAGGCGATGACGGCGTCGACTTCTTTGGCGAGGCCCGGGTTCTTCGCGAGGCGCTCCTGCAGCGCCTTGAAGATCTTCGGAGCGAGCACTTCGGCTGAGGCCGGAGCGGCAGCAGGCGCAGCTCCGGTCACCCCGAGCGGAGTCGAGGGGCGCTCGATCTTCTTGAGGAAGTCGAGCTTCTGCGAGGCCATCACGTTGCCGGTGATCTTCAGCTTGCCGCCCTGGAACAGCTTCATCGGGTCGGCCTTGCCGGAGACCATGTCGAGCCAGTCGGCGTTGGAGAGCGCCAACGTGCAGTCGGCCTTCTCCACGGTGCCCGCGTTCACGGTGCCCTTCTTCAGATCGAGCACCCACGCGGAGTCCGGAGCGGAGAGCTTGAACTGGTAGACCATGTTCACCTGCTTGAGCAGGTCGGGCGTCTTGGCCACGTAGGTGCCGATGCCGTCGAAGGTCATCGCGGCCGTGATTGCAGGCGCGTCAGCCCTCTCCCCGACCCACACCCCCGCGGGGGAGAGGGAGGCGCTGGAGGACGTAGAGGCCGCAGCTGGCTTCGCCTTCGGCTTCGGGATCTCCGGGTAGAACTCGACGACGCCGTTGCTGAGCACCACTTTGTTGCGCTCCACCACGGTGGCACGCAGCAGCACCTTGAGGTCGTTCTCCTTCCACATCTCGATCTTCAAGGTCTCGCCGGGGAACACCGAGTCGGCGAAGCGCACCTTGATGCTCTTGAACGTGCGGGGATCGCCCTTGGCGAAAGCGGTGACCACCGCGCGACCCGCGAAGCCGAACGTGCACAAGCCGTGGAGGATCGGCTTCTCGAAGCCGAACATGGTGGCGAACTCGGGATCGACGTGGAGCGGGTTCCAGTCACCCGACAGGCGGTACAGCAGCGCCTGGCTCTCCGAGGTCTTCTCGATGATCACCGCGTCGGGCGCGCGCTCGGGCGCCTGGTTCAGATCCGTCGCAGGCCCGCGCTCTCCGCCCCAGCCGCCGGCGCCGCGCACCACCATCGACACGTCGTTCTTCACCAGCAGCTCGCCGGTCTTCGCGTCGTAGCTGTCGAGGTGCGTGACGACGATCGCGTTCTTGCCCTTGTCGAGGATCTCCGAGATGCGCGCCTTGTGCTTGAGCGTCGCCTTCTCGGGCAGCGGCCGCATCACCTCGAGGTACTGCTCGCCGTGCAGGATGCGATCGAGCCCGTAGTTGAGGCCGGGCGCGGTCTGCCCTTCGGAGGCCATCTTGAAGATCGCGTTGAGCGCGGGCACCACGCCGTAGGTGGGCAACGAATAAAAGCCTTCGCCGTTGCGCTCGTAGACGAGGTGCAGATCCTTCAGGTCGCCCGGGTTCTTTCCCGCGCCGACGCCGAGCGCGTAGAGCGCCAGGTCACGCTCGTCGTAGGACGACTCCAACTCGGGCAGCTCGTACCCGAGCGCCTGATCCACATCGATGAACTCGTTGCCGCCCTTCGACTTGGTCGAGAGGTTGCTCATCACCGTGCCGAGCGACTCGGTGATGTTGGCGGGGTGGGTGACCTTCTTCCAATCGGTGACTTCTTCCCACGCGTTGCGCACGGCTTCGGGCGAGATGTCGCGGCCGAGCTTGAAGAGTTTTCCTTCGGTGCGCTCCCAGCGCAGCTTGCCGAAGTAGCCGCCGCCCACTTCGTACAGGCCGCCGTTCTCCTGGCAGTCCTCGTGCGCGAGCCACGCCACCAGCGGCGTCACGTACTCGGGCTTCAGGTTCTCCAGGACGTCCTTCGGCAAGATCGTCTCGGTCAGGCGCGACGCGGCGATGGGCGCGATGGTGTTCACGCGCACGTTCTTCTTCTCGCCTTCGATGGCCAGCGTGTTCGACAGACCCACCAGGGCCAGCTTCGCCGCCGAGTAGTTGGCCTGGCCGAAGTTGCCGTAGATGCCGGCGGCCGACGCCGTGAAGAGGATGCGGCCGTAGCCCTGCTCCTGCATGTACGGCCA
>JANODF010000679.1:0-3512 GCA_031412555.1 Archangium sp. | reverse complement strand
CAGAAGGCCAAATGCTTCGACAACCGGACCGTCACGAGACAGCGGGTTAGTGACACGGTTCCCGTTCGCGAGATTGGAAGTTCGCTGTAGTACTGCCACCAGTACTTCTTCATCTTCTGGCCTGGGGCGTGGTCCCGCATTCCGTCCCGAAACGGCTTCACTCGCGTGCGTACGATTTCCAGCAAGTCGGGCCACTCTGCTGCGGCATCGAGCGAGACCTGACCAAAGTTAATTGCGTAACGAGTAGAGGTCAATTCCGGTGAATTGCTGATGTCGGTTCCCCCCATGAACATGAAGATTCTCTCCCGATTGTGCGGGCTCTTACGAAGGAGAAGGTCTCGCTCCGCGCCGTCGAGAAAGAATCCATCCCCGCCGGTCTGCAGACCCTTACCCGCAATTCCGACGTTGCTCGAAAGTGCAACGGGATCCGCAATTTCCGGCGCGCTCTCGAGCTTTGAGTTGATCTGCGGAACAGCGGTGCCGTCCAGGCGCATGTTTCCAGCAACGCGCCCGCACAAGGACCCTTTTGCAAGATGGACGGTAACGACGGACACCGCCGCCTCGCCGGGCCACTGGAACTTGCTTCGAGCATCATAAAGCAAGCACCCACCACGCAGCAGCGAGGCAAGCCCCGATGTTCGACTCTCGCCCTCGGTCACTGCGTTCGTCGCAATGAATCCGATCGTTCCGTTGACCCCTAACAGGGTGTCTGCCCGACGAAGAAAGTGAGCCGACAAATCGGTCACACCGTGCGCTTTGTGAAGATTGATCAGCCAAAAGACGTATGGGGTGCCGAACGTTGAGCTGATTACTTCGCGGCTCGCAAACGGTGGATTACCAACGAACGCGTCAATGAATGCCGCATGGTTTAGGCGCTCGCCCTCCAGGGGATCAGGCCTTTCGAGAAAGAACACCTCGGGCAGCTCCAGGTGCCAGTGAAACGGCGCGTGCTTCTCACGGATCTCACGCGACCACTCCTCCACCTCCAGCCGTCTCTCATCATCGCCAGCTAGCCATGCCTCGATGACAGCAAGTCGGTTTCGACGCGCTTCCTCGCGCTCCTTCGGCGTATTCCCACAAAAAAAGGCTCCGACGCACGCATCCGCAACGATCTTGATGCGGTCCATCGCGAGTTCAGCAATTTCGAGCAATCTCCGCTTCTCGTTCTGCGCGAAGTCGCTCTCGTCGTCCGCGAGTGCCTGGATCGCCATGCGGTGCTCGCGAACTTCGTTCAGAGCTCGATCGACGAGCTGCCTCACCATCGGGAGCTGCTTCTCGGGGGACCAGTGGAACGAGCGAATTTGATCGAGATCGAGGCCGACGAGCGAGTCGCCATGCCGCAGAACGTGATCGAGGAACGTGAACGACTTGTCGGCGCTCATGGTCTCAAGCCAGAGTGAAAGCTTGGCGAGCTCGACGGCAGCGGCGTTCTTGTCAACGCCATAGAGACAGCGTTCGGCAACCAGCCGCTTGGCGTGCAGAAGGGGCTCGCCGTGCTTCTCGATAAGCGTGGGAAGATCTCCGCTGCGGCGCCACGCCGCCACAACATGTTCCCCGAGGAACCGACATGCCTCGACGAGGAACGCGCCCGAACCCATCGCGGGATCGCAGATCTTGAGCTCCAGAATGCGGCCCGCTGAAGGCGCCTCGCCAAGACACGCAAGGATTGGCTCAAGGGTGCGCCGAACAACACGTTCGGAGAGCGACCGCGGTGTGTAGTGGCTACCAGTGCTCCGACGCGAGGCCGTCGGCTGAAGAACAAGTTGTGCGAGCCGCGCACGATTGCGAAGTTGGCTTTTCTTGCCAGACAAGGCAGCAATGGCGTCTGCCGCTGCGTCATCATCGATGGTCTCCGCCAAAGCAGCGAGCACGTTCTTGATGGCAGCGGCGGAAAGGTCACAGCGGTCTTCAAGGAGCTTCTTCTGGTCGATCTTGTTGGCGATCCGCAGTTCTGCGATTTCGACCCACACCCCGCTCTTGCCTAGACGAACAGCCGGCCCCGCGATCCGCAAGACTCGGTAGCCCATGAGGGATTCGTACACTGCACCGATCTGCTCAACGGAAAGGTCGCGGTAGCTGAGACGCTGTCCGTCCAAGACGATGAGGCCATGCAGCACGTCGTGAACGGTCTGGTCGTCGACCGAAGGAAGCTGAACCTGTGCGCGGTCGTCCGCGAGGTTCACGGCGGCTGTCCAGTCTGGAAGACCGCCCTCAAGAAACGGGTACGCGCTCGGATCGAAGAGTTTTCCTTGGCGAGGTGGCAGATGCAGCGTGCCGTGACGGACACCGAAGTAGATCGCGCGAAAGAGTGTGGTGAGCGCGCCGTATGCGCCAAAACGATGGTGCATCGACTCCGGGTGTGCTCCGGCGTCGTGCACTAGGCGCTCGTACAGGGCAAGTACGCTCAGGTGCTCGGCATAGAGGGGATGGTCAACCGGCAGGAGGCTTCGGTCCTCGGCATAGAGAAGAAACACCAGCCGCAGAACAGAATTGAGCAAGGCATCGTGGACGTGGCCCGCTTCCATTGCCGCTCGCATCCAGTCCAAGCGGCTGCCTTTGCAGTCGCGCGCGGCTGCAGCCTCGAACCCGGCCAGTAGAGACTCGACGGCATCGAAGACCTGTTCTGCAAGCTTCTCGGTTACGTCTGCCTGACGACGACGGCTTTCTGCCAGGAGACCTTCGATGGTGAAGCGCGGGTCGGCGCCATAGGCACGCCGCGCGTGAAGGAGGAGCTCCAGGGCGAGCACGATTGGCCGGCCTGCGGGGTCGGCAAGATCGTGCATGCGAAACGTGAGGTGGGAAGTGGTCTCGCCGGGCGGGGCATAGACAACTCGCAATGCGCGACCATTCGACACGAAGCCGACGGCAATGCCCGTGTGCCGGAGAAGCCGCTCGAGCTTCGCTGTAGGCGGGTAGCGCCACGGCCCTGTCACCTCTTCGGGCGCATCGAGGTCAAGGGCAGATGCCTCTGGGGCGTCGTCGGCGAGGTCCCAGACGAGTGCAAACAAAGGACTCACGCCAGTCGTCGCACTTGGGGCTTGGTCTGCCGTTGGCTTCGCGAACTCTGCGAACGGGTCGTCAGAGGGCGGGCCCGGTGAACGAGCGATGCCAAAGCTCGCGCGCACTTCTTGCCGAGACTCCGGTGCGTAGAACGTGGGCAACTTGTCGCGGCCGACGAGCATTCCGGGCGAGTCGTACCCGAGGAACCCCTCGAAGAACTGTCGGACACCTCTCAGGCCCAGTTCACCCGATGGGAGCTGCGTGAGCTGCGAGCGAACCTGTGTCGTGATCTCAGGGCGCGCCGCGGGAGCGATCTGCGCCTCGGCCAGGACTGGCACCGAAAACACCAGGCCTTCGATGGGCTGAGCGAGCCCGAGCCAGGTTTCGTGGAAGATGCGATCGGCGTCCCGAGTGCTCACGTCCAGCTCCTCGGCCAGCTCACGACCAGGCCCACTGGCGCAAGACGGGTAATTCGAACGTCGTAGAGGGCTTCAATCGCCGCGGGTTCGCGC
>JANODF010000678.1:0-11783 GCA_031412555.1 Archangium sp. | reverse complement strand
CAGCGGCGCGCGCTGCTTCGCCTGGGGGTGCCCGAGAACGGTCTCGCAGCGGCGCTCGCGAAGAACCGCCCCACCCGGGCTCAGGCACACGAGATGTTGTGCGCGAGCTTCCGCGAATCAGTGGGGCTGCCCGCACAACTGGTGCTCGAGGGCGACGCCGCTTCCCGGGCGCGGCAGCAGGCCTTCCTCGAAGCAGCGAGCCAATCGCGCAAGTCGTACGCGAAGGACATCGACGCGCAGATGCTGGCGCGCACCGGCATGAAGATCGACCGTCGCAACCCGCACGCCGTGCTCGACGTGTTGCGCATGGGCACCCGCGTCGAGCGGGTCTTCGAGAGTGGTGACCGCGCCTGGGTCGAGGTGACCGGCCGCAACACCGACGGCTCACGCTACCGGGTCAGCGAGTTGTGGCGGCGCCGCGATGACGGCTGGCGCGAGGCACAGACGCTCAGCGCGGAGGATGAGGCCACCCGCCCGGCCGACTTCGCGTTGACCGCCATCGACTCGGAGACGGTCATCGAGAAGATGGTGAGCACCAACCTCGAGGCTTCGAAGGCCGCCAGGGCGGTGAAGTAGGTCAGCAGAAAAGACCCTCACCCCGACCCACTCCCCGAGGGAGTGGGGGCAGGTCAGCGCAGCAGGGTCCAGCGCACCTGGCCTTCGCGGCCGAGCAGGGTAAAGCGGCGATCGCTGCGAACGAGCGCACCCTCTTCGAAGGGCCAGGCGGCCCATTGGGTGACCGCGCCTTCGGGCACCGCCCACGACCAGCCGCGCGCTCCCGAACGATCGATGCACGTGACCGACGCACGCTCGGCGACCAACGCGCACCCGCGCGCCTCGATCACCTCTTGCCCGAGAAACCGGGGCGATTCGAAACGGCTCTCGAGCGGCGCACCGGCAAGGCCTCCGTATTCATCGACGGGCGCCAGCGCGTGGTGCGCCTGATCCGAGTGGCGTTGTGTGGGCACGTCGACGAAGCCCAGCCTTCCGCTCGCCCCTGGCCACTGTGTCGAAGGCCGCCAACCCACCGGCGCCGAAGCGTCCTTCTCGGCGCGCTGTGTGCTCACGTCGATGTGCCAATGAGAACGGTCATCGGCCTCCACGCGCACCAGACCCTCGCTGTCGACGCTGACCGAGTACCAGGGCGCGGGCACCGCCGGGTACTGAGCCGCCAGCGAACGCAGCGGCATCAGCGCGCCACCCGCCGCGGGCACCACGAAGAACTCTTTGCCCGCCTGAAACCAGAGCGAACGGCCGCGAGCGCCCTGCAACACCACTTGTTCGTCACCGTCGAACTTCACGAACCAGGGCTCACCCACCACGCCGGTCTGGGGATCGATCGCCACCATGCGATCCACCGTCCACGAGCCGTTGTCACTCGAGTGGTCGATCTGCTCATGCACCATCAACCGCGCACCTTCGGGCGTGGCGACCCACACCGCGGAGGGAATGCGGTCAGCCGCCGACTTGCGATCGCAGCTGTCGATGCCGAACCAGATGCCCGCCATGATCATCAGCGTCGGCAAGACCGGCAGCAGAACCCTTCGAGTCATCATCAATGCGTAGCGAGCGAACTGCGCACGCGCTCGTCACGAACCTGACGCGAGTTCTACGGACAGCCGGTCCTCGTGGCGGGTGGGCTGATCACCCCGCCGTCGACCTGACAGGACATCGTTGCGTTGAACCGAATGCGCCCGACGCTGCCGCCGCCCGCACCACCACCACCGCCCGCGTTGTTCTGATCACGCCCGTTCGTTGCGTTGACCATCCCAGCGCCTCCGTTGCCGCCGAAGCCGGGAAAGTTGGGCGGGTTCGCGTCTCCACCCTGCGCGGGCGTGGCCGAGACGAGGCTGCCTGATTCACCATCGATGCCCACGTTGGTGGTGCCTCCGCCTTCGCCGCCACCCCCACCGTTGGCGGTCACCTGGGCCGCTTGCACCAGAAGCGCCTGGGCCTCGAAGAAGATCGCTCCACCGCTGCCTGCACCTCCGCCTCCGCCACCTCCATTGTTGGTGCTGGCCAGCCCGCGTTTACCGCCGAAGCCTCGTGCCCCGACTCGGCCAATGACATTCAGCGTTCCCGCCACGGAGAACTGCACCGCACCGCCGCCGGTTCCGCCCAGCCCGCCGGCCGCGCCGCCCGCTCCGCCGTTGGCGCCAGAGCAGCCTCCCGTCAGCGGCACCAGCATCGCGTTGCCGTGAGGGGCGCCGCCGACGCCGCCGAGAGGGCCGCCCGCACCGCCGTCGCCGCCAAAACCACCGAAACCTGCGCCCGCCCCGCCCGAGCCGGCGTTCTGAGAATTCGCGATGCCCGCCGTGCCATGGCTGCCGGCACAGTCGCTCTGATCAGCGCCCGCCTCCGCGAGCACCGTGCCTGCGATGGTCGCGTCGCCGAAGACCGCGAAGACGACCGGGCGCGAGCCGATGAGCGTCAGGGTGCGGGTGGCCTGCACGTTCAGACCTGCCATCGCGAGCACCACCACTTCGATGCCGCCGTCCTGAATGATCAACGTCGGCACGGGTTGGGGTTGGTTGCAGAAGTTGGCGGAGAAGGTGAGCGCGGTCGAGTTGAAGGTGGTGTCGCAGTTGAGCACCGCCGCCCCCGAGATGAGGGGCACGGCGCGAGGGTCGAAGTTGCTCGGCGGGTAAGGAAAGTCGACCGCGCAGCTCAGGTCGAGCGCACACACGCCGCCGACGCCGCAGCGTGTTCCGGCGTCTTTCGGGGGTGCGCACCCGCCATCGTCCGGGGGCCCTGCATCCACGACGCCTGCGTCGAAACCCGCGTCGTCGGGCCCTGCATCCGTGCCCGCGTCTGGAACACCGGCATCGTCAGTGCCCGCATCACCGGCACCTGCATCGTCAACGCCCGCATCCTCGACGCCTGCGTCCGGCTCGCCTGCATCGAAGCCCGCGTCGGGCGGCTCGCCAGCGTCACTGCCTCCATCGGCGCTGAGAGGGAGCGCGGCCAGCGTGACCGAGACCCTGGCGATGCCACGCGTGAAACGCACGCTCGCACGCTCGCTGCGAGCGCTGAGTCGATCGCACGCGGTGCCGGTGAACCCACGCGCCTCCACCTGCACTTCGGAGGCGCCGAGCGCTCCGCCGGGAAACACGGCCACTCGAAAAACAGTCTTTCCAGCGCGGGGAAAACGCGTGCTGTCGAGCTCTTCGCCGGTGGCGGTCAACGCCACGACCTCGAGACACTCAGCGGTCGCCTCGAGGGGCGCGTCGACGCTCACCTCGATGGCCGCACCCGAACGTTCGCCAGCGCCACAGCCCACGAGGAGAACCAGGATGACCCAGCCGAAAATGCGCACTTCACAATCCTACCCCCTCGCCCTGCGAAGCGGGGTGAGGGTCGGGGGGGTCGGGGTGAGGGGCCGTCAGCTCACGGAGCGCGCAACGAACTGCTCCAGGCTGATCAAACCGCGCCGGGGCGTGCCTTCGAACACCAGACGGTTCGCCTCGACCGCTGCGTTCATCTCCGCGTACGCCCTGGCCCACGTCTCCGGGAGACCGACGCCCTTGAGCACCTCGACCTGCGCCACCGCGGGCACCGGAGCGAGATTGATGGGCTTCTTCAGCGCCGCCGAGAACACCTTCGCGGCGTCGGCCAGCGTGCTGCTCGTGGGGCCCGAGAGCTCCACCACCTTCGGAGCCGAAGCCCCCGCGCGCAACAACTCAGCGGCCACCGCACCGATGTCCGCCGTCGCCACCATCTCGAGCTTGCGCTGCGCATCGAACATCGCGGGCAACACGCCCTGCTCCTTCATCGGGTGCAGGCTGCCCAGCAGGTTCTCCATGAAGTACCCCGCGCGAAGGAACGTGACGTGCGCCTTCAGGTCTTTGAACGCCTGCTCGATGACGTGCACGCCCACGATGGGGCCGGTGCCTGACGGCAGATGCGCCGCGATGCTCGAGAGAAACACGACGTGCTTCACGCCGCTCTCGTTGATGGCCGCCTTGAGCGCACCGGCCACTTCGCTCGAGTGTTTCGAGATGTCGGTGATCTCCATCGCGGGAGGGCTGAGCAGGTAGACCCCGCTGGCGCCGCGCAGTGCCTGGGTCATCGCGTTGACGTCTTTGATCTCGGCGATGGCCACTTCGGCACCGCGCGCCTTCCACGCCTCGCCCTTCTTCGCATCACGAACGATGACGCGAACCGGCAGCGACTGAGCGAGCAACGTCTCGGCAACGACCTTCCCGGTGTGACCGGTGACTCCAGCGACGACGAACATGGTGAACCTCTTTCGAGCGCTTCGGGTTGGAACGACCCGCCATGAGTACGGTCGCGCTCGCCATTCGTCCAATCGATAGCGAGAATGAACACCATGCACATCATGGATTTCGACCTGAACCTGCTCAAGACCCTCGACGCGTTGCTCGAGACTCGCAGCGTCACCAACGCCGCCAAACGGGTGGGGCTCAGCCAACCGGCCGCCAGCCACGCCCTGGCCCGGCTCCGCGATGCGCTGGGAGACCCGCTGCTGGTCAGGGCAGGTTCAGCGCAGGTGCTCACCGAGCGGGCCGAACGGCTCAAGGACCCCGTCAAAGAGACCCTCGCCCGGGCCGCGCTGTTGCTTTCCGAGCCCGACACCGTGCGCCCCGAGCGGTTGGTGAGGAACTTCTCCGTCAGCATGGCCGACTACACCGAGCTGGTGTTGTTGCCCCCGCTCACCCAGCGGCTCTCGGCCGAAGCGCCCGGAGTCTCGGTGAGCTGCAGGCCGCACTTTCTCCCGCTCCAGGCGCTCAGCACGGACGCCGAGCTGTGGCTCGGGGTGAACGCGCCGGATCATCCCGGGCTGGTGGTGCAACGGCTCTTCAGTGACTCGTACCTCTGCGTCCTTCGCAAAGACCACCCGCTCGCGCGCACGAAGGTGACCTTGCGGCAGTTCGTCGAGCTCAAGCACGTGCAGATCGCCCCCGGAGGCCTGCCCGGTGGCCCCCTGGATGACGCCCTGGCGGCGCGCGGTCTTTCCCGCACCGTCTCGGTGCGCGTGCCCAACTTCCTGGTGGCGCCGCTGCTCATCTCGAAGTCCGACCTGGTGCTCACCGCCCCCAAACGCGTGGTGGAGCGCTTCGCCGACTTCGCCGGGCTGCACGTCTTCGAGCCGCCCCTCCACGTGGCCTCGTTCACCGTGCAGCAGGCCTGGCTGGCGAAGTACCACGCGGATCCCGCGCATCGCTGGTTCCGCGGCCTGGTGAAGGCGTCGAGCAACCTGACCTCACTTGCGCCGTGAACTCTTCGCGGCCCGCGCCCGAATGCGGCTGAGCGCGACCGGGGTGATGCCGATGTACGAGGCCACCTGGTGCTGCGGAATGTGGCTCAGGTGCTCGGGCCGCTCGGCGCAGAACTGCTGGTAACGCTCCTCCGCGGAGAGCTGGAGGAACTCGTACTCGCGCTGCTCCTTGGCCACGAAGTGTTGCTCGACGAACCGCCGCGCCAGCCGCTGCAGCTCGAGCGAGTTCTCGGCCAACGCGTCGAAGCGAATCACCTCGAAGGTGAGCAGCTCGGTGGGCGCCAGCGCCTGAATGAAGGTGCGCGAGGGTTTGCGCTGGATCAGCTCGGCGTACGGCGCCGAGAACTCACCCGGCCCCCGAAACGCCTTCACCGATTCGCGGCCCCGCGCGTCGACGTAGAAGTGCCGCACCAGGCCCGAACGCACGATGGCGAAGTGTTCGACCGGCTTCGAGGGCTCTGACCAGAACTCCTGCTTCGAAAGCGACCTCGGCTCGGCCAGCGCGAGCAGCTTCGACCAGTTGGCCGCGGACAGCGGGCCCCACTGCGAGAGCTTCGCATGCAGCGCTTTGGCTTCTGGCTCGCTGACGTGCACGGCTCCACTTCTTAACCCGGGATAACGCGGCGACCGATGCCTCACTGGCAAGGTGGCTCCCATGTCGATCAACGTCTACGCCGTGGTGACCCCCTTCGTGCTGCTGCTCATCGTCGCGGAGATCGCCTTCTGCCTGTGGCGCAAGAACGGCTACTACGAGTTCCAGGACTCCATCGCGAGCCTGGGCACCGCCATCATCAACCAGTGCGTGAACGTCGCCGTCGCGGCCGCCTGGTACCCGGTGCTCGGCTGGCTGTCCGACCACGGAATCTTCACCATCGAGCAGTCGGTGCTCACCGGCGTGTTGCTCTTCCTGGGCGTCGACTTCTGCTTCTACTGGTTTCACCGCTTCGGCCACCGCACCAACATCGGCTGGGCCGCGCACATGCCGCATCACTCCACCGAAGAGCTCAACTACGCGGTCGCCTTGCGCGCGTCGGTCACCCAGCGCTTCTTCTCCTTCTTCTTCTACTGGCCGCTCGCGCTGCTCGGTTTCAAGGCCGAGTGGGTCATCGCCATGGTCGCCTTCCACCTGGTGCTGCAGCTGATCCCCCACACCCGTGTGGTGCCGAAGCTGCCGCGCTTCATCGAGGTGTGGATGAACACGCCCAGCCACCACCGCGTTCACCACGCACGCAACGACGTGTACCTCGACAAGAACTACGGCGGCTTCTTGATCATCTGGGACAAGTTGTTCGGCTCGTTCGAGCCCGAAGGCGAAGCGTGCGCGTACGGCGTCACCTCGCCCCCCAACACGTGGGATCCCACGTTCATCAACTTCCAGGTGTGGAAGCAGCTGGTGAAGGACGCGTGGAATGCGCCGAGCTGGCTCGACAAGGCGCGCGTGTGGTTCATGCCTACCGGCTGGCGCCCCGCGGGTGTGCCCGAGCTGCCCTCGACCGGTTGGCAACGTGACGGCAAGGAAGTGAAGTTTCAGTCGACGCCGTTCAAGGGCAGCAAGCCGTACCTGGTGCTGCAGTGCGCGCTGGGGTTCCCGCTGATGCTGCTGGTCACCCGGCAGGACACCCCGCTCACCGTGCTCGATCGGGTGCTGTTGTCGGTGGTGCTCTGGGCCGCGGCCACCGCGTGGGGTGGCATTCTGGAGAGCAAACGGTGGGCGCTGCGGCTCGAGTCGGCGCGGCTGTTTGCGCAGAGCGCGCTGCTGGCCAGCTTCGCGATGCGTGAGCTGATTCCTTTGTCGTGGGCAGTTTCGGGTGTGGCGGTCGGTCTGCTCAGTCTCGTTTGGGCTCTGACCTTGCGTTCACCTGAGGCAGTCGAGGGTGCGATGGAATTGCAGTAAGCCCTCTCCTTGACCCTCTCCCGCTCTGGGAGAGGGAAATGGTGTTTTGAAGACGTCAATGAACTTCGCGCCCGTTCCCGCGCCTCTCTCGAAGCGCGTCATCGCCGGCCTGCTCGATGCCGCGATCATCGTGGTGCTCTCGGGCATCTCGTTCGCCGTCCCCATGCTCACCCGGGGCATCGGGCTGCCGATGTGGGGCGTGCTGGCCGTGATGGTGGGCTACGCGGTGGTGCCGCTGGCGTTCCTCAAACGCACCCTGGGCCTGCACATCATGGGGCTCGAGCTGGTCGGCAAAGACGGGCACGCCATCGACCTGGGCAACCTGCTCTTTCGCGAGCTCGTCGGTCGCGGCGTGTTTCCCGCGGCGTGGCTCTTCACCATCATCAGCAGCGTCATCGCGCGCTCCTTCGGCATCGGAGGCAGCGCCACGCCCCCCCTGCTGGCCGGCGTGATGACCGTCGCCTGCTCCGCGGCGTTGTGCATCTCGGCCATCGGTCACGTCATCGCGCTGGGCCGGCCTGATCAACGCACCCTGGCCGATCTGCTCGCGCGCAGCTTCGTGGTGGAAGGCCCGTCGCTGCCGCCCCCCAGTGACCTGGAAGAATTCGACGAGTGGAAGGCGCACCGCAACAAGGTGCTCACCCGCATCGTCATCTTCGAGTTCGTGCTGATGGGTTCAGTGCTCGCGCTGCCGTGGTTCTTGAGCTCGAGCAGTGGCGAGTCGCCGCAGATGAAGGTGGCCCGGCTCAAGCTCGAGTCCTTGCAGGCCAAGTTCGAAGCAGACCCCGGCAGCGAGTCGCTCGCGCTGGAGCTGCAACGCGAGTACTTCGCGCGCGGCCGGGAAGACGACGTGAAGCAGCTGCTCGAAAAACACCGCCGCGCGTTGAGCCTCGAGGAGGCCAGCCGCGAACAGGCGCTGCGTGATCAGCTCGCCTTGACCCACGAACGCAGCACCGCCGAGACCTTGATCGCCTTGCTCGAGCGCCAGGACCGGGTCGACGACGCCATCGAGGTCTATCGCGAGTGGCTCGGCCCTTCGCCCACCGCCTCGGCGCTCAATGGCTTCGGCAACTACCTCGCCACCAACGGCCGCACCGAGCTCGCGGTGGTCGAGCTGCAGCGCGCGCTCTCGATGAATCCGCTGGTCGCTTTCGGCCACACGTTGCTCGGCGTCTGCCTGCAGCGCCTCGGGCGTTTCGAAGAAGCACGCGAGCAGCTCGAGTTCGCGCTGCTCGACGATCCTCAGGATGAAGATGCCGAAGATGCGCTGCGCGCCGTCGAAGGAAAGATCGGCCGGCTGCCGGGCGCCGAGAAGCTCGCCCTGCAACGCCGCTTCGATGCATGGCGGCGCGACGCGGGCAATTCGGAGTAACCCACCGATTGGTCTGTGAGCACTGCGCGGGAAATTGCGCACCGAAACCTCGGGCAGGCCGTGCACTTGCGCCGAGGCACCACTCCCATGTCTTCTGCGGCCTCCCCCCTTCCCCCCAGGTGCCATGTCCCCTCTGACTCGTCGTCGCATTCTTCAGGGGCTCGCGGCCTCCTTCGCTGGAAGCCTCGTGTCGAACACCGCACGCGCCGAGCGAAAGATGATCGCCACCGAGTACTTCGAGGTGGCCGACGTTCACGTGCACCTGACCAGCCTCGACCCCGCGCACGACGGGCTGCGCATCGTGCAGCTGTCGGATCTTCACATCGGCAGAGGCGTGCCCGACGGGCGCATCATCTCGGCCGTGCGTGAAGCGAACGCGCTCAAGCCCGATCTGGTGGTGCTCACCGGCGACTACGTGACCAACCGGCGCGATCCGCTCTCCCGGGTGCCGCAGCTCCTGGGGCCGCTCGAGGCCCCGCGCGTCGCCGTGCTCGGCAACCACGACTACTGGAGCGGGCCCGACGAGCTCCACGACGGTCTCGAGCGCATCGGCGTCAACGTACTGCAGAACGAGAACACGGCAGTGCGGCTGCGCGGGGTCGACTTCAACGTCATCGGCGTCGACGACTGCACCACCGAGCACGACGACGTCGAGAAGGCCTACAAGGGCGCAGGCAAACGCTCCCGCCTGGTGCTCACCCACACGCCCTCGTGCGCCCGGAAGCTGCCGGCGTGGGACGACGTGCTCTGCTTGTCGGGCCACACCCACGGCGGCCAGTGGGACGTGCCCAAGCTCACCCGCGGCGTGTACCAGGCGGCAGGTCAGCCCTGGTACAAGGGCGCCTACAACGTGCGCGGCAACCAGCTCTACGTGAACCGCGGCATGGGGTTCGGCAAGGGCACCCGCCTGCCGCGCCTCAACTCGGATCCCGAGCTGAGCCTCATCACCCTGCACTACCGCGAGCCGGTTTAAGGCGTCGCGGCAGCCACCAACGGCTTGCGCACGGGTGCTTCACCGAAGTGCCCGCGGACGCCGAAGATGAGGCCCCACGCACCCGAGGTGTAGATGCCGTTGGCCACCGGGGGCGCGATCTCGGGCTGGGTCTGCCCCCGGCCCACGATGCTGTCGGTGACCACGGTGGTCACCGTGGGCGTGAAGAGGGCGCCGGCGATCACCTCGATGGGGCCCAGGTGCCCGGTGACGCCGCCGGTGACGATGACGCGGGTCGGGTGAGTCCAGTCGACCGAGTACGTCGACGAAGGTGCAGCGCCCGTCTCGAACATGCCGCCCGCGTGCACCGAGAGGTACTTGAAGACGCGGTAGCTGGCGCCCAGGCGCACGCTCCAGGTGGGCATCCAGTTCTTCTTCACCCCGAACGGAGCGATCTTCACGGGCTCTGCGCCCGGCCCGCTGGCGAGGCTCACGTTGTCGGGCGTGAGCAGCAGCTGATCGATCGAGTTCCAGCCCTGGTAGGTCACGTCGAGGTTGATGCCCAGCCCCTCGATGGGGAGCAGCCGCGCGCCCAGCTTCACCTCGAGCGGCAGGGTCATCACCAGCTCGGCCTCGCAGTTGGTGACCGTGGCCTGATCAGCCGTGGAACACGAGCCGCCATTCGCACCGACCACCGACGCGCCGTTCGCCGTGAAGAAGGCCGGCAGGTCGACGGTGATCTTCCCGCGGCTCTTGAACGGAATGGGAGGACGCACCGAGCCGCCGATCGAGAGCCACTCGGTGGGCCGGTACATCACGCCGAGGATGCCAGTGAAGCCGACCTGACCGGGGAGATCGATGGCCACCGTGGCGTCGTAGTCGGGGTTCTCCTGCAGCTGCCGATCGGGGTTGCTGCCCAGCGCATCACCGCCGTACATCGTCTGCTTCTGCACGAACTGGCCGACGGTCAGCTGCGCCGAGATGCCGATCTGGAACTTCGGGTGGACGTCGTAGGCCAGCGAGAGTGTGGGGTAGGCGATGATGATGTTGTTGCTGATCAACGCGTAGCGCTGCGGCGCGTACTTGTTGGGCCGCTCGAGGTACTTGTTCGGATCAGCCGGATCGCGCGCGGAGTTGGGCGCGGGGTAGTCGTACTTGCCCTGCGACGGCGGCGCGAAGAGCCCGAGGCCCACGGTGAAGGTGCGGCCCGCAATCGGAAAGCCGTAGCTCGCCGCGACGAAGGGCAGCAGGAACGGATCAGGCCGGTTGTTGACCTTGTTGATCAACGTGGTGGGGTTGTTGGGATCGAACCCGGGATCCTGCCGCAGGTAGCTCACGTCGTGACGGATCACCTGGAGGTCCGCCAGGAACGAGAACCCCGGCTGCTGCGCGAGCCCCGCGGGGTTGTGCTGCATCGCCGTGGCGTCGTCGGCCTGGGCGGTGAACGCGCCGCCCTGCACCATCGTCTTCGCGCCGTTGTCTCCCAGGTAGAACCCGGAGGCCTGAGCGACACCGGCAGCGCACAACGCACACAGCTTGACCAAACGATTCACGGGGTCCCCTCGGCAAAAATGCGAGCGGACCGTAGCGAGCACCCTGCCAAAGACAAAGCGCCGAGTCCCTGAGGATTCGGCGCTTCGGTTCAGCACGGTCTGACTTTCAGCGGCGCGGGGGAGGCGGCGGCGGCGGGCGGCCACCCATCGGTCCCGGCGCGGGGCCCGGCTGCGGCTGCGGCTGCGGCTGCTTCCTGGGCGGGGGCGGCGCGTTGTTCTGCGGGAGCGACGGCGTCACGGTGTACGGCAAGTCACGCTTCACTTCGCCGTAGTACGGGCGCGGCGGCACGTTCAGCTGCGGGTTGCCGCTGTTCGACGGCGCGGGCGGCGGCACGTAGGTGTTGGTCTGCCCCGGGTTCGCCGGAACATAGGTGTTCGAGGGGCGCGGCGCCGGCGCAGGGCCGGGCTGGTACGTGTTGTTCTGGCCCGGGTTCGAAGGAACGTAGGTGTTCGAAGGCGGGGGCGGCGCGTTGCCGACCGGCCGGTTGCCACCAGGAGGCGGCGGAGGCGCCATGTTCCCGTAGTTGCCGCCACCAGAAGGAGGAGGCGGGGCGATGTTCCCGTAGTTGCCGCCGCCCGAGGGAGGCGGCGAGGTGTTGCCCGTGTTGGGCGGCGGCACCGTGTAGCCACCACCGCTGGGGCGAGGAGGCGGCGGCGCGTAACCACCACCGCTGTTGCCGCTCGAAGGAGGCGGGGGCGGCGCGTTGCCGTAGCCGGTGTTCGGAGGCGGCACATACCCACCACCGCTGTTCGGAGGCGGGGGCGGCGCGTTGCCGTAACCACCACCGGTGTTG
>JANODF010000677.1:0-8587 GCA_031412555.1 Archangium sp. | reverse complement strand
CAGATCTCGAGCATCAAGGCGCCCACCCTCGTGCTCGATGGAGAGCATGACGAGATCATCCGGCAAGACCACGTGAAGGAGTTGGCGCGGTTGATCAGCGGCGCACGGTTGGTGCTCATTCCCGACAGCAGCCACTTCGCGATGTTTCAGCAGCCGGTCGCGTTCAATCAGGCGGTGCTGGGGTTTCTTCAGTCCAGGTGACGCCCCTCACCCCGACCCTCTCCCCGCTTCGCAGGGAGAGGGGGATTCCCGGCAACTGTCGGCTGCGGCCAACAGGTCCGGCGTCTCGCGCGCTCGGAGCGTCATGGGCATGACAACTGCTGAGGGGAGTCGCGTCCCTCTCAATGGAGCCCCTGATGACTCGACTGCTCGGTCTGCTGCTGGTCTCGTCTTTGTTCGCCTGTGTGCCTGATGGCATTCCTTCTGTCGACGCGGGGAGCGGTGGCGGAGGGGGTGGGCGCATCGACTCCGGTACAGGAGGAGGCGGCGGCGGAGGCGGCGGCAGCACGACCACCGGTGGAGGCGGCGGTACCGTCTCTGAGGACACCACGCCGCCCGAGCTGCTCACCACCACACCGCTGACCGGCTCGACGGAGGTGGCGGTCGGCCAGCCGCTGCAGCTGATCTTCTCCGAACCGATGGACCTCGCGTCGCTGCGGCTCACCAGCGCGCCTGCGAACACGCTCGGCGGCTTCAACCCCAACGCGAGCAACACGCTCTTCACCGTGCCGCACGCGGCCTTCTCCTTCGCCACCAGCTACACCCTGACGCTCGAAGGAACCGACGTGGCGGGCAATGCGCTCGCGCCCACCACCATCACCTTCACCACGCAGGCCGCGCCCGACACCATCGCGCCCACGCTGCTCCGTTCGCTTCCGCCGCAAGGAGCCATCGACGTGTCCCTGGGCACGCCGGTGCTGCTGACCTTCTCGGAGCCGATCGATCGCACCTCCATTCAACTGACGTCCACGCCCACGTTGATCCTGAGCGCGCCTTCGTTCGGCTCGAACGACGCCGAGGTCTCCTACAACGCCACCAACCCGCTGACGCCGAACACGACGTACACGCTCACCGTGCGTGCGAGTGACGTGTCGGGCAACCCGCTCGCCAACGTGACCATCAGCTTCACCACCGCTGCGCCTGCCGACGTCGTCGCACCCACGCTGATCTCCAGCGCGCCTGCCAACGCGGCCACCAACGTGGCGACGAACACGCGCCTCTCGCTCACGTTCTCCGAGGCGATGTCGCAAGACAGCGTCTCCGTCACGCTCTCGCCCGCGTACGACCTCGGCGAGCCCACCTGGTCGAATCAGGATCGCACGGTCACCTTCTCCGCGCCGCCGGCCGCCCTCACCGACAGCCGCGCGTACGCGGTCACCGTGGAAGGTGACGACGTGGCGGGCAATGCGCTGGCCTCGACGCGCTTCACCTTCACCACGGCCGCGCCGTTGGACATCACCCGCCCGCGGGTGGCTTCGAACTCGCCCGCGGCCAGCGCGATGAACGTGCCCACCACCAGCAACCTCGAGTTCAACTTCAGCGAGCGCATGAACGAGGCGGCGACCGAAGCGGCGCTCACCATCTCTCCTGCGCTCGCCTCGCGGGCGATCACCTGGAACAGCGCGGGCACCTTGATGTCGGTGAACCCGGGCGTGGACTTCGCGTTCAACACGAACATCACGGTGACGCTCGGCACGGGTGCACGTGACCTCGCGGGCAATCAGCTGCTGGCCGCGCACACCTTCACGTTCCGCACGGCCACCGCGCCCGACACCACGCGCCCCACGGTCACCAGCACCTCGCCGCTGAACGCGGCCGTGGGCGTCTTCTTCGCGAGCTCCATCAGCGTCACCTTCAGCGAGCCGATGCGTCAGGCCGCGGCGCAGGCGGCGTTTCAGATCACCTCACCCACCGGCTTCAACGGAGGCACCTTCTCGTGGAACGCGGCCAGCACCGTGATGACCTACGACCCGCCCGACACCTTCGACCAGGGCACGCAGGTCAGCTTTCAGGTCACCACGGCCGCGGAAGATCTCGCTGGCAACGCGATGGCCGCCACGGTGTCCCGCACCTTCCGCGTGCGGCGCATCGCCACGACCAGCTTCTTCTCGAGCGGTACCACCGACATCGGCAGCTTCGACTCCCGCGCGGGCTACATTCGCTCGAACGCGAACTGCTCGTCGGCCACCCTCAACACCGCCACCTCGGCACTCGCGGGAGACAGCGAGCAGGGTTTCATCACCTTCAACATCTCGGCGCTGGCGCAGCTCGACAACGTCGTCATCCGCCTCGCCCTGGTGAGCATCGAACAGCGCGTCTGCGCGTCGGCCCTCATCGGTGCCACCTTCGACAGCGACATCAGCCTCTCGCACGTGGACTACGGCAGCACGCTCACGTTGGCCGACTGCAACACGCCGAAGCTCTCCACCTTCGTGTTCTCCACCAGCGCCACGGCCGGCCCGCGCACGCGCCTGGTCACCTCGGCGGTGCGCGATGACTTCGCCAACCGGGTGGCGCGCGGCAACCGCTCGCAGTGGTCGCTGCACACCACGCGCACCGCGGCGCCGAACTTCTGTGTCTTCGCCACGCAGAACGACAGCTCGAAACACCCGTTCCTGCGCGTCACCTACGAGTTCGACTGAAACGTCTCGGGAGGAACGATGGTACGAGGCGTCGCGTGAACCTGAAACGAATTGGCCTCCTGATGATGCTGGTGTTCTCGAGCAGCTGCGCCGTGGTGCAGAAGATCGACTCGGTGATCGACTGCGCTGGCATCTGTGACCGCTACGCGTCGTGCTTCGACTCGGCGTACGACAAGAGTGCGTGCGCGAGCCGGTGCCGCCAGGCGGCGAGCGACCAGCCGGATTACCGGCGCAAGGCTGACATGTGCAACGCCTGCATCTCCGAGCGGTCGTGTGTGGCCGCCAGCTTTGCCTGCGCCACCGAGTGCGTCTCGGTCGTGCCGTAGTCCCCGCCATTCATGGCGGGAGCCGAGTGGCTGGCATCGCGCGATTCAATGTGTACGGTGCACGCGCATGCCTCACTTTCTCGCCCCCCCGTTCGAACTTCCCGCAGGTCGTGACGCGCGGCTGGTCAAGCACCTGGAAGATGACGACTGGGCCTCGGCCACCACGCTCTTGCGTGACGTGGTGACGCCCGACACCACCACCTGGAAGTGGCTGGTGCTGCTCGCGTACGTGCGGTTTCGCGACGCGGCCGACGTGATGCCGGATGAGCTGGTCGGTGCGTCGAGAGAAGCGGTGACCCTGCTGAACCGCGCGATGGAGCACGGCGCTCCGCATGACGAGGTCGCCCCGTTCCTCGAGGCGGTGGAGCGCACGCTCGACCAACTCTCCCGCGGTGAAGAGGCGCTGCTCGCCAAGCTGGGTCCTGGTGATGACGCCCAGGCGCTCACCGATGAAGAGCTCGAGAGCGTGTGTTTTCTGGTCGACCGCGAGAACCCGGCGAGGGCCGCGAAGCTGTTCAAGGCGCTGGCGGATCGAGAAGGTCCCCTGGCCACCGCTTCTCGTGCGCGCGCTGCGTTGGCGCTCGCTCGCGCAGGTCAGTTCGAGGCGGCGAAGCCTGAGCTCGAGTCGGTGCTCACCCGCGATTGGTCGAAGCGGCCGTTGAGTGATGAACGGCTCGCGCTGGAGGCGGTCGAGACCCTGTTGCTCGAGCACGCGACCGGTGCGGAGTTCGTGGCGTTGTGGCACCTCGCTGAAGCGCGCGGGACGGCGCTCGCTTTTCCGTTTCCTTCGGCGTGGCCTCATCAGGAGCGGCTGTTCGCCAAGTGCCTCTCGCAGCGGGACATTTCGCGCGCACGGGCGCTCGCTCAGCGGATGGAGGAGGAGCGGCTCGAGTTGCCGGAGGCACTGGTGGAGCGCTTTCGCGCGGTGCGCCTCGAGCAAGTCTGAGTGCGAAGCACCCTCTCGGGGTGAACGGTGCGCTATTTCGTTTCTGGTTCGATGACGGCGTGTTGCCCGAAGCGCAGTGACCCCAGCGACATGACGGCCTCACGCAAGAAACTCACCAGCGCGAACGCGAACAAACACATCGCGATGATGAACAGCGCCGCCACCACCAGCCCCAGATTGGTCTGGCTCAAGTACCCCACGAAGCCGGCGATGATCACCAGGCAGACCGTCAACGAGGCCGCCACGCTCGAGGTCAGCGCCCGGTGAATCACCCGCGCTCGGAGGGACAAGGTGTCCAGCTCCAGCCGGCCGTGCGCCTTCTCCTCCGCGTTCAAGCTCGAGAAGCGGCTCTCCAACGCGCGCGCCCGGTCGATGATGCGGGCCAGCCGGTGGGTCAACACCGACAACAACGTGCCCAACGCGGTCAACAGGAAGACCGGCGCCACGGAGAGCTGAATCGTATGGGTGATGTCCGCGAGCTGATTCGTGTCGGCCATGTTGGCACTCTTAACCCCAGGGGAATTACGATGCGCCCCGACCCTCGTCGGGACTAGAGGGGTCTCCAAGCCGGGCCGTAGCAGTGGGAGTTCGCGTGATCGTCTTGAGCCGTATCGACAGTCGCCTCATTCACGGCCAGGTCATCGAGGCCTGGCTTCCCCATCTGGGCGTCAAGCGGGTGGTGGTGGCCGATGACGACGCCGCCCTCGATCCCCTGGCGAAGGTCGCCTACGCGATGGCGATTCCTGATGACGTCGAGCTCATCCTCGCTTCGGTGAAGGACGTCGACTTTCAGGAGTTGGCGGGTGACGGCGTTCCCACGCTGGTGCTCTTCCGCGAGGTGAAGTCGGCGGTGGCTGCCCGTGAGTGGGGCCTGCCCAATGGAATGTTGAACGTGGGCAACGTGCACTCCGGGCCGGGGCGCGTGTCGGTGTCGAGGTCGGTGTTTTTGGACTCGAGTGACTCGAGCGCGCTCGCCAGGCTGGCTCAGAGCGGCATGACCGTGCGCGTTCAGGCGGTGCCTTCAGAAGCGGCTCAGGCGTTGCCGTAGTGCTGGCCCCTCACCCCGACCCTTTCCCCAGAGGGGAGAGGGAGTTTCAGTTACCGCTGGGTTTGGCCCCTCGGTAAGGCATTCCACTTCGCAACTGATGGCCTCACCCAGTTCGCCTCGGCGTACGCCTTCAACTTCGGAGGCAACGGGGTGCCGTTCAAGTTGAGCCGCTGCAGCATCACCGCGAGATCCGTGTCCGCAATGCACCACTGCGCGAACAACGTCGGCCGGCCGTGCGCGAGCAGTGGCTCCACCGCGTCGATCAACTTCTTCGTCGCCTCCAACGCGTCGGCGCTGAGGGGAGTGCTCGCTCGCGCGAAGTAGAGGGTCGAAGTGGGGCGCTCCTGCCGAATGGGCATGAAGTCGGTGCGCAACCACAGCTGCACCTCGCGGCACATCGCGCGCTCCTCGAGGTTCTCCGGGTACAGGCGCGGGTGTTGGGGGAAGGGGAAAGACTCCGCCAGGTACTCGGTGATGGCCATCGACTCGGCCAGCCAGAAGTCGCCCCGGCGCAGCGCGGGAATCTTCTTCGTGCGCGCACCGTAGCCCGCATCGAAGGTCTCCTTCTTCGAGAGCAGCTTGGTCGCCAGTTGGAAAGGCAGCTGCTTCTCTTCGAGCGCCACGAAGACCGACAGCGCCCAGGGGCTCTCGTAGTTCGCGTCGACGTACAGGGTCAGTTCACTCATCTTCACTCCTTCTCGATGTCGCGATCCCACAGCTGCGCGTGTTCTCCGAAAGGCGCCAGCTTGAGCCGCTGGGTCAGCGCGTGCGCGATGGCCACCGAGCGGTGTTTGCCGCCGGTGCAGCCGATGGCCACGGTGAGGTAACTCTTTCCCTCGCGTTGGTAGCGCGGCACCAGGAACTCCAGCATCTCGTAGGTCTTGTCGAGGAACACCCACGAGTCGGGGCGATCCAACACGAAGGCCGCCACGTTCGGCTCGCGCCCGGTGAAGGCCTTCAGCTCGGGCACGAAGAAGGGGTTGGGCAGGAACCGCACGTCGAGCACCATGTCGGCGTTGCTGGGCACGCCGTACTTGAAGCCGAACGACATCACGCTGATGGAGAGCTGCGCGTGCGAGCTGTTGCCGAAGCGCGCCATCACCTGCCGCCGCAGCTCGTGCACGGTGAGCGAGGAGGTGTCGACCACGTGCTCTGCCTGCTCGCGCAGCGCCTGGAGCGCACCGCGTTCGCGAGCGATGCCTTCGGCCACCGAGCCGGAGCCGGAGAGGGGATGGCGGCGCCGGGTCTCCGAATAGCGCCGGGTGAGCGCGTCATCGGAGGAGTCGAGGAAGAGCACCTCGACCTTGTGACCTGCGCGGCGTGCTTCTTCGATGGCCCGTGGTGCGTCTTTGAGGAACTGGCCTTCACGCACGTCGACCACGAAGGCGAGCAGGTCGCGCGACTCACCCAGCTCGGTGACCTTCATCAGGAGCGGGGCGGGCAGGTTGTCGATGCAGAACCAGCCCGCGTCTTCGAGCGCACGGATGGCGGTCGACTTGCCCGAGCCCGACATGCCGGTGATGACGATGATGCTCTTCACGGTCACTCCACCTCTTCTTCGTCGTGGTGCCGGCGGACCACCGAGCTGCTGCTCTGCGGGGTGCCGATGCGGTTGGCGGTGCCGGAGATGGCCTGGGTCACCTTCTCCGCGAACTCCTGCGCCGAGTGGTGGCCGCGCAGCTTGAGCAGGTGATTGCGCGCGGCGACCTCGACGATGGTGGTCATGTTGCGGCCCGGGCGCACCGGCACCACGGAGAGCGGGGCCTCCACGCCGACCAGCGGCATCAACTTCTCGTCGAGGCCGAGCCGGTCGTATTCGGCGGAGTTGGTCCACTCCACGAACTCGATGATCAGCTCGATCTTCTTGCGGTCGCGCACCGAGGCGACGCCGAAGAGATCCTTGATGTTGAGAATGCCCAGGCCGCGGATCTCCATGTGGTGCTGGATGAGATCGTTGCCGTGGCCGTACACGTCGCCCGCGCGGCGGGTGAGGTTGACGATGTCGTCGGCCACCAGGCGGTGACCCCTCATCACCAGGTCGAGGGCGATCTCCGACTTGCCGATGCCCGACTTGCCGAGCATCAACACGCCCACGCCGAACACGTCGATCAGCACGCCGTGCAGGCTGCCGGTGGCGGTGAGCGCTTCTTCGAGAAACGCCTGCACCTGGCTGATGAAGGCCGAGCTCACCAGCGGGGTCCGCATCAGCGCGAGGCGCGAGCGGCGGCAGCCTTCCAGCAGCGGGCGGGGCAGGTCGAGGCCCTTGGTCACCACCACGCAGGCCAGCCGGCTCTCGAAGAGCTTGGAGAGCACGGCGCTCTGTTGTTCTTCGGTCAGCGTGCGCAGGTAGCTGATCTCGGTGTTGCCGAAGACCTGCACACGCTCGGGGTGGAGGTGTTCGGTGAAGCCGGTCAAGGCGAGGCCGGGCTTCTGAATGCGGCTCGAGCTGATGGCGTGCTCGAGGCCTTCGTGGCCTGCGACCAGCTCGAGCTTCAGGTCGTACTGCTCGTCGGCGAGCAGGCGCGACACGGGGATCTGCAAGGCGGTAGGCACCCGGTGATTGTGCATGCGGCGCGTCACGCGCGCCATTCCGAACCCATCCGGAGCGTGCCGACTGGGGTATCTGAAGCCCCATGGCGGAGCAGCTCAACATTCTGGGCCTCTGGGAGCGCACTCCAGACGGGCCGAAAGAGCCGGAGAAGCCGGTGGAGCTTCCGCCTCCGCTGCCGATCGATCCTCGGCAGGAGGAGCTTCTCTCGGGCGCGCACACGTTGAGGTCTCGCATCGAGGATGCGTGTGTGGCGCTCGATGCGTCGGCGCTCCGTGCCGCGCATGCCGAGTTGATTGCTCAGTACGGTGAACAGTCGTGGGCCTCGCAGGCACCGGCGTGGGCCACGGCGATCGAGCCGCTCAGGTCTGCTGATCCGGAGACGCTGCTTTCCCTGGCGCCTTTTCCGTCGATGAGCCCGTTCCTCTTCGAGCGCGTTCGTGTCTCGGCTTTGCTCAAGGCGGCCGTTCAGCTGGGCGCGGGTGGCACGCTCGCTGATGGCCGGCCGGCGGGTTACCTCGCGCTGGTGGCAGGTGATTTTGCACTCGCCCGGCAGCTTCTCTTGCACCGGAAGGACGCGCGTTCACTGGGCTATCTGGGTGAAGCGGCGTGGGGGCAGGGTGACGCGTTCGCTGCGATGCAGGCGTATTGCCGCGCGAGTCTGGTGGGGGAGGTTGATCAGGCGCAGCTGAGTTGTCAGCCGGTGATGGAGTTGCTCGACCTGGGTGATGAGCTGGAGCTGGAAGCGCCGTTCGCGTGGTTGGCCGTGCTCGCGGATCTCTCGGGCAAACACTCGCTGGGTGATTTCGAGGTGAACGAGTCGGCTCCGGTTCGCGCGGCGGCGTTGCTGCGGGCGTACCGGCGAGATCGTTCGACGCTCGACGAGGCGGGGCGCATCGCTGCCAAGCGAGAACTCTCGCGGGTGTCACCTGCAGGGTTGCGCGAGTTGATCCGGAGGCTCTGAGCTCAGGGAATCCCGGGGAATGAGTCGACCAGCCTGGCTCCCTCTCCCCCTCGGGGAGAGGGTCGGGGTGAGGGGCCGGTCGTACGAGCTCTCTGTGAGCGAGTAGTTCAGTG
>JANODF010000676.1:0-5747 GCA_031412555.1 Archangium sp. | reverse complement strand
CTCCACCTTCTGACCTTCAGCGAGGGTGCGGAAACCGTCGGCCGAGATCGCGGTGTGGTGGCAGAACACGTCGTCGCCCCCGCCGTCCTGGCTGATGAACCCGAAACCCTTCGCATCGTTAAACCACTTCACAGTACCGAGAGCCATTGACTTGATTTGCTTTCATTATCGAGACCCGAAAAGGGGGTACTCGGCTCCGTCTTGTGGACGGGGCAAAGGGTGAATACCTGCTTTGCCTACACTGCACAAGCCCCCCCACCATGATCGACTGACGCCTTGCGTCATTTCCCGTTGACTCGGGAATCAGCGAGCCCTATTCCGCCGGGGTAGCTGATCTTCGTCTGGAGGCTCCAATGGGCAACCGTCGGGTAGCGATCATCGGAGGTCTGCGGACCCCCTTCGTGAAGGCGAACACCGTCTTCAACGATCTCACGGCCCTCGATCTGGGTCGCATCGTCGTGCAGGAGTTGGTGCAGCGCTACGACCTGGACCCCGAGCAGATCGACGAGCTGGTCTTCGGCCAGGTGGTGCCGTCGATGACCGCCTCCTCGATCGCGCGTGAGCTGGTGTTGCTCTCGGGTTTGCCGCGCCGCATCGAGACCCACACGGTGATGCGCGCCTGCGCCACCTCGATTCAGGCCACCGTCGACGTGGCCCGTTCGATCACCGAAGGCACCGCCCACGTAGGCATCGCCGGCGGCACCGAGTCGATGTCAGACCCGCCGATCTTCACCTCGCGCCCGCTCGCTCACGCGCTCGTCAGCGCCAGCAAGGCGAAGAACCTGGGCGCGCGGCTCAAGCCCTTCCAGCGGCTCAAGGGCCGTGACCTGCTGCCCGTGCCGCCCGCGATCGCCGAGTACACCACCGGCATGTCGATGGGCGACTCCGCGGAGAAGATGGCCAAGGAGAACGGCATCTCCCGGCTGGAGCAGGATCAGATCTCCCTCGCTTCGCACCACAACGCCGCGCGCGCGTGGAAGGCCGGCTACTTCAAGGACGAGGTGATGTCCGTGCCCGTGCCTCCGAAGTACAAAGAGATCGCGGCCACCGACAACCTGGTGCGCGAAGACACCTCGCTCGAGGCCCTCACCGCGCTCAAGCCGGTCTTCGATCGCCGCTACGGCACGGTCACCGCAGGCAACGCTTCCCCGCTCACCGATGGCGCCGCCGCGCTCATCTTGATGAGTGAAGAGAAGGCGAAAGCGCTGGGCTACGAGCCGCTGGGGTTCCTCAAGTCGTATGCGTTCGCTGCAACCGACCCGGGTGATCAGCTGCTGCAAGGCCCCGCCTACGCCGCGCCCCTCGCGCTCGACCGCGCAGGCATGAAGCTCTCCGACATCGAGCTCATCGACATGCACGAGGCCTTCGCCGCGCAGATCGCCTCGAACATCCAGGCGTTCGGCTCGAAGGCGTTCGCGCAGAAGATCGGCCGCAAGGCGCCGCTGGGCGAGGTGAACCGCGATCGGCTCAACGTCAACGGGGGCTCCATCGCCCTCGGTCACCCGTTCGCCGCGACCGGCGCGCGGATTCTTCATCAGTCCCTGCGTGAGATGAAACGACGCAACCTGGGGACTGCTCTCGTCACGGTCTGCGCCCAGGGTGGTCAGGGTGCAGCGGTCGTTCTGGAGCGTGCATAAATGAGCACCCCTTCGAAGAACTTCTCGTACGCGGTGGAGAACGAAATCGCCGTCATCACCTTCGACATGGAAGGTGAGCCGGTCAACACCATCGCGCCGCAGATCAGCCAGGAATTCGAGTCGCTCATGACGCGCGCTGCGTCTGACTCGAGCGCGAAGGCGATCGTCTTCATCTCCGGCAAGAAGGACACCTTCATCGCCGGCGCGAAGATCGATTTCCTGCAGACGATCACCACCGCCGCCGAAGCGAGCTCGTTGTCGCGCCAGGGCCAGGCCGGCTTCGATCGCCTCGACGCGCTGGAGAAGCCGGTGGTCGCGGCGATCCACGGCGCCTGTCTGGGCGGCGGTCTGGAGTGGGCGCTGGCGTGTGATTACCGCGTGGCCACCGACAGCCCCAAGACCTCCATCGGTCTGCCCGAAGTGCAGCTGGGTCTCATTCCCGGGGCAGGCGGCACGCAGCGGTTGCCTGCGTTGATCGGCGCGCAGGCGGCGCTCGATCTGATCCTCACCGGCAAGAGCCTCAAGGCAAAGAAGGCGCTCAAGCTGGGCGTCATCGACGAGGTGGTGCCCACGCCGATCCTCCGGCAGATCGCGCTGACCCGCGCGGCGGAGTTGGCCAGCGGTAAGCTGAAGATCGAACGGCGCCGCGGCATCACGCCAGCGCTGGCGAAGAGCAAGTCGTTCCCCGAGATTCTCAAGGGCCTCACCAACAAGGAGGCCTGGGCGGAGTTCGCGCTCGAGGACAACCCGCTGGGCCGCAAGCTGCTGTTCGATCAGGCCAGGAAGCAGCTGCTCAAGAAGACCCGCGGCAAGTACCCCGCTCCGGAGCGTGCACTCGAAGTGGTGAAGGGCGGCCTCGAGAAGGGCATGAAGGCGGGCCTCGAGGCTGAAGCCGCTGCGTTCGGCGAGTTGGTGATGAACGACGTCAGCAAGCGCCTGGTGGAGATCTTCTTCGCCACCACCGCGATGAAGAAGGACAACGGCGTCAACGACCCGAAGGTGAAGGCGCGCGAGGTGCGGAAGATCGGCATGCTCGGCGGCGGCCTGATGGGCGCGGGCATCGCCTACGTCAGCTCGGCGCTGCAAGGCGTGCCCGTGCGCATCAAGGACAAGGATGATGCGGGTGCCGGCCGGGCGATGGCGCACGTGCGCGGGCTGTACGACGAGCGGGTGAAGCGCCGTTCACTCACCTGGCGTGAAGCGGAGAAGCAGATGGCGATGGTCACCGCGACCACCGACTACTCCGGCTTCAAGAACGTCGACCTGGTGATCGAGGCGGTGTTCGAAGACCTCGCCCTCAAGCACCAGATGGTGAAGGACATCGAAGAGGTGTGCGGGCCGGAGACCATCTTCGCCAGCAACACTTCGTCGATCCCCATCACCGACATCGCCAAGGCCAGCAAGCACCCGCAGACCGTGATCGGGATGCACTACTTCAGCCCGGTCAACAAGATGCCGCTGCTGGAGATCATCACCCACAAGGGCACCAGCGATCTGGTCACCGCCACCTGCGTGGAGGTCGGCAAGAAACAGGGCAAGACGGTGATCGTGGTGAACGACGGCGTGGGTTTCTACACCTCGCGCATCCTCGCTCCGTACCTGAACGAGGCGGCCTTTCTGCTCTCTGAGGGCGCGGACATCGCCGAGCTCGATCGTGCGCTGGTGGATTTCGGGTTCCCGGTCGGCCCCATCACGCTGCTGGATGAAGTGGGCATCGACGTGGCCGCGAAGGTCTCGAAGATCATGCACGCCGCGTTCGGTGAGCGAATGCTCGCGCCGGACACGACGGATGCGCTGGTGAAAGAAGGCCGCCTGGGCCGCAAGGCGCAGAAGGGCTTCTACCTGTACGAGAACGGCAAGAAGACCGAGGTCGACACTTCGATCTACGCGCTCACGCCGCAGGGGAAGGATCGCAAGCGTTTCGATCGTTACGAGATGGCGGAGCGATGTGCGCTGCAGATGGTGAACGAGGCGATTCGCTGTCTGGGTGAGGGGATTCTGCGCAGCCCTCGTGATGGCGACATTGGAGCCATCTTCGGGCTGGGGTTCCCTCCGTTCCTGGGCGGGCCGTTTCGGTACACGGACGCGCAGGGCCACGGGAGGATCCTGGAGCGCACCGAGCACTACCAGGAGAAGTTGGGCAGAAGGTTTACGCCTGCTCCGCTGCTGCTCGAGTCGGTGAAGACGGGTCGCAAGTTCCACTGATTTTCGGCCCTCACCCTGACCCTCTCCCGAAGGGAGAGGGAATGAGGAATCATGATCACGCATCCTTCGCTTTCGGTTTTCAAAGACCTGCCGCTGCCTGAGCGGCTCTTCGTGCGCGCCCGCCTCTTCACGGCGCCGCTCGAAGAGCTCACCGCTCGCATCCAGGGCGATCGCATCCTCGACGTGGGCTGCGGTCACGGCCTGCTCTGCTCGTTGATGGCCGTCGGTTTCCCCGATCGCTCCATCGTGGGCATCGACACCGATCCCAAGAAGATCGACTGGGCCCGCCGCTCCATCGGCAAGCTGGGCAACACGCGCTTCGACGTGATGAACGTCGAACGCCTCGCTTCACTCGAGGCGGCCACCTTCGACACGGTCACCGTGAGCGACGTGCTCTACCTGCTGCCCGAGAGCGACTGGCCCGACTTCCTCGCGGCCTGTCACCAGCTGCTCAAGAAGGGCGGCCGGCTGCTGCTCAAGGAAGCAGAAGACGACGGCGGTTGGCGCACGCGCAAGGCCCTGCTGCAGGAGCAGGTGATGGTGCGACTGCTCGGTCGCACCAAGGGCAGCGGCGGTCTGGGCTTCTCAACGCGCGAGAGAACGCAGGAGCTGCTCACCCGCGCAGGCTTCAATGTGCGTGAAACGATCTCGCTCAAGAAGGGCAGCACGACTGCGCATGTGCTTTTCGTAGCGGACTGCGTGTAGGCTCGGCTCCGCAAAAGGGGGCCCGGGTCACCTCGGGTCGGCTCTCTTCGGAGGTACTTCGCGCATGGTTCGATTGTTCTGGGTTGCGCTTGCGAGCGCGTTCGTCTCGGCGTGTTCCTGCACGACGGCTACGAAGTGCACCACTTTCACCGATTGTCAGACCGGTCAGGTCTGCACGATGGGTGAATGCCGGGCGACGAGCAGCACGGGCGCCGGCCCTGGCAACGGCGGCGGCTCAGGGGGAGGCACGGGCAACGGCGGGGGCACGGGCGCGGGTGGCGGCAACGTCACCAGCGGCTGCGATCCGAACCTGGGCGCTGCCAACCTCGGCCGCGACACCGACTGCGACGGCCTGTCCGACGCGGAAGAGTACGGCACCGACTACGGCAACGGCGCGCACACCAATCCCTGCAACTCCGACTCGGACGGCGACGGCGTCTCCGACGGCGTGGAGATGGGCAAGGCGATGACGGTGTCGACCACCTGCGGCGCGACCTTCGTGGCCGACTCGGACACCAACTCGAAGTCGAACCCCACCGTGCCCGACACCGATGGCGACGGCGTGAACGATGGCACCGAAGACGCCAACCACGACGGGCGCAAGCAGCCCACCGAGACCGATCCGGTGAAGAAAGACTCCGACTGCGACGGGTATTCTGACGGCGAGGAGCGCGCGATGGCCGGCGGTTGTGCGACCGATGGCACCAAACGCGACACCGATGGTGATGGTCTGCCCGACGGTGTCGAGGGTGGCCTGCAGCCGGTCGGAGCGGATCCCACGGGCTGCATGTACACGGTGGCCACCTACGACGCGGACAACGGCGTCACCACCAACGCGTGCAACGCCGACAGTGATGGCGACGGCATTCTGGACGGCGCCGAAGACACCAACTTGAACGGCCGTGTCGACATGGGCGAGCTGAACCCCACCAACATGGGCGACGGAATGGGCGTGGCGCAGCAGGCGTGCGCGACGCAGAACCTCCGGCCGATCACCTTCCACTCCAGCGGTGCGAGTGACGTGCAGTTGGCGCTGGTGCCCGAGTTCGCCGAGGTCTCGCGCATCTCACGGGTCACCGGCACGGGCCGCGAGGAGGCGGGTTTCGTCTTCTATGACGCGATGACCAAGGTCGCCGGCATCGCCATCTCCAAGGTGCCCGCGGGCGCCGACGGCAGCGCGGAAGAGGCGGATGGCCGAGC
>JANODF010000675.1:0-1652 GCA_031412555.1 Archangium sp. | reverse complement strand
CGCACCTGCCGCGGCGGCTGCGAGAGATCGATCACGGCGACAGTCACCTCGTTGCCGAACGTGCGCCAGAAACACAGCTCGAGGTGCACGTCTTCGAGGGAGACCTGGCCCGCGCGTTCGCCGTCGACCACCATCGCGCTGACCGTGTCGACCAACGCGGTGACGATGCGCACGAGGGGCTCGTCGTTCGCGCCGGGCAGCACGTTGATGCCCTCCAGCTCGAAAGCGAAGGCGTCACGAGGGCCTCCAGGCCCGGGTGTTTCGCGTTGCCAGCTGTGACCCACTCTGAACCTGATCATCACACGTTGACACTCAGTGTACCCCTGCGTAGGCTCCCGCGTCTCCTGTCGACTTCCAGTGGAAGTCCCTGTTATTACTTGGAAATATCATGACATTCTATGAAGCGGCGCTCCGCGTCCTCGAAGAGGCGGGCATGCCGCTCCACTCGACGGACATCACGAAGCGTGCAGTCGATAAAGGTTTGCTGTCGCACGTGGGAAAGACGCCCGAGGTCACCATGTTGTCTCGCCTCGCGGCGATGGCCAAGCGCTCGCGCGATCGCAAGCTGCAGGTCACGGTGCGTGACACCTTCGCGTTGACCGACTGGATGCTCCCGGAAGATCCGGAAGCGCTCACCGTCACCGGCGTGATCGAGCCCAACCCCGAAGAGGCGTTGGCTCCGTATCGCCCCTCGGAGCGGCACCCCGAAGCGCACGCAGAGTACCTGCGCAGCATCGGCCGCCAGAGCGATCGCAAACGCCGCGACGACGATCGCAAGAAGAAGTACCCGCCCATCGCCGAGGTCGCCTGCGAAGTGTTGCAGGAGTGCCAGACCGCGCTGGTCGCCAGCGAGCTGCTGGCCCGCATGAAGGCGCGCGAAGGGGCTTCCGACGATCTGCCCATCTCCAAGCTGGTCGACGGCCTGGCCATCGACAACCAGAAGCGTCTCGACGACGGCCGCAAGCCGCTCTTCGCAGCCGCCCGGGGCGAGTCGAACGAGCTGCAGATCTCGCTCGAGCCGCAGGCCGAGGGTGGCCCCGCCCCACTCGAGGTGCAGCAGGCGTTCTGCGCTGCGTGCAACCTGCCGTTCGAGAACGGCCGCGTGGTGCTCCGCAGCGAGCAGCGTGAAAAGCAGCAGCCACAGCAGCCGCAGGTGGGGGCTCCTGGTGTCGTCGCCCCGCCTGCCGCCGAAGATGTCGCGCTGTTCCAGACGGCACGTCATGCCGGCAAGGACGCGCGCAAGGCGATGGCGCGGATCCTTCGCAAGAAGCTCAGCGACCTCGACCTCGGCACGTTCGAGAAGGCCAGCGTGCGCATGTTGCACGGCCTGCACTTCCGCGAGCTGAAGGTGGCCCGCCGCTCGAAGGAAGGCCCGCTGATGACGGCGCGCCGCCGCGAAGGCAGCCTCGAGATCCGCTACGCCGTGCGCCTGCTCAAGGGCGGCGGTCCGGTCGACCGCAAGCACGTGCAGGAGCTTCGTCGTGAGCTGCAGCAGACCGGCGCCAACGTCGGCCTCCTGCTCACCGCCGGTGAAGCGCGCGGTGATGCGCGCAGCGAGTGCACCGCGGGGCCCCTGGTGATGCTGTGGGCCGGCGACGCGCTGGCCGACAAGTTCTTCGAGGCGAAGGTGGGCGTGTCCGTCACCACCATCG
>JANODF010000674.1:0-4281 GCA_031412555.1 Archangium sp. | reverse complement strand
GCGTCACTACCGCCGCCTCATCGTGGCCGCGCGCGATCTCGCGTTCGATCTCGAGGCCGCCGTGCACGCTGCGCGTGAAGTGTTGCGCGTCGAGCCTGACGATCTTCCGGTGTTGGGTGAGCTCACCGCGCTCGAACGTCGCCGTTCCGACATGGCGGGCCTGGCCTGGGCGCTCGAGCAGCGCGCGCGCGTCGGCGAAAACGCGGGCGACAAACGCCTGGCCGCTGCTGCGCTGCGTGAACTTTCGCAGGTGCTCGATCAGCGCCTGGGCCGCGCGGGTGAATCGTTGGTCGCGTTGGAGAAGTCCACGCGCCTCTTCCCCGACGTCAACGGGCTGCTCGAGCTCGCCACGTTGTCGCTGCGCCTCGAGCGTCCGCTCAATGCGCGCCGCGCGCTGGAAGACGTGCTCGCGTTGTTGCCCCGTCACGCGCCCCCCGAGAAGCTCGCCGAAGTGCGCGCGCGTCTTGGCCGTGCGTGCGAGCAGCTGGGTGACAAAGACGCCGCTCGCGAGAACTACGCGTTGGCTTTCCCGCTGCGCCGGCTCGACGACGAACTCGCCGCGCGGCTCGAGGCGCTCTACGTCGAGAACCGCGCCACCCGCGAGCTGACGGATCTGTGGGCTGCTCGTGCCCAGGCGTTGCTGCAGGCGGGTCGCGCACACGACGCGGCGCCGCTCTTCCTCAAGGCAGCCCAGACGTTGCTCGAAGCGGGCGATGCGCAGGGCGCAATTCTTCGGCTCACCGCGGCCCTCGACGCCGCGCCCACCGGTGAGAAGGCAGGCGAAGCGCTGGAGGCGATGGCGAAGCTGGAGCTCGATCGCGGTGCTTCTCAAGAAGCCGCTCGGCTCTACGGCCGCCGCGCGATGCTGGCCTCGGAGCCCCGAGAAGCGGCGCGCTGGTTCTTCCGCGCAGCGACGCTCACGAAGGACACTCCGCGCGAGCAGGCCTTCCTCGCCCAGTCGCTGGAGAAGGACGCCACCTTCATCCCCGCGCGGCTGCGCCGTGCCGAGCTGATCGAAGTCACCAACCCGCGCGAGGCGCTGGCCGACTTCGAAGTGGTGCTCAGCGCCGGAGGCGAGCTGCAGGACGACGAGGTCGCCGCGCTGCAGCTCGATCTCGCCGGCCTCACCCGCCGCGCCGCGCTCGCAGCCCAGAAGGCCGGTCACTACGACGCCGCGCGCCGGCTGTTCGCCCGTTACGTCGCGCACAAGCCCGACGATCTCGAAGCACTGCAGGAGCTGGCGAAGCTGCACCGCCGCGCCGGCGCGTTGGAGCCGCTGGTCGATCTGCTCGGCGATCTCTGGACGCGCCTGCAGGGCGAAGCGCGCGTGGCCACCCGCCGCGAGTTCACCGAAGGTGCGTTGTCGCTGGGCCGCACCGCCGCTGCGCTCGAAGCCCTGCGCGCGATGCTCGCCGACGAGCCGACTGATGAGTGGGCGGCATCGCGGCTGCTCACGCTGCTGCCCAACGACGGCGTGCACCAGCTGGAGCGGCTCGATCTGCTCTCGCGCCTCATCGTGCACGCGGAAGGTCAGCCTCGCGCCGAGCTGCTCTCCCGCCGCGCCGAGCTGCACCGCGTCGCGGGCGACCTGCTTTCGGCGCGCGCGGATCTGCTCGAGGCCTCGCAGCTCTCGGCGAACCCGGTGCCGCTGCTGCGTGCGCTGGCCGAGCTCTCGCGTCAGTCGAAGGACGAAGCGGCCGAGCTCTCCGCGCTCAAGCTGGTGTTGGAGCACGCGCGCGCCGACGAGACGGTGGTCACCGAGGCCGCCGAACGTTTGATCACGATCGCCCGCAACCGGGCGCACGTGAACGACAATGCCCGCGCGCTGGAGGCCTTCGAGGCGCTGGTCACCTTGCCGCTGCCGGCCAACGAACGTTTCGAGGCGCACTACGGCCTCGCGCAGGTCGCGCGTTCCGCCGGCAACATCCGCCGCGCTGAAGAGGCGCTCTTCGAGGCCTCGAAGCAGGGCCCGGTGGCTCGCCGCGTGGAAGCGCTGCTCGAACGCGCCTCGTTGGAAGAAGGCCGCAGCGCGCAGCAGGCCGCGGTCGATTCGTACGCCGCCGCCCTCGAGCTCTCGCCGCGCAACCAGAAGGCGACCGCCGGTCTCATCGGAGCGCTGCGCCGGGTGGAAGATTGGCAGGGCCTCTCCGAGGTGCTCACCGTCGAGGCCGCGCACCTCCCGGGCCCGCAGTCTGTGCCGTTGTGGATCGAGCTGGCCAGCCTGCACCTCGATCGCCTGAAGGCGCCGGGCCCCGGTGAAGCGGCACTGCGCCGGGTGGTCACGCTCGACGAAACCAACGAAGCCGCGCGCCGTCGTCTGGCGGGGCTGTTGGCCGCGCGGGGTGAACGGGTCGAGGCGATCGAACTTCTCGAAGCGGCCGCCGAACACCTCGCTCCTGCAGAAGCCGCGGCGACGTTGCGTGAAGCGGCGCACCTCGCTCAGGAAGAAGACGATCGCGCCCTCGAGCTGCGGCTGATGCGCCTGGCGCACGCGCTGGTTCCGGCGAAGGGCGACGATCTGCAGCGCCTGGCCGAGTCGCTCTACCTGCAGGGTGCGGTGCGCGAGGCGCTCCCGCTGCAGCAGGCGTTGGCGGGCTCCATTTCGTTCCACGACGCGCCCGACGTGGCCGAGCGCATCTGGCTGCGCCTGGCCGATCTCGGCGAGCAGGTCGAAGACGAAGCCCTGGCCGAGTCGAGCCTGCGCCGCGTGGTGACCGAACGTCCGCTCAATGGTCAGGCGGTCGAGCGTCTGGCGGCGTTGGTGTCGGCGCGTGATCCCCGCGCTGGCTTCGAGCTGCGCGCGCGCTGGGCCGAGACGTTGTCGAAGTCGTCGCGCACCGGCGAGCTGCTGCTCGAGCTGGCGCGCGAAGCGAACGCCGTTCACCACGACGTCGAGACCTCCACGCGCCTCTACGTGAAGGCGGCCGACGCGGCGGAGTCGCCGCTGCCCGTGCGCCTCGAAGCCGCCGGGGTGTTGCGTGCCGCGGGCCGCACCGCCGAGCTGATGACCGAGCTCGCGGAGATCGCCCAGCTCCAGCTCACCGAAGGCGACTTCGACGGCGCGCTCACCGCGTGGGACGAAGAAGCGCGCCTGGCGGAAGGCAGCGGCCGCATCGACGACGCGCTGCGCACGCTGTCGGCGATGGCCGATGTCTGCAGTGACGAAGGCCGGTTGCCCGAAGCGGGCCGTCACCTCGTTCGCCGCGCGGAGTTGCTGGCCGAAGCGAAGCTCGATCTGGGTGGCGCCGCGCAGGCGCTGGATCGCGCGTGGGAATACGCACCCTCCATTTCGCTCGCACGTCAGGGCCTCGCGCTCTCCCGCCGCCGCAGCGATCGGGAAGCGGAGATCGATTGGCTCGAGCGCGTGTTGGCGCTCCTCACCGGGCTGGAGCAGGCGATCGCCTTCGTTCAGCTGGCGCGGCTGCACCTCGGGTTGCCGGCAGAAGGGGGCGCCGACGTCACCAGCGCGCCGCTGCTCGCTCCGGATCAGGCCGAGGCCTCGTTGCTCAAGGCGCTCTCCCTCGCGCCCGGGTTGGCCGAAGCCGAGCAGATGTTGCTCGGGCTGTACGAGCGCCAGGATCGGCTGGGCGACGTGGCCGCGTACTACGAGGCGGCTTCGACCCGCGCGACCGACCCGAAGCAGCGTGCAGAGCTGCTCCTGCGTGCCGCGCAGCTCTACAAAGACAGGGCGGGGCGGCCTCACGATGCAGCGGCTGCGTTGCTCGCGGCGCGTTCTGCCAGCCCCGACGATCTCTCGCTCACCAAGCGCGTCGCCGATCTGCTGATCGAGCTGGGCCGCCGCCAGGACGCCGCGGACTTCGACGGCCTGTTGATCGCCAGCGATCCGTTCCACTCTTCTTTCGAGCGCCACACGGAATGGCTCGAAGAGAGTGGTGATGACCTCTCGTTGGCCGGCGTGCTGTCGCTGCGCGCCGAAGCGACGAAGGGCGAAGAAGCGGGGCCGATGTGGCTCAAGGCCGCTGCCGCGTTCCGTCGCGCCGGTGCCCTCGAGCGCGCGCAGGTGTGCGAAGCGCAGGCCTTCGAAGCCGCGCCGGGAAATCTCGAGGCGTTCCAGTCGCTGCTCGAGCGCGCTGAGGGTGAACCGCGCCGCCAGGCCGAGCTGCTCGCCATTCGGGCGCGCGCCGTGCCTGCTGAAGCGTCGAGCCTGCTGCGCCAGCGCGCTCAGCTGCTCACGAAGTCGGGCGAAGCGCTCTACGCCGCCGCCGCGTGGGACGAGTATCTCCAGCAGATCCCCGATGACGTGGTGGCGCTCGAGGCGCG
>JANODF010000673.1:0-5477 GCA_031412555.1 Archangium sp. | reverse complement strand
TTGTCGGCATTCATCGTGACGTGGATCTCACGGGGCGCGCAGCCGCTGGCCGCCAGGAGAAGAGAGCAACAAAGCGCAGTCAGACGCATGCCCCGGCTCGAGGGCAGCTCGCTCCGGTACACCCCGTCAATCGCCAGAGCGTGGCGGTAGCCGGCAACAGAGGTAAGACGGGGGCATGCGTCTGACTGCGCTTTGTTGCTCTCTTCTCCTGGCGGCCAGCGGCTGCGCGCCCCGTGAGATCCACGTCACGATGAATGCCGACAACAACTCCGGCCAGAGCGGGTTTGCGGTGTTGATCGATCGCGGCCGCGAAATCGACGTGGTGGTGGAGACCAGCGCGCCCGAGTTCGAAGCCGTACAGAACATGCACCTGCACCGGGGCAACTGCGGCGAAGTCGACGCGATCTACGCAGACCTGCTGAACCTCGAACCGCTCGCAGACAAACCCGGCCGCGTGGGGAGCACCACCAGCGGGTTGTTGAAGCGGGGCACCAGCGAGAAGGTGCAGTTCGACGATTTCGAAGAAGGCGACTGGCTCATCAACGTTCACGACGCGCGCGAGTTCACCATCTACGTGTCGTGCGGTGAGTTCGTCACGAAGTGAGCTGTTACGGCTTTTCTGCAGCCTGCACCCGACGATGGAACGATCGGAGGCGAGTCTGAATGGCGCTGCATTCGGCCGTCGTCACGGCGGCGCCGATGGCGATGCCGATCGCCTCGTATTCGGCTGACGACCACTGGGTGAGCGCTTCATAGGGCGCGGCGCGATTCATCAGCTCGCTCAAGTCACCGCGAGCGTTCCGCTTCCAGTCGGTGCCGGGCTCGCAACCCGGGCTGGCGTGAGTGACTTTCTTCAAGAGGACGACGGAGGGTGCGATCGCCTCGAGCGGCTCGGCGGCGACCACCGGAGGGGGCGGTGGGATGGGCTCCACGGTCGAAACCGCCGCAGGCTCGGGGGCGATCGGTGGAGCGCCCGGGGCGACCAACCAGGCACCAACGGCCACGCCGACCAGCAAAAAAGGGAGGAGGAAGAGCACTCGCGGTCGCTGCCTGCGATTGCGCTGAACGTCGGGAAGCAGCTGGGTGTTCGCGTGCTCGGTGCGCCCAGAGCCAGGCGCAGCGTCATCGACGATGGCCAGAAGCACCTTCAATCCCGAGCGCGAGGTGCGTCGCTCCACCCGGGGCGGCTCGGTCAAGCGCAGGGCCTGCGCCGCTTCGACCCCGAACTCGTCAGCCGAATCGGAGTCGCTCAGCCGACGTCGCACCACCGCGCGGTGCCCGGTATCGACGTGCACCGCCAGGTACAGCAGACCGACCCGGCCGCTCCCGAGTGACTCCTTGACGACGTAGCCGCCGACGACGTCGCCGACCATCTCGATGCTCAGGGGCAACCTGGATTGAGTGGGAAGCGAGTCGAATCGGTGTTGCCCGCGTTCCCCGCAGTGCGCTGAAACTTCGGCCAGGCCCCGGCCGTCTCGAGCAGCGCCGGAGAATCGACGATGATGGCTGCCACCCGGCCTGAGCCTGCTGCGACGTACAGCACTCCGGTGGTGGGTTTGGCGGCGCCTGCCCGGCGGTTACAGTCGAGCGTCGGGTGCGCGTAGACGGGGTTGCTCCCGGCAGGAAACACATTGCCCCAGTCGGCCCCGGAGTTGGCCGCCCCGTCTTGCTGAAAGACGATGAGCTTCCCCGTCGCCGTCACGGCGTACCCCATCCCTGCCGGCTGTCCTGCTCTCGCGCGCCCCAGCACCGGCGAGGTGCGGATGACGTCACCAGTTCCGAAGAGCGTTACTCCCCCGGAGGCAGAGGCGAGCTGCGCCGCGTCGAAGCGCACCAGGTCGGCGCCGCGGCCCACGAAGACGCTCTTCCCCACGCCGACAGCGGGCACCCCGTTGTCCACGACGCTGCCCAGGTTGCCGCTCAACACGCCACCGTCGGACACCTGGTAAAAAGCGCGAGCGAACGTGGCGCCACCGACGAGCGCGCTGTTGTCAGACACAGGCGCCTGTCCGCCCAGACAGCAGTTGTTGCCGCTGCCTTCCAGCTGTTGCCTCAGTCCGGCGGTGGGGGTGCTGTTGATGGTGTTGATGGTGTTCCAGTGCAGCCCTCCGTTGGGCGGGCTCGTCAGCAGCCACGCTTCGCTCCCGGAAACGATGATGTTGTTGGCTGTCTCGTACGGCAAAGAAGGAACAGACGCGAAGTTGTACGTGGGCCCGCCGTCGGTGGCGTTGGTGCCAGTGGCCATGAGGTTGGGGCTGTAGACGACGACAGCGCTCGGACTTCCGCCGCTTGCATTGAAGGACGCGACGGCGCCCACTTCGGTCGCTGATTTCTCCACCAGCGCGATGGCTGACCACGTCAGCCCCATGCTGTTGCCACGCGCGGGCTGCTGGGCCGTCGGAGTCAGCCCGGGCCTCACCACCCCGCCCACCTTGCCGCCAGTGCCGTCGTTCGCGCTGAAGTACACGACTTCTCCGACGGCGTTGGTTGCCGTCGCCAGGCTCTGAATCGCTCCCACATTCGCCGGAGGCCCCATCGCCCCTCCGTCAGCAGGATTCAGCGCGAGCAGCGCACCGGTCGCGTTCGAGGCGCCAACAAAGAGCGTCCCGTCGCTGCCGATGGCCGGGGCCGCGCGAAGGGCCTCCGTCGTCGGCTGGCTCTCCCAGCGCCTGCGCGTCACCTGCACCGTCCCGAGCGTCGACGTTCTCGTGTTCCCCGCCACATCGACCGCCGTCGCCGTCAGCTCGAGCGAGCCACTCATCGCATTCAGCTCGGGCAGTGAAAGGTTGACCTCCCAGCACCCCTCCGTGCCCGCGCAGCCCGCATCCGAGCGCCCCATGCGGGTGCCGCCGAGGCGCAGTTCGATGCTCGTCGGCTCTACTGCCTCATTCGCATTCAGCCCCAACGCCAGAATTTCATCCCGCTGGCGCAGGTCCGTCGGCACCATCGCGCTGAGGGTGGGCCCCTCCGTATCCTGCGTCACCGTCACGCTCGCCGTCGGCCCTCCATCCTCCCAACCAGCCACGAACGTCTGCGCTCCATTGCTCAGCGAAAGCACTCCGCTCGCTTGTCCGCCATTCACCCCCCATTGCTGCGTCACACCAGAAGCGGACCGCACCGGCACGCTGAGCACCCCTCCCGGCCGCGTCACCTGCAAAAGACCGGGCACGCTGTTGAGGTTCGTTCGAAGCCCCGCATCGGGTGACAACCAGCTCAATGCCAACCCGCCGTCGAAGCAGCGCCCGCCCGTCGCCGTCGGCGCACACTCCTGCCACCCCGCGCACGTCAAACCTGCGTCGCAATACGTGCCCATCGCCCCACCACCGCCGCCGGTCGCGCCTCCACCGCCCGTCGCGCCTCCTCCGCCCCCGATCGATCCTCCGCCGCCACCCGTGGTGCCTCCGTCCGTGGTGACGCACACCTTCAGCTCTGGATGACACGTCCCTCCGGCCGGGCAGGCGGTCGACGCGTCACACTCAATTCCAAGGGTGCAACCACTCACCAGCAGCAGGAACCCCGTCAACGACACGACGATGCGCTTCATCAGAACACCCCTCCCACGAGAACCACGGCGCCACCCGGCATGGGCACCACTGTTGTCTTGACCGACTCCGCGTCCTTCGAGATCGCCACCACCACGGCGCCCACGATGGCCACACCGAACCCGCCCGCCATGAGCCCCACCCCGAGCTGCTGCTGAAGTCGGGTCGCCGGCAGCTTCGAGGCGTCATCGGCGAAGATGTTGCCGTTGGGCTCCTTGCGAATCGCCGGGGCCGTCGCAAACGAGACGACGCCCGCAATCCCCACGGCAGACCCCACGCCGACCGCGGTCCAACCAATCACGCGGCCCACGTTCGCCGACGGCTCGACCGCGGGAGGTGGCGGCGGCGGCGGAAAGCGCTCGACGGGTGGCACGACCTTCACCGGGTCGAGGACAGGGGGCGTCACCACTGCCGCTTCCTTGAAGGTGGGCAGCTTCGCGAGCGCCAGCTGCTCGAAGAGCTTGATGAACAGCCGGCGAGAGACGTCGACGATCGTCTCCTTCCCCTTCTCCTCGCGCACCGACTGCGTGCTGACGAGCTTGCCGTCATCACGAACCACGCGGCCGCTCACCACCAACTCCTTCTTCTCGGTGTAGCTGACCTCGACGAAGAGCGCGTAGAGCGTGCCCGCGCACGTCGCCAGCGCCGTCAGGCACTCGTTCGACTCGCGGCAATCTTGTCGCTTGCCGTCGAGGAAGGCCTGCTCGACCTCCTTGCGCGTCGGCACCAGGACGCCTGCCTTGTCGCGGAGCGTCTCGATGAACGCCGCGCGCAGCGGCTCTTCGAACTTCTTGAGCGCGGGGTTGGGCTGAAGCTCGAGCGGCGCTGGCACCAACGACGGCTTCTGCGCCTGACCGAACGCCAGCATGCTCAGCAAAACCATCGACACCTGGAGACTGCGCATCAAGTTCACTCGTCCTCCCGAACACCAGCCACACGACGCATTCCAGACAGCGCTTGATTGACCTTCTTGCAGTCTTTGTCGACCAGCGCTGCGCCCACGTCATCCTCGAGCTTGTCGAAGCGGGGCCCACCACCGCTGACGGTTCGCAGCTCAGAGACCACCTGCCTCGCGTAGTCACGAAAGCGATCATCGAAGGTGCACGCAGCCGCGGCGTAGACGACCTTCTTCACGACCGGCGTGACCTTGACGGGCGGGACCACGGCGAGGCCCGCATCGATTGGCAGCAGGGGCTCGAGCTGTTCGGGGACCACGGCTGCGACCACCGGTGCGCCTGCGTCGATGACGGGAAGCGGCGTCTCGGTCTGCACCACCCCATCGGGCCGGCTGATCAGCGCACCGAACAACACGCCCAGGAGCACCACCATCACGGCCAGCACCGCGAACAGCCGCTTGTTGGAGCGATCAATCGCCGTGAGCGCCTGCTTCGTCGAGGGCCCCTTCGTCAGAATCATCGTGCTCGTCTTCGCCTGATTCACCAGCGGGAGGGGCACCGGCAACCGGAAGCCGACTTGCGTTTGCTCACTCGAGAACTCGCGCTCGAGCTCGTTGAGCCGCCGCGCAACCGTCATGGCGTCGGGCCTCGCAGCCGCGTCTTTCGCCATCATCTTCATCACCAACTCACCAACCCGGTCGAGGAACATCTCGACGGCTGGCTCGAGGGCCTCGGGAGAGAGCGGCCCTGACTCGGTCTGTCGCACGGCCTGCCGCGTTTGTACGAGGTCGGGCACCGAGGCTGACATGTGCGCCTGGCCGAGCTCGACGGGATCTTCCAGATCGAACGGCAGCCGCTGCGCGCAGAGCTCGAACAACGTGACGCCCAGCGCGTCGAGGTCGTTGGCCGGGCGCGCGCCGATGGAGCCATCGAACTGCTCAGGAGCGCAATAGTGCGGCGTGCCCGAGGGAAACTTCGTGGTGCGGCCGATCGTCATGGCCGTGCCGAGGTCGAGCAACTTGACCCACGCGACCTCACC
>JANODF010000672.1:0-5394 GCA_031412555.1 Archangium sp. | reverse complement strand
ACACCTCCAGCTCAGGAAGCGGCAACTGTAGTTCGCGCGGTGAAGGGGAATGCTAGACCGCAAAACATGCGCTCTCGCCTGCTCGCCGCGATCGTGATGCTCAGCTCCACCTTCAGCTGCAAGAAGGAGGAGCAGCCCCCTGTTCCCGAAGTGCACGGTGCTGCACCTGTCGATGCTTCGGTGCCTTCCAAGGAGGTCGAGCTCACCTTTCTGGTGACCGGCGCCGAGAATGGCTACCTGCTGCCGACTCCGGAGCCGAAGGGTGCGCGCGGTGGTGCCGCCGAAGTGCTCGGTCGCTGGCTCACCGAAGAAGGCCACTGCGTCGAGCGTGATGCGGGCAGCTGCGAGGGCAGTAAGACCATCGCGCTCTCGACGGGCGACAACGCGAATGGGCAGAGCATCTCGAGCTACTTCAAGGGCGCCTCGACGGCCGAGGTGATGAAGGAGATGGGCTACGCCGGTTCTGCGTTCGGCAACCGCGAGCTCGATTGGCACCGCGAGCAGTTCCTGGCGAACGTGAAGACGGGCGGCTTTCCGTACCTCGCCGCGAACCTGAAGCCGAAAGACGAACAGGGCACCGCGCTCGGTTTGAAGCCGTACGTGATGCTCGAGCGCAGAGGCGTGAAGGTGGCGGTGGTGGGGTTGGCAGCGCGCAAGTCGACGTGGACGCCGATGCCCGGCCGCATGGCAGGCCTCGAGCTGGTCGGCGACGTGACGGCCCTCACCGAGGCGATCCCCGCGGCGCGGCTGGAAGGCGCTGAAGTCATCGCGATCGTCACCGACGGTTGCCTGCACGACATGCCCGAGCTGCTGGAGCAGCACAAAGACTGGTCGCCTGCGTTCGTGGCGGGGCGTGATTGTGAACGCGAATACCCCGAGGCGGTGGGGCTCACCCGGCTGGTGTACCCGGGCCGCCACTGGAACGAGTACGCGAAGGTGAACGTGAAGGTCGACGTGCTCAAGCCGCTCGCGCAGCGCCTGGTGAAGGCCGAGTCGAGCGTGGTCGAGGTGGTGGCGCCCACCAAGCCCGACGCCGCCGTGGCCGCGTTGATCGCCGGTTGGAAGACGAAGCTCGACGCCGCGCTGGGTGCACCGATCGGGTTCAGCAAGGCGGGCCTCGAGCAGGAGTCGGCCGAGATGAGCGCGTGGCTCACCACCTCACTCAAGGAGCGCTTCAAGACCGACGTGGCGCTGCTCAACCGCAAGGGCGTTCGGCAGGGGCTTCCGGCTGGCGTCATCACCAGCGCGACGGTGTGGGATCTGGTGCCGTTCGAGAACGAGATCGTGACGGTGAAGGTGACGGGCGAACAATTGCTCGCAGCGGCGCAGAACACCGAAGCGCGGTTCTCCGGGCTGCGCGCGAAGGGTGAAGGCTTCGTCGACGGCAAGGGCGCGGAGATCGATCTCAAGAAGACGTACACGCTGGCGACGACCGACTACCTCTACCTGGGTGGTGACGGCTTCAAGCTGAACGAAGCCGACAAGGCGCCGACGCAGACGAAGGTGTCATGGCAGAGCGCGCTCATCGAGTGGACGAAGGCGAAGAAGAGCGACGAGAAGAAGCCGCTCGAGACACTCCTGCCAAAGTGAAGCGTGGTCCCCTCTCCCTTCGGGAGAGGGTCAGGGTGAGGGGCCTTTCAAATGAGCACCATCAGCCTTCTCATTTTGTGTGTGGCAACGAACGCCACGCCGCAGCCGGCACCACCCGAGCTCGCAGTGAAGAACCGCTGGCTGGTCTCGCTGCGAAGCGAGGTGAAATCAGATCAAGTGGCACCGTTGGCTGACGAACTCGCCGGCGCAGATGGGCGAGTCCGCGCAGTCTGGGTGAGCGCACTTCGAGGCTTCGTCATCGAACTCCCCGACGCACTCGCGCCGCGCCTGGCCGAGCACCCGCTCGTCGAGCAGGTGGTGCAAGACCGTCGTTTCCCGCACCCCTTCTCCACGCCCATCGACGACTGCTCTTTGGGCATCGCGCTCTCCGGGCCCGCACCCGCATCACTGCCGCAGTCGATCACCTGCTCTGACCCCGACCCGCAGAACCCCGCCGCCACCTGCGTGGACAACTGGGGGCTCGATCGCCTCGACGGCCTGACCTCGACGCGCGATGGCACCTACAACCCACCGCGCACCGGAGCGGGCGTGCACGTCTTCATCATCGACAGCGGTCTCTACGCACAACACCAGGACTTCACAGGGCGCGTGGGCGCAGGCTTCGACACCACCGGCACCGGAGGCACGCAGGACTGTGATTCCTGGTCGCACGGCTCGCACGTCGCGGGCATCGCCGCCGGCGCGCGGTTCGGCGTGGCCAAGGGCGCGACGCTGCACCCGGTGCGCGTGGCGACCTGCCCGGTGGCCATTCAGCTCTCGTACCTGGTGAGCGCCTTCGACTGGATCGCCCAGGCGCACGCCACCACCGTCACCGGCCCTGCCGTCGCCTCGATGAGCATCAACAGCACGGCCCCCGACTTCACCGACCCGACCTCGATGCTCAACACAGCCATCACCGGCGTCATCAACGCAGGCGTGTTGGTCATTCAGTCGGCCGGGAACAACCTCGGCGACGCGTGCGGCCACGTCTCCCGGGCGCCGGGCGTGCTCATCGTAGGAGGCAGCGACGAGTACGACACCCCGTGGGAGCGCGCACCCGCTGATCCCAACTACGCAGGGTGGTGCAGCGGCGGCGGAGACTGCGGCTCGAACCACGGGCCGTGTGTCTCGCTCTTCGCACCGGCCGCGCACGTGGTGTCGTCGTGGTTCGGAACGCCGAGCGACCCGCGGAACATGTGCCGGCTGAGTGGAACTTCAATGGCCGCGCCGCACGCCGCTGGAGCCGCTGCGCTCTACCTGCAGACCCACCCGACGGCGACGCCCGCTCAGCTTCGCCAGGCACTGCTCGATCAAGCGCGCCCGGTGCTCACGGCGCTCCCTGCTTCGACCACCAACAAGCTGCTCAGCCTGGTCGAAGGCGCGGCCTCCGCCAGCGTCACTCCACTGAACCTCGACTTCGGCTCGGCGCGCGTCGGGCGCACGTCCGCGTCACGCGAGGTGGTCATCTCGAGTGCGGGCGTGCTGTCGCTGAGCGTCAGCGCGGGCGTGTCCGGCATGCACTCGACGGACTTCGGCGTGGGTGGCTGCGCCCAGCCGATTACGCCTTCGACCTCGTGCACCTTGTCGGTCACGTTCTCTCCGACGCTGCCCGGAGCGCGCACTGCGTTACTCTCGCTCTCGACGAATGACCCCGCGCGGCCGACGATCCTCGTGGCGCTTCAGGGCATGGGTGAAGATCCCCGGCTCACCGTGGTGGTCGAAGGCAACGGCACGGTGGAGAGCGCACCCGCAGGCATCTCGTGCGGCGCTTCATGCACTGCGACCTTCGCGGAGGGCACCAGCCTCACCCTGACGCCTACGCCTGCTTCTGGCTCTGTCTTCTCGGGTTGGGGCGACGGCGGTGCTGGCTCGTTGGTGCTGACCGACTCGACCACGGTGGTGGCGACGTTCGCGCCCACCAGGCAGGACGCCGGGCCTGCCCTCGACGCAGGCCAGGTTCAGCTCGACGCAGGCGTGAACGAAGCGCCTGCTGACGGCGGCTCGAAGGTGAAGCGTGTTCAGGGCGCTGGTGGCTGCGGCTGTGAGACGAGCGCAGTGCCTGCGCTGCTCTGGGCCGTGCTGGTTTGGCTGTCGCGGCGCTCATCGCGTCGACGTGAGGGCCCACTGCCCACCGATCGCCAGCACGTGCACGCGGTCGTCACCGATGCCCAGTTCTGACATCGCGCCTCTCAAACGTTCCACCGCGAGGCCGGGAGCGTCGATGCCATGCGCGAAGGTGTCGAAGTGCACGGGCACCAGGTGCGCTGCTCCGAGCAGTACGAATGCCTGCAGCGCCTGCGGACCATCGAGGTGCGTCTCGCGCGCAAAGCTCGGCGGCTCGACAGGACCGATGGGAAGAATGGCCAGATCGATCTTCGGAAAGCGGGCCGCCGTCTCTCGAAAGGCGTCTTCATCGAAGGCGGTGTCGCCACCGAAGTACACGGTGAGGTCGCGGTACTGCACCACCCAACCCGTCGCGCTCTGCGTGAGCCACGCTGAGTCGAGCCCATAGCGGTAGCCCGGGTGTCGCACCGGTACCGCGGTGATGCGCAACTCACCCTGCACGAAGGTCTGCCAGCGCTCCACTTCGTCTGTCGGGAACGGTTGGTCCGGCACGTAGACGAATGCGCCCGGTGGCACGAGCAGGTGCTGCACCTTCGACGCGAGCAACTCGAGGCTGCCCAGTGAGAGATGGTCGAGGTGCAGATGCGAAACGAGCGCGATGTCGACGCGCGGAAGGTTCTCCACCGCCAGACCGGGCTGCACCAGGCGCCGGGAGAAGCCTGCGCCGACCGACTGCGTGAAGACCGGGTCGGTGAGAACGAACGCGTCATCGAGCTGAATGAGCGCCGTCGCGTGGCCTACCCACGTCACGGCCAGCCGCGCGTCGTGCCGGCGCGGGTCACTCAACCGATTGGGAACTTCACGCGGTGCGCTGATCAACGCGCCGACGTTGCGCCGCAGAATGGTGCCCATCAGGCAGCCGGGCGAAACGAGCACCACCAACAGACAGAGGAGCGCACGCATCAGAAGTACCGCAGCCGCAGCGTGGCGATGGTCTGGCCCACGGTGGTGGGGCCCGGCGCGTAGGAGACGTGCACGCCCAGAATGCCGAAGAGAATGAAGGCGCCCGCCTCGAACGCGACACCGTCCGTCAAACCCACCCGTTGATACGAGAGCCCGAGTGAGACGGAGAGCGCCTCTCCATGCTCGAGCACCGGGAAGTACGCACGCAAGCCGGGCCGGAGCAGCAGGTCCACGCGCGGTGTGAAGAGCACCTCCGGTGAGACGAAGAACTCGATCGCCCCGCCTTGCCTCACGCCCGGTTCGACCACGAAGGTGCGCCAACCCGAGACCTTGCGATTGACGCCCCACGCGAAGAGCAGCGGGGTGACTTGCCAGCGAACGCCCAGGTGCACCTGGTCCCCACCGACGGCCAACTCGGGGCTGGGCAGCAGCTGCGCCGCCAACCATGGGAGCGTGGGGCGGGGCGTGCCTTCCACGGCGGCGAGCAGGCTCAACACCAACAGCGCCTTCAGGGCTCGAGGCTCGCGGTGAGCCGGCCGCGCGCCGACGTTCGTTTGCCCTCCGCGGGCACCACGCCGAACGCGGCGCCCAGGCCACACGGCGGCATGTTCACGTAGACGCTCTCGTGGCGGCCGGGCTCGACGACGTACGTCTCGTGCCACACCCCGACGGCATCGGTCGCGTGCACGCGCTTGTTGTAGTCGGCCCACGCGGGCAGGTGCGTCAGCTCCCGGCTGGCGGCGAGGACTTTGCGGAAGGTCGCGTCGCAGGATTTCC
>JANODF010000671.1:0-17164 GCA_031412555.1 Archangium sp. | reverse complement strand
TGAAGGCGATGCCGGCGTCGGCACCTGCCAGGGACAGCACGTCATGAGCACCACCCCGCGCCAGCGTCAGCGTGCTCTGGCCCGAGAGGTCGAAGCTGGGGATCTGCACCTCGACTCCCGCGTCATCATTGAGCGCGCGGTCGGTGCTGGCACCCACCACCAACAATCCATGCGGGGGCACCGAGCCCGAAAGCGCAATCGCCCCGCCGTCCGAAAGTGAGAAGGACCAGCCATCGAGCGGGAGCGCCTGATTGCGCGCGTTGCGCAACTCGGCCCACGCGCCCGGGGGACCGACAGTGGAGGCCGGCATCACCTCGTTGATGGTCAACTCCGAGGGTTCGACGACCAGCGGCAACGAGGCCGCCACGCGCAGCAGCTGACCTGCGCCGAGGCTGAGGTGGCCTCCGATGGGGCCTTCGACCACGGCGCGCACGCTGACGGGACTGGGCCGCGAGCCGAAGAAGGTGGCGCCCAGGTTGGCCGACGGAGCGACGGGCAGCACGACGGTCTGCACCGGCCTCGCGCCCACCACGCCTGCCTGACCCCCCGCGGTGGTGGGCAGGGTGAGGTATTCGAAGTCGACCTGGCCGCTGCTGGAGATCTTCGCCTCGAAGTTCGCGGTGGAGTTCTTCCACTGAACGATCAGCGTCGGCACGCCGTTGACCTGCTTGACCTGCCAGAACACGCCGTCGCCCCCGCTCATCGACCTCCAGTAGGGCACGATGCTGAAAGCTTCGAGCTTGGCTGTGGGCAACGCCACCTCGGTGGAGTTGGTGCCGTTGAGGGTTCCGAAGGTGAGGTACCCGTTGTCGGTGACGGTGATCACCTCGCCCACCGTGCGACCGAAGAGCAGGGTGCGGAAGTTGGTGGTGATCGACGCCCGCTCGCTGGTGAAGGTGAGCTTCTGCCCGGTACCGGTGATGTCTTCGAAGCCCGTCGACGCAGTGCGCACGTCGACGCCGTCGTGGCCGAGGCCGACGATGCTGGCCGGCGTGGGGCTGGTCCACGAGACGGTCACGTTCTGGCCCGACCTGAGTGCCCCGGTTTCGGCCACCGCAATCGAGAGTGGCGCGGTGACCGTGACGGCGGCGGCGCTGCTGGTCGCGCGGTCGCCCAGGCCGTTGTCGGCCACGATGGTGTAGGTGACGTTCGCGTTGGGGCTCGCCTGCGTGGTGCCCGTGTCGGCCCTGCCGTCGCTCACGTAGACGACGCCGCCGAAGGTGCTCTCGCTGATCGCCGCGTTGAAGACGTTCTGGCCCGTCCACGAGAGGGTCACGGGCGTGCCGCCGGTGACGCTGCCCGGGGCGACGGTGAGCGCGATGGAGGGGATGCCGCGCACCTCCACGGTCACGCTCTTGCTGGCCACGCCGCCGCGGCTGTCACTGGCCGTCAGCAGATAGGTGGTGGTCTGCGCAGGCGTGGGCAGCACCACGGTGCCGGCGGCGACCGAGGCAGAAGGCGCGCGGTAGAACTCCACCCCGCCGGTGGACAGTGCGACGGCGTCGGCCGCCAACGTCGTCCACCCGAGGGTGATCTCGTTGGCCGGAGTACCACCGTCGGGCAACACGCCCGCCGCCGGAGAACGCGCGAGCGCAGGCGCCGTGAAGGTGGCCACCGCCGGTTTGCCGCTGATCGACACCAGCACCGACCGGGTGATGGTCTTTCCGGCGCCCGTGACGGTCAGCTCATAGGGGAAAAGCTGGCCGGGGTCGGCCAGCGCGGGCAGGGTATCGGTGAAGCTGCCCGTCGCGTCGGTGCTGTCGGCCAGGGTGCCCCGGCCCGGCGCGGTGAGCACCACCCGGGTCGCGTTGACCGTGGTCCAGGCGAGCGTCACGGTCTCACCGGGCCGCGCGACGACCGGCGTGGCGGTGAAGGAAGACAGGGTGGGCTCGACGGTCACGGTAGCGGTCACCGTGCGGCCTCCGGCGGTGAGCGAGTAGACGGTAGTGACCGCGGGGTTCACCGTGAGCACGCCGCTGGCGGTCTGGCCCTGCAGGTCGATGGCGCCTCCGGGGCTGGCGCTCACCGTGAGGGCCGTGGCACCGGGGGCCGACCAGGCCAGGGTGGCCGAGCCACCCGCGGCGATGGTGCTGGGCAACGCGGTGAAGAGAATTTCGCGCGAGGCGGCGCCCGCGCGTACGGCAACCACGGCCGTGTCGGTGGCGCCGCGGTCGTTGCGCGCGGTCAGCACGAAGATCGAATCGACGGTGATGGCCACCTCCACGGTGCCTTCATTGCCGGAGACGCCGGACACCGCGCCCAGCGACGGCTCTTCGATCTTGAGCGAGGTGGCGTTCTCCACCTTCCACAAGAGGGTGACCTTCGCGCCCACGTCGACCACCGGGGCCGAAGCGGTGAAGGTGCTGATCACCGGCGACGGCTCGAGCGGGTCGGGGTTGGGCACCGTGGGGCAGCCGAAAAGAACCAGCGAGGCCCCGGCCAGGGCAAGCAACGACGAACGAACCTGAAGAGTGAAGTTCATGGGGGATCTCGGAAAGAAGTTCAGGGCCGCGGCGTGAAACGAATGCCGGAGTTCGGCGCGATGCTGTTGGGCCGGTTGATGGAAGAGACGGTGGCGACCACGCCGTCCTGGCTTTCGAGCCAGACGGTCGCGGATGAGCCGGTCACGAGCTCCGCCGTGCTCTGGACCAACGAGCTGGAGCTCATGTCTCCGTAGTGGAACTCGATGGTGCCGTTGTCGAGCAGGTGCACCTGCATGTTGATGCTGGTCTCGGCCTGGGCGTCGAACTGAGAGAAACCTTCCCAGCTGATGATGGTGCGGTCGGCTTCACGCCACATGGCGTTCTTTCCGTTGGCGTCGCGGAACAAGTCATCCCAGAAGGGCGCCACAGCGCCATTGGGGTTCGTGGTGGCCACCGTGGTGCCGTTGACGCTGTAGTTGTTCGTCACCGTGGGCAGGCCAGGCACGCCCAGACTCACGAACCCATTGGTGCTCAGCTGCGCGTTGGTGGTGGCCGTGCCGAAGTAGGTGAACGGCTGCGGCAGGGTGAGCGTGCCGAAGGCATCGTCACTGTCGATCTCCGTGAGGACCTCGCTGCCTGCAGGCGCGGCGGTGAAGCGGCCGGGGATCGAGCTGATGGTGTAGCTCGCGCACGACTCGTTGCGCGCGCCGGGCGTACCCAGCGAGCCCAGGGCACCGAAGGTCTGGGTGCGGTTGCAGGCGTAGGTGCGGCTGGCAGCGACGCTCAGATCTTCTCCGGGCGGCTGCATCGAGGTGCCCGGCACGCCAGCGTCGTAGGTGAAGGTGGTGAGCACCGAGGTGCCCAGCGAGACGCGAACGCGATCGATGGCGCGCAGCGCCAACGCGGCCGCCACCTCGACCGTCGCGCCGCCGTTGTCCAACGGGTTGACCGACTGGCCGAGCACCAACATCGCGCCCGCGTCGACCGAACTGCCCGGGGGCAGCACGAAGCCCGCGTCGCCCGAGTTGAGCGTGTCGACGCGCAACCCCTCGAAGTCGATCGCCACGGCGGTGTTGTTGCGCAGCTCGATCCACTGACCGGTGGCCGTCACCGACGCTTCAGGCAAGGCCATCACTTCGTTCACCGTCACCTCGCCCGCGGCGAAGCTGCGCACCTCGGCGCTCACCGGCACCCGGCCCGTGGCGGTGCGGCCCACGAACTCGAGTCGACGCGCCGTACCAGCCTTGAAGCCCACCGTGCCGTCAGCGGGGCCACCGGTGAAGTAGTTGAGCTCGAGGCCGGTGACCGGCTGGGTGGTGGTGCTGTTGAAGGCGAACTGCTGCGCGGCAGGGAAGACGGTGTCTTTCACGCCGACCGTCACCGAGGTCACCGCGGGCGCGATGTTCTTGTAGACGAAGGTGACCTGACCGGTCTCGAACAGCTGCGCCTGGAAGGTGAGGTCTGCGTTCGGGTCACCCGCGAGCTGCACGTGATCCCACTGCACCACCAGCATCGGCTCACCCTGCTGCGAGGTCTGCAGCGCGTAGAGGATCTGGGAGGTGGGGCCCAGCAGCAGGTTGTCCCAGAGGGGGGCGAGCATCGAAGGCGCGGTGTCGCCCGCGTCGGCGAAGTCGGTGTTGTTGATCAACGCGGCGGGCGCGGCGAAGGCGATGAAGCCGTTGACCGAGACCCAGAGATCTTCACGCACGGTGCCCAGCAGGGGGAAGCGGAAGCCGGGAATGCGCGGCAGCTTCTGCGCGCCGTCGTTGGTGTCGGTGAAGAAGAGCGGCTCGGCGGTGGCGACCGTGGCGAGGTCGATGAAGTTGGCCGAGGCGCTGGTGGGCGCGGGCGCGGGCGTGGGCAGGCCCACCACCTCGGTCACTCCGGCGTCGGCCAGTTGCCAGCTCAAGGTGGCGGCCGCGGTGCGGAACACCGGCGTGGGCGTGACGGTGGTGGGCGAGGTGCCGTTGAAGGTGACGGTGCGGGTCTGCTGCACCAGGTCTCCGGAGGCGTTCCAGGCTTCCAGGGTGATGCGCGCGGTGTTGGCGGGGGTGAGCACCACGTTGCCGCTGGCGACCTGGGCCGCGTTGGTGACCGAGGCCAGGGTGGCGCCGTTCTCGAAGCGCAGCAGCACGCGGGTCGCGTCGGTGGTGGTCCAGCGGGCGGTGACCGCTTCACCGATGGCGTTGAAGGCGCCGGTGAGGGTGTAGGTGTTGATCACCGGCAGCCCCACCGGGCGCACTGTGAAGCTGCGCTCGGCGGTGACGCCCAGCGCCGAGGTGGCGATGAGTTTGTAGTCGGTCTGCGCGAGCGGCGCGGGCAACGACACCTCGCCCAGGTCGACGCGGGTCTGCTCACTGGGCCGGGTCTGGAACACCGGCAGGCCGTTGATCGCGATGGTGATGGAAGCCGCGTTGAGGGTCTTCCAGCTGGCGGTGAACCGTTTGCCTTCCGACACGGTCCCCGGCGCCTGGAAGAACTCGATGACCGGGCGCAGGCCGACCACCCGCTCGATGGTGCGCGTGACGCGAACGTCGCCGCTGATGGCGGTGACGGTGAAGCGGAGCGGCAACCCCTCGAGCACGTCGACGCCGCTGGGCAGCTTTGCGGGGAGCACGTAGTCGAAGTTGCCCATCGCGACCGACGAGGGCTCGGTCACCGAGGTGAGCTGGCCGAAGGTCTGCTCGGAGATGGTGACGCGCGAGGCGCCCAGCGTCTTCCACGAGAAGGTGAGGGTCTTGCCGGCTTCGATGCCATCGAGGGCCACCAGGTCGGCGCTCGCGAGCACGGGGCGCACCTCGAGGCCGGTGATGGCGGTCAGCGGCGGCGTGCCCGGCGCACCTTCAGCGGTCAGGGTGTAGCGCTCGGTGCTGGCCGGCGTGACGGCGATGGAACCAGTGGTGCCCGTCAGCGGCATCGGCATGCCTGCGCCCGTCTTCAAGGTGACGGTGGTCGCGCCCGCGGCGCCCCAGAGCAACTGCGCCTCCTGGCCCGAGTCGATCACCTGCGGCACCGCCACGAGGAACACGTCGCGGAGCGGCTCGTTCACGGCGATCTGCAGGAAAGCAGTGTCGCGGCCGCCTTTGCCGGTGGCGCGCAGCACGTAGAACGAGCTGCGTGCGGGGGCGACCTTCGCGGTGCCCGCTTCGACGGAGCCCTCGAGCTGAACGCCGTTGCCCGAGTCGTCGGTCAGCTCGACCTTGGTGGCACCCGTGGTGGCGAAGGTGAGCGTCACTTCTTCACCCGGTGCGACGCGCGTCTTGCTCGCAGTGAAGCTGTCGACTCGCGGTGCGGTCGGCGGCGGTTCGGGCTCGATCACGCGGCAGCCGGAGACAAGGAGAACAGCAAGGACAGCCGCGATGCGGATCTGCATGAAAGCCTCGGATGTACTGCGGGCGCGAGTGGGGGGCTCGCTGTCAAAATCGAACCTGCTGACTAGGTTTGCTGGGGCCCGGAGTCAATCAGGGTTCGCAGCGGGTGGCGAGAGTGGAACCGCGGGGCGACACGAGGCACCTTCGACCGTCAGCGGGGCCGCTTGCCTTGCCGAGGCTTCCCGCACATGAAGAGTGCATGACTTCTTTACTGACGCTGATGGCTTTGGTGCTCGGGGCCGACCCGGTTCCATATGAACTCCAGGGCAACGAGCTCAAGCTGCCCGGGCCCATCACGTTCGAGACGAACTCCGACAAGCTCAAGCCCGAGAGCGACGCGGTGCTGGAGCACGTGAAGGGCTACCTCGAGGCGAAGACGTACATCACGTTGTTGCGCGTGGAGACCCACACCGACTCGATGGGCATGGACAGCGCGAACCAGGCGCTGAGTGAAGAGCGCGCGGCGGCGGTGGTGCAGGCGTTGATCAAGAAGGGCGTCGACTGTTCGCGGCTGTTGGCGGTGGGGTTTGGCGGCAACAAGCCCATCTCGGCCAACGACACGCCCGAAGGCCGAGCGCTCAACCGCCGCACCGTGTTCGCCAACGCGGCGCTCAAGGGCCGGCCGATCGGTGGCATGCCCGTCGATGGTGGCGGTAAGGCCGTGCCGCAGAAGTGCGCAAAATGAACTCGCGCGCCCACTGAGAAATCCGCTGGAGCATCCAGGCCCCAGCCAAGGATTCTCGGTCCCCCGAGCACTTCTCCGAGCGCGCCAGCACAGGCACGCCGCTGGCTACCCCCGCGTCTGCCGTGGCGAATCATCGCCGCGACAGAGAGGAGGACACATGCTCGAGACCGGGAAGATGCTGGCGATCTTTTCCATCAAGCAGGGGCGCAACGGCAGCATCTGGGTGCGCGCCGGCTGGGCGGAAGTGAATCGTGATGGCTCGCTGAACCTGCACCTGGACGTGCTGCCGCTGGATGGGCGGCTGCACGTGCGGGAATCGTTCGAACGGCCAGCGCGCGCAGCGCTTCCACACTGAAAAGGCCCGCCCTCTTCCTTCCCCCGAGGGGAGAGGGCTGGTTTTCTAGATCGCCACCTGCAGCAGCGTGGTCATCACCACCACGCCCGCCGCCGCGCTGAGCGGAATGGAGAAGTTGTCGTCGACGCGCAGGCTGAACAACTCAGCGAGCGCACCCGCGATCGAAGCCGCCGCCGCCAAACCCAGCGCCATGCCGAGCCCCATCGACGAGTGGAAGATCAAGAACGCAACGAACGTGGCCACCGTGGCGCTGATCGCAAACGCGACCGTGCCCTCCAGCGACCGTCCGTGCAGCAGCTTGATGCGCCCGAAGCGCCGGCCCACCAGCGCCGCGATGGGATCTCCGATGCCCAGCACCACCACGCCCGTCACGCACAGCAGCGTCGACTGCGTAGACGCCAGCAGCAGCAGCGCCGTGGTGTACCAGGTCGCCGAGTTCACCCGCTGCACCTCATGCGGGTGCGCGACGGGGTTGAACACCTTCATCACGAGCACGTTCATGCGCGGGCTGATGCGGCGCGCAAGCTCGGTGCTCCAGGCCGCGGCGGCGAAGAAGGCCGCGATGGCGAGCACGAGCGGCGGGTTGTTCATGAACTCCAGCAGCGCCACCACGCCGATCGCCGTCATCACGTGGAAGACGTTGCGTGCGTAGTTGGTGGGCCTCAGCGACGGCACGTGAATCGACTCGGCCTTCAAGCGCTTGGCGAGCTCGATGTAAGCGGGCTGCAGCTGCTTCTTGAACGCGAGCCACTGACCCCGGGTGTCGAGCTTGGGCAACTCCGTCTTGAGGGTGTCGGCCAGCTCCGCGTGCTGCGCGCGTTTGGCGAAGCGCAGCTGAAGCTCGGTGAGGCGGGGCTTGAGCACCGCGGCCATCTCGTCGCGCCATCGCGCGGGATCGATCTCGCTCAACACTTTGTGCAACTGCAACGCGAGATCCCGATCCTCGGTGAGGTCAGCGGCCATGGTTCCCAATCAACAGCGGCTGGCTCACTTCCATCAACCGCCACCGAACGGGCGATGACACTCGGGTGACCCTGAATGGGAAATCAGCCACTTGGAGCCCCGACCAGAAGGGTTTAGTTACGGCTGGTGCGCACCTTTTTCCCCGCCCTCCTGCTGCTCGCCGCTTGTGCCCCGGAGACGCCGACCCTGGGCGGGCTGACCCTCGCTGCCAGTGACACCGGCTCGACCGTCTTCTCCATCAAGGCGAGCGACCGCGTGTTGCTCGAGTCGTCATCGGTGGTCGCGCCCGTTTCCACCCGGGTGGGCCGCGCGCGCTACGAGATGCAGTACGGCAGCTTTCGCATCACCGACAACAAACCCCTGTGGACCGAAGCGCAACGTTTCGCCTGGGACGAGGTGACGAAGACGGCGGCGAAGGGCACCTGGAAAGACGCGAGCGGTACGGCCGTGGCCACCGTGGCGGCGACCTCCACCGGCGTGGGCGAGCTGGCCATCACGTACACCGCGTCGAACCCCGAGACCAACCGGCTCTCGCTCGCCTTCTCGTGCGCAGCCGCCGATCGGTTCCTGGGTTTCGGAGCGCAAGCCGACGGCATCGATCACCGCGGTCACTCGGTGGCGATGTGGACCAGCGAGCCGGGCATCGGCAAGCAGATGACCGACGACGAATATCCCGAGCTCTGGTTCCTGGTGGGTACGCGGCACGCGTCGAGCTTCGGGCTCCCCACGTGGACCTCGAATCGGGGCTACCAGGGCCTGGTCGGCAGTGACGCGCGCTCGGTGTTCGACGTGTGCAGCAGCCGCGAAGACGTCTTTCGCATCGAGGTGTGGAGCAACAAGTTCACGCTCTGGCTCTACGAAGGCGCACCCGCCGCGGCGGTCTCCCGCGCGACGCGCACCGTGCTGGGCCGCCCGCTGCGTCCGCCTCCGATGGCCTTCGCGCCGTGGAACGACGCGGTGTTCGGGCCCGCCGAGGTGCGGCGCGTGGCGACCTTGCTGCGCGACAACGACATCCCCTCGTCGGCGATCTGGACGGAAGATTTTCGCGGTGGCACCGATGAGCCCAGCGGCTACCGGCTGGTGGAGGAGTGGGACACCGATCGTACGCTCTACCCCGACGCCGAAGGGCTGGCGGCCGAGCTGCAGGACGGCGGCTACTCGTGGCAGGCGTACTTCAACACCTTCGTGGTCGACGAGACGCGCATCATGGCCGACGCGATCGACGGAGGGCACCTGGTGAAGAGCCCCGATGGCGGCGTCTACCTGTTCAGCGGCGTCACCTTCAAACCGACGGGCCTCGCCGATCTCTCCCGCCCGGAGACGCGGGAGTGGGTGAAGAGCTACCTGCGCCAAGCGCTCGACGTGGGCTTCACCGGGTGGATGGCGGACTACGGCGAGTGGTTGCCGCACGACGCGGTGTTGGCGAGCGGGGAAGATCCGCTCCAGGCGCACAACCGCTACGCGCGTGAGTGGGCGCAGATCAATCAAGAGGTGATGGATGAACGTGCCGATGGCGGAGTGCAGCGCACTTTCTTCGCGCGCGCCGGTTGGCTCGGCAGCAACCAGGTCACGCCGGTGGTCTGGGCGGGTGATCAACGCACCAGCTTTCAGAAAGACGATGGCTTGCCCACGGTCATTCCCATGGGCATCAACCTGGGGCTCGCGGGCGTGAGCATGTACGCGCACGACATCGCCGGCTACCAGTCGGCCACCAACCCGCCCTCGACGAAGGAGCTCTTCTTTCGCTGGACCTCGCTCGGCGCGTTGACCCCGGTGATGCGCACGCACCACGGTATCGATGCGCGCCGGAATTGGAAGTTCGACTCCGACGCAGAGACGCTCGCGCACTACAAGCGGTGGGCGCAGTTCCACATTCAGCTCTACCCGTACCTCGACGCGCACTCGGCTGTAGCGGAAGGCACGGGCGTTCCCATCGTGCGCGCGCTGGCGATGGTGCAGCCGAGTGATGATCGCGGGTGGACGATCGCTGATCAGTACTTCCTGGGGGGCGCGTTGCTCGTCGCGCCCGTGGTCGATGAAGGTGCGGTGGGCCGCTCGGTGTACCTGCCCGAAGGCGAGTGGGTGTCGTGGGATGGCCTGACGCGCGCGACCGGCCCGGTGGATCTGATGGTGCCGGCGGCGGTCACGGAGTTGCCCCTGTTCCTGCGGCCGGGCACGTGCATCCCCCGGTTGCCCTCGCGGGTGGAGACGTTGATCGACGCCGCGCCTCCGACGGTCGACTTGAACGACGTGGAGAAAGAGCGTTCGTTGTTCGTGGTGCCGGGCGGTCAGAGCGAGTTCATCGAGCGAGACGGCACGCGCTACGCGGTCATTCGTGGCGATTCGACCGGCTTCGTCGAGAACGGCGTGGCGATGCCGGATTGCGCGAGCGCAGCGCAGCGTGGCTGTGTCGATCGCGCCGGAGTCAATCCGGTGGCGAGATTGGTGAGCGGAAGGTCGCTCGATTTCCCTGGCGGCTTTCTCACCATCCGCGGGCCAGTCGATCGCACGTACGACGTCGAAGTCTTGCGCTGAGAGGCGCGGCGACAACCGGGTGGCGCGCAACGGCGAAACCAGCCTGAAGCAGACCGACACGGCGGCCTGGGCGCAGCAGCGACAGGTCGAACTGTATCGTGCCATGAGCCCCCAGCAGCGCTTCGAGACGGCTTGCTCGATGTCTGAGGCTGCACGTGAGCGATCGCTCGATGGGCTTCAGCAGCTCTACCCGAGCGAAGGCGATCTGCAGCTCCGCGTCCGTCTGGCGACGTTCGTCCACGGAGAAGCCGCGGGAGTCCGCCTCCAGGCAGCCCTCGCGAAGAGGGCGCGCTGAGTCCCGAGCATCGAGCGGCGCTCGACGTCGCGCACGCGTTCGGGGCGTCGGGCGTGACTGGTACCGAAAGGGCGGCGAAGCCTCCGATCGCCAATGGGCAGACCTGCTGGAACGCGCGCTGATGCCTTGATGGTGGCGCATCCGGCTGCGCTCGGCTCCTATTTCCCCAGCCGTCAGCCAGCCTCGCTAGGGTGCGCCCGCCCATGCGACGCATCGCACACCTCTCCGATCTTCACTACGGCGCGGACCCGGTGCTGCAGCCTCGCCTCTACGAAGGGCTGATCAGCGCCTTCCGCGGTCAGCAGGTCGACGCGATCGTCCTCACCGGAGACGTGTTCAACACCAACGAGCCGTCACCAGGACTCGTCGAAGGATTTCTGCGGCTGCACGCGGGCATCGAAGCGCAGCTCGGTGGTCCCAGGCCGACCATCATCCTCCCTGGCAATCACGATCGCCGCGCAGAAGGTGTCTTCGCGCCGTACCGCGAAGAGCTCTTCAATGAGCTCACCGCCAGGGTCGCTCCACGCGCCGACATCCAGGTGCTCGGCGCCCACACACCATTCCTCGCGCAGCACGTGCCGTTGCCCGACTTCCCCTGCGACGTGGTGGCGTACGACTCGACGTACCTGCCGTCGGGCATCGCGTCGGCAGGCGGGGTGATTCGCCAGGCCGACCTGCTGCAGATGGGCAGTGAACTCGCGAGCGGCGACCCCGAGCGGCCGCTGCTCTTCCTGCTCCACCACCACCTGATCCCCACGCCGGTCACCGACACCTCGGCGATCGTCACCACCGGCCGGCCGCCGCTGCAGAAGTTCCTCGTCGGCAAGGTGCTGCCGTGGCTGGTGAGCAATGGCGATCGCGAAGAGCTCACCATGACGGCGCTGGGGGCGGGCTCGGCGCTGACCACCTTGCAGACCCTCGGCCGCGCGGTCGTGGTGCTGCATGGTCACAAGCACTACGCCACCGTGCGGTTGCTCAAGGGGCTCGATGGTGACGCGGATCTCCTGATCACCAGCGCGGGCAGCTGCGGCATGGCGCAGGACTGGGCCGGTGGTGACTACGAAGAAGCGCCGAAGTTGTGGCCGTCGGTGAACTTCATCGAGCTCGACGGCCTGCGCGTCGAAGTGACCTCGCAGGCGTGGTCGCCGTATCAGGCCGATCGCCGCAGCTCTCCGCGCACGCTGGTGACCGCCACGCGTGACGGCCGGCAGTGGTCACTCGAATTGCCCGCGTTGCGCGAGGCGCAGTTTCACCCTGTGCTGACGCTCAACGAGCTCGAGGCCACGCTGACGCCTTCGAAGGCGCACCTGGGCCGGCTCGACGTGGTGATGCAGCGCCGGCTCGCCTCACACTCGCGCGCGTGGCTGGCGGAGTATTGGGAGGTGCTCGAGGGCCCGCCCGATGCGGTGGTGCGCGAGCTGGTGGTCGAAGCAGCTCCGTGGAAAGACGCGAAGTGCCCTGCGCGGGTGAAGCTGCCCAAAGACGGCACAGCGAGCTGGCGAGTGGAGGGTGGGGTGTTCGCGAATCTGCACGAGGCGCACTCGGCGCAGCCGGGCCAGGCCTACGAGTCGGTCGAGCTGCTCAACCGTTCACGCGCCGACGTCGCGCGGCTGAAAGTGAACCTGGGCCCGGTGAAGACGAAGCCCTTCGCGTCGATCACCAACCTGACCACCGGCAAGGAGCGCCCCTATCCGCTCACGCGCGACGGCGATGTGGTGACCGTCACACGCACCAACTGCCCCGCGCGCACGTTGCTTCGCCTGTACTGGCCGCTGGAGCGTTGATGAACCTCAAGCGGCTGCTCGGTGCGGAGAATGGATGGGGCGGCGCGGCAGGCACGGTGCTGCTGCTCGGCTTCGGGTTGTTCGTCTTGTTCATCAGCGTGGCGGATCTGCGTGAAGCCTCGCGCATCAAGCCGGTGGAACGGGGCTGCACCGAATGGCTCGCGGATCCTTCGGGCGCGCGCTGGGTGACGTTGGTGGGCTGCAAGCTCGACCTGACCGAGGCCGCGTCACGCAAGTGGAAGGGCTGGCGCTCGCTGCGCGATGGCGGCGTGAGCGGCGAGCACTACATGGAGTTGTTCATTCCCATCTTCACGGGCGACGCGCCGGTGGTGCCTCCGCGCGGCGTGGTGGCGACCACCGACAAGGAGCTGCTCACCTTGATGGATGGCATCGATCGCCTCGCGAACCCCGACGAGGTGGCGGCGTACCTGGAGATCAACAAGGCAGCGATCGAGAAGTTTCTCGAGCCGAAGACGCTGACTGGTTACGTCGAGCCGGTGAAGAGCGTGGCGGCGCGGTCGGCGCTCGGGGTGATCACCGCGGAAGACGCGGTGGTGCTCGAACAGGGCCGCCAGCCGCCGCGAATGAACGCGTTGTTCGGTTTGGTGGTCGGCTTGATCGCCGTCGCGTTGGTCGTGCGCAGCATGTTCATGCGCTACCTCGTCGATCGCGACTCCTCAGTCTGAAAACGAGTCCCCTCTCCCTTTGGGAGAGGGTCAGGGTGAGGGTCATTACCAGGTACCAAACCCCTCACCCCAACCCTCTCCCCGAAGGGGAGAGGGAGCATCAGGATTCACAACTTGTAGCCAGCGAACTTCTCTCGCAGCGATCGCTTCAAGATCTTCCCGGTCGGCCCGATCGGCAACGCCTCGACGAACTCGATCGCATCGGGCATCCACCACTTCACCAGCTTCGCCTCGAGGAACTCCTTGAGCGCCTCCTTGGTGATCTCCTGATCCTTCTGCTTGACCACCACCAACAGCGGCCGCTCACCCCACCGCTCGTGCGCCACGCCAATCGCCGCGGCCTGCGCGACCGCCGGGTGCAACATCGCGGTGTGTTCGAGATCGATCGAGCTGATCCACTCGCCGCCTGACTTGATCACGTCCTTGCTGCGATCCGTGATCTGCATGTACCCATCACCATCGATGGTGGCGATGTCGCCCGTGTAGAACCACCCGTCCTGGTGCTGCGTGCGGTCGTCGCTCTTGAAATACCCGCTGGCGATCCACAACCCCTTCGTCTGCAAGTGGCCTGAAGTGGTCCCGTCGTGCGGCACCACCGAGCCGGAGTCATCGACCAGCCGCAGATCGACGCCGAAGATCGGCCGGCCCTGCTTCATCTGCACCGCCAGCTTCTCCTCCGCGGTGGCGTTCGCGTGTTTGGGCAACAGCCGGCACGCCGTGCCCAGCGGAGACATCTCCGTCATGCCCCACGCATGCAGCACCTTCGCGCCGTGCTCTTCCTGGAACGCGGTGATCATCGACGGAGGACACGCGCTGCCGCCGATCACCACCTGCCGCAGCGAGCTCATCTTTCTGCCCGCGGTCTTCGCAGCGGCGAGCAGCCCCAGCCACACCGTCGGCACACCCAACGCGCTGGTCACCTTCTCGCTCTCGATCAGCTCGAGCAGGCTCTTGCCATCCATCCCCGCGCCGGGGAGCACCAGCTTCGAGCCCACCATCGCGGCCGCATACGGCACACCCCACGCGTTGACGTGGAACATGGGCACCACCGGCAAGGTGACGTCTTGCGCGGAGATCGCCAGCGCATCGACCATGGCGATCGCGAAGCTGTGCAGCACGGTGCTGCGATGCGAATACAGCACGCCCTTCGGCAGACCGACCGTGCCCGAGGTGTAACAAAGCGACGACGCCGAGTTCTCGTCGAGCTTCGGCCACTCGAAGGTGTCGGGCTGGTGGGGCAGCAACAGCTCATACGCGCGCAGGTTGGGCAGCCCGGAGTTCTCCGGCATGTGCGCGTCATCGGTCAGCGCGATGAAGTGCTGCAGTGGCGTCGGCACGCTCGCGAGGTGTTTGGCGAGCGGCAAGAACGTGGTGTCGAAGAACAGCCTCGAGTCACCGGCGTGGTTCACGATGAACGCGAGCTGATCAGGTGGCAGGCGGGGATTGATGGTGTGCAGCACCGCTCCGATGCCGGAGACCGCGAAGTACAGCTCGAGGTGCCGCTGGGTGTTCCACGCGAGCGTGGCGAGGCGATCACCAGGCTTCACGCCCATGCCCACCAGCGCGTTGGCGAGCCGGCGCACGCGCTGGGCGACCGTGCCCCAGGTGGTGCGCACGATGGGGCCCTCGACGGTGCGGGTGACGACCTCGACGTGCGAATGAAACCGCGAGGCGAACTCGAGCTGCGAAGAGATCAGCAGCGGCTGATCCATCATGAGGCCGTTCATGGGTGACTCCTGAGCGACAGGCGAGAGAGGCGCGGGAGCGTACTCAGAGATCGTGCTAACGCCACCGCATGCTCTGGTTGTTGCGGTCCGCCATCGTGATGACTTACCCGCGCATTCCGAACCTGCCGGGCATCGAAGACTGCGGCCTCGACGCGCACCTCGCCACGTTCAAGCGGGAGAGCCCTCCGTTGATCTGGTTCGGCACGGTGGCCGGGGCGATCCTCTTTCACCTGACGCCGCTGATGACGGTCTACCTGCCGCTGCCCGCCTTCCTGCTCTCCGCGAAGCTCAAAGATCGCCACGCCTCGCGCATCATGACCACGCGCTTCTACCTGCTGCGCCAGGCCGTCTTCCTGGTGAAGCTGTGTGCGGGGCTGTGTTGGGGCGCTGACCCCGAAGTCAGAAAGCGCCTCGCCTTGCCGGTGTTGCCGAAAGATCCCGGCACCTGGAGGACCACGTGAGCCACGTTCCGTACCGCGCTCCGGGCGAAGACTTCGAAGCGAGCTTCGACTTCGTGGTGGTGGGTTCAGGCGCAGGCGGCGCCGCGGCCGCGGTCACCTTCGCGCGCGCCGGCCGCAGCGTGGCGTTGATCGAAGCGGGCGCCTGGCGTGAACCTGAGGACTACCCGCACACCGCCTACGGCGCGATGCGCGACCTGATGGATGAGTGGAACTCTCAGGTCACCATGGGCCGCGCCCTGTGGCCGGTGGTGCAGGCGCGCACGATGGGCGGCACCACCGTGATCAACTCCGCCATCTGCGTGCGCACGCCGGCGGACATCTTCGAGCAGTGGAAGACGCAGCACGGCATCGACGACCTCGAGCTGCGCGTGCGCGAGAAGCAGGACCAGCTGGAGAAGGATCTCTCGGTCGAAGAATCAGGCGGGGCGAGTTGGGGCCGCGCCAACGTGCTCGCCAAGAAGGGTGAGGCTGCGCTGGGCTGGCCGGGCGCGCACCCCATGCTCCGCTACACCAAGGGGTGCAGCGGCGCGGGCATGTGCCTGCAGGGCTGCCGCGAGAAGAAGAAACAGAGCATGGCGGTCACCTTCGTGCCCGAGGTGCTGCAACGGGGCGGCACCATCGTGTCCTGCGCGCCCGTCGACCGGGTGCTCTTCGAAGGCACCCGGGCCATCGGCGTCACGGGGCGTTTCGTTCATCCCGGCACGCGCAAACCCGGCGCCACCTTCACCCTGCGGGCGAGAAATGCGGTGGTGATCGCCGCTTCCGTCACCCACTCGCCGGTGATCCTGATGCGCTCGGGACTCAAGTTGCCTGCGCTCGGCAAATACTTCCGCTCGCACCCCGGCACCGGCGTGTTCGGCTGCTACGACGAGCCGGTGGACATGAACGTGGGCGCGACCCAGGGCTGGGCCTCCACCGCCTTCCGCACCACTCCGGGCCTCAAGCTGGAGACCCTGGCGATTCCACCTGAGCTGGTGTCGAGCCGGCTGTCGGGCGGTGGCGTGGAGTTGATGGAGCGGCTGGCCCGCTACCGGCACATCACCATGTGGTGCCACGCGGTGCGCGCGGAGACGACTGGCGTGGTGAAGAAGTCGTTCTTCACCGGCAAACCCGTCGTGCACTACACGCTCGATCGCGCCGACATGATTCGGTTCCGCGAAGGCATGAAGCTGCTCGGCCGGCAGCACTTCGCCGCGGGCGCGAAGACCATCATCCCCGGCATCTTCGGGCTGCCCTACGAGCTGACGCCCGACCAACTCGGCCTGCTCGACGACGCGCCGCTCGACCCGCGCCACTACATTGCCATCTTGAGCCACTTGTTCGGTGGCTGCGTCATGGGTCAGGACGACAAGACCAGCGTCACCGATGGGCTGGGCCGGGTGCACGGCACGCAGAACCTCGTGGTGGCAGACGCTTCGGTGATTCCCACCAACCTGGGCGTCAACCCGCAGCACACCATCATGGCCCTGGCGCAGGTCTTCGCTGACGCGGCGATGTCGAAAAGTTCGGGTTCGCGTGCGACTTCGCGTGAGCTCGTTGTGTCTGGGGTTTGAAGTTCAAACCTCAACCCCGAAAGACACTTTCCCCATGATGCGATTGGCCCTGACCACCGGTGTGTTGGCTCTCTCCCTCTTTGCCTGCGGGCCTGAGGGCGGCACCACCACCATGAGCAGCTCAGAGACGTGCAACACCCGGCACGCCTGTATCAACGGCTCGTGCAAGTGCAGCGAAGGCCCGAAGAAAGACAGCAGCTGCTGCGATCCGAATGACTCGAGCTGCACGGCGAACAAGTGCGACACGTTCTGTCGCTACTGCCAGTAACCGTGTTCTCCCTCTCCCCGTGAGCGGGGAGAGGGTCGGGGTGACTTCTGGTTCGTCA
>JANODF010000670.1:0-9512 GCA_031412555.1 Archangium sp. | reverse complement strand
TTTCAAGGCGTACGCCAGGCAGGTGGTCGACAACGCGAAGGCGCTGGCCGAAGGGCTTCAGGGCCAGGGGCTGCGCATCGTCTCGGGCGGCACCGACAACCACCTCATGCTGCTCGACCTGCGCCCCAAGAAGGTCACCGGGAAGCTCGCCGAAGACGTGCTCAACCGCGCAGGCATCACGGTGAACAAGAACCAGATTCCGTTCGATCCCGAGAAGCCCACCGTCAGCTCCGGCGTGCGCGTGGGGACGGCGGCGATCACCACCCGCGGCATGGGCGTGCCCGAGATGGCGAAGGTGGCCGCGTTCATCGGGCAGGCGCTCGACCTGCACGCTGACGAAGCGGCGTTGGCTCGCATCCGTGGCGAAGTGAAGCAGTTCACGAAGTCCTTCCCGCTCTACCAATCGCGCCTCGAGAAGAGCTGACCGATGCGTTGTCCCTTCTGTGCCGCGGCCGACACCCGGGTGATGGACTCTCGCGATTCTGCCGAGGGCACGATCATCCGACGGCGGCGCGAGTGTGAGACCTGCAAACGCCGTTTCACCACCTACGAGCGGGTGGAAGAGCTGAACCCGCTGGTGGTGAAGAAAGACGGGCGCCGCGAGGGTTTCGATCGCGACAAGCTGCTCGCGGGCCTGAAGAAGGCCTGTGAGAAGCGGCCGGTGTCGGTCGATCAGGTGGAGCAGCTGGCCACCGAGATCGAACGCAAGCTGCAGGAGATGGGCGAGAAAGAAGTGCCCTCGACCAGCATCGGGCAGATGGTGATGGAGCGTTTGCCGTTGCTCGACGAGGTCGCCTACGTGCGCTTCGCCTCGGTGTACCGGAGCTTCCGCGACATCTCCGAGTTCATGGACGAGCTCAAAGACATCCTCCAGGCGCAGGCGAAGAAGGCGGCTGACAAGCCGAAGGGCAAGGGTTGAACGACGAAGCTGCCATGGCGCTCGCCATCGCCCAGGCCGTGAAGGGCATGGGCCGCACGCACCCCAACCCCGCCGTCGGCGCGGTGATCGTGAAGGGCGGCCGGGTGATCGCCAGCGGGTACCACGCGAAGCTCGGCGGCCCTCATGCCGAGGCCGTCGCGTTGTTGAATGCGGGCTCGGGTGCGAAGGGCGCGACGCTCTATTCGACGCTGGAGCCGTGCAATCACCATGGGCGGACGCCTCCCTGCAGCGATGCGATCATCGCCGCGGGGGTGAAGCGGGTGGTCTACGCGTCGAGTGATCCGAACCCGCTGGTGAATGGCAAAGGCGTGCGGCGGCTGCGTTCTGCGGGCATCGAGGTCGCCGCGCATGTGCTGCGGGGAGCGGCTGATTCTCTCAATCAGCCGTTTCTGAAGGCCATGAAGACCGGCCTGCCGTGGGTGACCGCGAAGGCGGCCATCACGCTCGACGGGAAGTTGGCCACCTCGACGGGCAAGTCGAAGTGGATCAGCTCGGAGGCCTCGCGGAAGATCGCGCACCAGCTGCGAGACATGGTCGACGTGGTGGTGGTCGGTTCGTCGACCGTCGTCGCTGATGATCCGCAGCTCACCACGCGGCTGGAGAAGAAGGGCACGCGCAACCCGATCCGCCTGGTGCTCGACCCGTCGTTGCGCACCAGCCCGAAGTCGAAGCTCTACGACACGAAGTCGGCGCGTACGATCGTCGCGACCCTCGAGCCCGCGGAGTCACGCGCGGCCGGGGCGTTGGCGAAGCGGGGCGTCGAGGTGTGGTCGATGCCGGGTTCCAAAGGCGCTCTCGACCTGGAGGCGTTGCTGCGCCGGTTGGTGAAGGAGGGCGCACTGCACGTGCTGGTCGAGGGCGGGGCGGCGGTGCACCAGTCGTTCCTCGAAGCCGATCTGGTGGATGAGGTGGTGCTGTTCGTCGCGCCGAAGTTGTTCGGCCATTCAGGGCTCACCTGGTCCGGTGCGCTCGGTGTCGAGGATCCGGCGAAGGCGCTGCAGTTCAAGACGATCGATGCGGTCAGTGTCGGCGGTGATCTGATGATCACCGCTCGGCGAGCTGGGCGCTGACGTCTCGCCAGGCTCCCATGGGTCGTTTCGCGCGGAGTGTTGAGCCGGAGGCCAGGTGCACGGCTTTGCAGCGTGTGCACTCACTCACGCCCGGTGTTCCGGTTACACCTGGGGCATGGCACTCCCGGGACTGCTGAAGGATCCGACTCCGTTTCTCTTCTTCACCGGCAAGGGCGGGGTGGGCAAGACCTCGCTCTCCACAGCCACGGCACTGGCGCTCGCTGATGCTGGAAAGCGGGTGCTGCTGGTGAGCACCGACTCGGCGTCGAATCTGGCGGAGATGCTGGGTGTACCGCTGCGCAACACGCCGACACCGGTTCCGGGCGCTCCGGGTTTGAGCGTGCTCAACATCGACCCCACCACGGCGGCCGAGGCGTACCGGGAGCGGGTGTTGGCCCAGCTCGAACCCTCCACCACGCACTCGGCTCGCGAGCAGGTGCGCGAACAGCTCTCCGGGGCCTGCACCACGGAGATCGCCGCCTTCGACGAGTTCTCTTCGCTGCTGGCCGGCGATACGTCGGGCTGGGACCACGTGGTGTTCGACACGGCACCCACCGGTCACACGTTGCGCCTGCTGAGTCTGCCGAAGGCGTGGACTGGCTTTCTCGCGGGCAATGACCGGGGCGCGTCGTGCCTGGGGCCGCACTCCGGGCTCAAGATGCAGGAGGATCGGTTTCAACGGGCGCTGAGCGCGCTCACCGACGCCGCGCGCACCACGGTGGTGTTGGTGGTGCTCCCCGATCCCCGGCCGATCGCCGAGGCTGCGCGCGCTTCGGTCGAGTTCGCTGCGCTCGGGCTCACTCGTCAGCGCCTGGCGATCAACGGGGTGTTCCACGCGAGCCTTCGTGACGACGAGGTGGCAATCGCGTGGGAAGCGCTCGGTCGGCGCGCGATCGCCGGGTTGCCCGAGGTGCTCGCGTCACTTCCACGAGATGAGGTGCCGCTGCGACCGATGGACATGGTGGGTCTGCCGGCGCTCCGCTCGTTGGGGACTGCCGTTGAAACGATGCCCGAAACGAGCGCGCTGCCCGCGGTCATCTTGCCCGCAGCGCCGCTCAGTGCCCTGACGGACGAGCTGGAGCGGGCCGGTCACGGGCTGATCATGGTGATGGGCAAGGGCGGCGTGGGGAAGACGACCATCGCCGCGGCGTTGGCGGTGGCGTTGGTGAAGCGCGGCCACTCGGTTCACCTGACCACCACCGACCCTGCGGCCCATCTCACGGCAGCGCTCGATGGCGCGCAGCTGGCCGGCCTCGAGGTCAGCCGAATCGATCCGCAGGTGGAGACGCAGCGCTACGTGGAGGAGATGCTCGCGCGCCGCGGCCCTCAACTCGATGAGCAGGGCAGGGCGCTGTTGCTGGAGGATCTGCGTTCTCCCTGCACCGAGGAGGTGGCCGTCTTCAACGCGTTTTCCCGGGTGATCAGCGAATCGCGCCGCGCTTTCGTGGTGCTCGACACCGCGCCGACGGGGCATTCACTGCTGCTGATGGACGCGACGGGGGCGTATCACCGGCAGACGATGAAGAGCCTCGGGCCCACCATCGACCCGGGGCGGGTGACGACGCCGCTGATGCGCCTGCAAGACCCCGCGCTCACGCGTGTGATCGTGGTGACGTTGCCGGAGACCACGCCCGTCTCGCAGGCGGCGGCGCTGCAGGAAGATCTGCGACGCGCGCGCATCGAGCCCTTCGCGTGGGTGGTGAACCGAAGCCTTGCCGGGTCAGGCACTCGTGACCCGCTGCTCTCTGCGCGCGTGGCCAGCGAGCAGCGTCAGTTCGCGCGCATCGCCGGCGGTCTGGCCTCGAAGATCTTTCTGGTGCCCTGGTTGCCCACGCCTCCCGTGGGTGTGTCGGCCCTCGGGGCGTTGGCTCGCTGAAGGTGGCAGCGCAGTCGAGAGGCCTGCTGCTCGATGCGCACCGAACCGACGGGACGAAGGCCGATGAAGAAGATGGTTGCTGTCAGCTGGCCCTCACCCCGACCCTCTCCCGAAGGGAGAGGGAGACACTTCTGAGGAGGGCGAGAAGGGCGAACGCCAACAGGCCCGGTTCGGCCGAGGTGCAGCCACAGCCTTTCGGGGGCTCGGGCGGTGTCGGTTCGACGATGGCCACGGGGTTGACTGTGATCTCCACAGCCACCGGTGCAGACGCCGCGAGCGCGTCTCTGGCCACCAGCGTCAGCTTGATCACTTCGACTTCTGTCACTGCCGGGGCAACGAAGCGGACCGCGTTGCCGGTCGCATCGAGTACGATCTGGGGCCCTGCCGACTGAGCCCACTCGAAGGTGAGTGCATCGCCCTCGCTGTCCGTCGCAGCGCCTTGCACCGTCACCGGATCCCCCGCGGTCACTGCGACTGAACGAGGCGCGCTGGCGACCGGCGGGTGATTCACGTTCTTCACCGTGAGGCGCTGCTCGATCGGCGCTGAGGTGACGCGGCCGTCACTGGCCGTCAGTTGCATCGTCACCACCGTGTCCACCGCGACCTCGGGCGTCGTGAAGGCGCTCCCATTCACCACACCTGGTGGACCTGAGGTCTGCGTCCACACGAGCGTCAGCACGTCGCCATCAGCGTCGGTCGCCGCGCCCACCAACACCACCCGCGTGCTCTCGTTCACTTCGAGGTCAGGCCCGACGGTCGTGACGGGCGGCTGGTTGCTGCAGCTGTTCGGATCCGCCACCAGCCCGCTGAAGGGCGCGTTGGTGATGCCCTGAAATTCGAGGTCGTCCAGCTCCCAGCCGCGCGCTGGGTTCACCGTGCCGTCGTTGCCGCCGATGCGGAACCGGAAGCGGATGGTGCGATTAGAGTACGCGGTGCCGAGATCGATCACCACCGGGCTGAAGGCGGGATACCGCGCGCTCTGACCGGTGAAGGCCGTGCGGCCGCGCAACGGGTTCGTGCTCCGGTTCTGCGTGGTGGTGATGGTTCCCGCATACGCGCTGCCTCCGATGTCGAACCAGGTCAGGCCGTCGTCGGTGCTCACCTCGACGACCGCGCCGTCGAGCAGCTCGGTGCCGCTGCGTTCGAAGTCGTGGCGATGGCTGAAGGTGATGCGCGCGGGCGTTGCTCCAACCTCCAGCGGAGGCGACATCAACCACGAGTCAGCAGTCGCCACGGGGTTGGGCCCCAACCAGAAGTGCTGCGTCGCGGTGACTTCCAGTCTGCGGAAAGGACTGCTGGTGTCGAGCAATGGGTCAGCCCCGGGAATCCACGCGGACACCGGCGCTTCCACCGAATCGATGCGGCTGCCGGTGGGCTTCACGTCGAAGTTGAGCCGGAAGGCCGCGTTCGCCACCACCGGGCTGGGCGACAGGGAAGTGCCCGCAACCGCCACCCGGAAGTCGCCGCTCACCGAGCCGCTCACACCAGCGAGCGCGACCGGAAGGTCGAGGGTCGCCGTGCCGAAGCCGACCGTGCTGGGCACCGGGAAGCGGGCGCCTGACGGGAAGGTGAGGCCCTGCGTGGTGCTGCTCACCGTGAGCACCGCTCCGGTCAGCGGAGCGGTACCGATGTTGCGCACCACCACCGTCAGCACACCGAACTCATCGCGGTCGAGCGCTCCATCGGAGTCACAGCTGGTCGTGGTGTCCTTCAGCGACACCTCGACGAACTGCACCGAGTTGCCGACGGTGAAGTCTTCCACCAGGGGCGCGTTGTGGCTGCCGTCGCGCAGCGGCGCGATCGCCCCGATGCCCAGACCCCGGCGGGCGAAGGCGGCCCAGAAGGCGACGAAGTCAGCTGGATCATTCGCCGCCGCCACCGCCAGCAATGCATCGCGGCCCTCGACGAAGGTGGGCATCATCGGCGTCGCCTTGTAGGCCGCCACCAGGTACCGCTTCATGCGCGCCTGCGCCTGCTCGAAGGTGAAGCGCGGATCGCGCAACAGCGTGACGTAGCAATCCCACAACATCACCGCCCAGACCTCGCCGGTGTTGTGCACCTCGGCGTTGGGCCCGAAGAAGTCGGGCGATCTGGTGGCGGTGGTGGGCAGCGCCACGCCGTCGGAGATGTGCACGAAGGTCAGCGGGTTTCGCTGCAGGCTCGCCGAGAGCGGGTAGCGGCGCAGGCCGAAGTAGTACGAGTCGCGATCGTGCGGCGCCCAGGACCATCCCGCCAACGACCACGCGCCTTGCCAGTTCGCGTTCGAGGCCACCTGCGCATCGGCCGCCTCCGCCAGCAGCAGCCCCGCGTGAAAGTCGCCCCAGCCTTCGCCCATGCCGGCTGTCTGGAGACTCGACAGACCGTTGCCGTCACCGACGAGCCGGTTCGAGATGAAGTGGCCCCACTCGTGCGCGACGAGGCCCGTGTCGACCGTGCCGTCGGCGATGCCGCGCCAGCCCTGGAACACGAAGGTCTGCATGCGGGCACTGCGGCCATCGGCGGGAGTGCTCATGTTCGCGTTGTTCCGCCCCGAGAAGTCGGACGCCTCGGCGAGCAGCGGATCGTTCGCCGCTCCGCCACGCGCGAAGTTCTGCGCTTGCCCGTTGCCCGCCAGCTCGTTGAACCCGTCGTCGTAGAACCAGTCGTGCAGAAAGTTGGTCGTGTAGAAGAGCTGCACCACGCCCGCGCGCACCTGCGAGGGATTGGCTTCGGGAGAGAGCCCGTAGTCGAAGACGTACGAGAAGGTCTGCGGCGAGGTGGTCACGCCCAGATAGTCCGTCGTCGCGTCGTAACCGCTGGGCCAATCCCAATCGGCGTACGCGTGCACGTTGTTGCCGCGTGATTCGGTGTTGCCCGGCAGCAGCCAGGGATCGTTGGTGGAGAGGCCTGCGTTCTCCAGGGTCACCGCCTGCTGCAGCACCGGCGTGGGTGCGTAGAAGTCGGGGTTGCCGGAAGGGTGGGGCGAGCTGCCGGTGCCCTGGGGTCCGGGGAAGGGGAGGTGTGTCACCGGGTCGGCCCACACGTTGTACGTGTGCGTGGCGGTGAGGTCCTTCGTGTAGAGAATTTGCCCGTCGACGGCAGAAACCACGAAGGAGGACGCGCTCGGCCCCTCGAGTTCCACGTACCAGGCCGGCACCACGCCGTGCGGCAGGGGGAAGTAGACGGGGCGGCTCCGGGGGCTGGTGCCTTCGAGCAACCAATCGGTGTAGCCGCCTTCGGCGAGCTTCAGCCGGGAGACCCGCTCCGGAGTGCGGCCGGTGAGGTGTTGCCAGGCGGTGAGGATCGCGGACTCCGCGGTGAGCGCGAAAGTGCCCAACGACTGGGTCGCCGGCGTGAGGTAGCCGCTGATGGCGATCAGCTGGTGATCGCTGTTCATGATCACGTCAAGCTCGTCGCGAAAGAAGCGGATGCCGTCTCGGCGCTGCTGAAAGGTGACGATCACCGCGGTGCCGTCGTGGAGATCGTGGATGCCGGTCACGACGGCTTCCGCCAACGCTGAGGCGGTTGAACGGTAGAGCTCGGCGTGTGCTTGGAGATGATGTCTCGCGGCGGCTTCAGCGGAGAGGCCTCGCTGAGAGGGTTGAGGTGACGCCCAGAAGAACGTCGGCACTCCGAAGCGCGGTTCCGTCGAGGTGATTCGGCCTTCGTGAAGGGCGCTATCGACCAGCTCGCGCGTTTGCTTCGAGGCCAGAAAGGCGTCTTTCGCCAGGACTTGATTTGCCAACAGCATCGCCGCCGCCGCCCAGATTCTCATGGGGGCACGGTTGCACGATTTGGCCCTCACCCCAACCCTCTCCCAGAGGGAGAGGGAGTTCATTGGTTCAGTGGGCCAGCAGCGTATTGCGCAGGATGAACGCGGCGACCGTGAAGTAGATCACGATGCCCGTGACGTCGACGATGGTGGCCACGAACGGGGCTGAGGCGGCTGCGGGGTCGAGGCCGAGGCGGCGCAACACGAAGGGCAACATCGAGCCGATCATCGCGCCGATCAACACCACGCCGATGAGGCTCACCGAGACCGTCAACGCGACCTGCACGTAGTGCTCGCCGTAGCCGTGACTCAAGATTCCGTAGCGGTGCAGCCACTCCCACGCGACCACGCGGAGGAAACCGATCACCGCCAGCCCGATGCCCAGCAGCGCGCCACTGCGCAGCTCACGCAAGGCCACCTTCCACCAATCCGACAGCTCGATCTCCCGCAGCGCCAGCGCACGAATGATGAGTGAGGTGGCCTGGCTGCCCGAGTTGCCGCCCGAGGCGATGATCAACGGGAGAAACAGCGCGAGTACTTCGGCGCGCAGCAGCTCGGCCTGAAAGCTGCCCATCGCCGTAGCGGTCAACATGCCGCCCAGGAGCAGGATCGCCAGCCACCCACCGCGTTTGCGGAGCATCTCGAAGGTCGAGATCTCCATGTAGGGCGCCTCGAGGGCTTCGAGACCACCGAGCTTCTGGATGTCTTCGGTGGCCTGTTCGGCCGCCACGTCGAGCACGTCGTCGGCGGTGATGATGCCCACCATCGCGCCGCGCGAGTCGGTCACCGGCAAGGCCACCCGGTCGTACTTTTCGAACGTCGAGATGATCTCGTCTTTGGGCGCCGTGGCCGGAATCGCCACCAGCTGACGCGTGGGCAGATCGCCGACCTTCGCGTCGGGCGCCGCCATCACCAGCTCGGCCAGGCGCAGATCCGCCATGAGCTCGCCGCGGTCGTTGATGATGTACAGAATGTTGAGCGTCTCGCGGCCGCGCCCGTTCTTGCGGATCGCTTCGATGGCTTCGTGGGCCGTCAGCGAGGGCCGCAGCGCCATGTACTCCGGCGTCATGTACCGGCCGGCCGTGTCTTCCGGGTAGCCGAGCAGGGTGCGCGCGACGCGCAGCTCTTCGGCCGAGAGCTGTTCCAGCGCGCGTTTGGTGACCTCGGCCGGCAGCTCCTCGAACAGACGGGTGCGGTCGTCGGGGGCCATCTCGTTGAGCACGTTCTTGAGCTGGTCGCTGCCCAGCGTCTGAACGATCTCGGTTTGTTGATCGAGGGGGAGATACTCGAAGGCCACGCCTGCCACGTCGCGCGGCAGGATTCGAAAGATGAGCCCGGAGTCTTCCGCGGGGAGATCCTCCAGGATCTCGGCGATGTCAGCGGGGTCGACTTCTTCGAATGCAATCCGCAAGGACTCCCAATCCTTCTTGCGGATCAGCTCTTCGTACTCGGGCTTGAGAAGATGACCGAGCACTCAGAGCTCCGAAGCGTTCAGAGGACCTTCTTGATGCTGTCCTCGAGCTTCGACTTGGGCGCCGCCCCGACGAGCTGCTCGACCACCTTGCCGCCCTTGAACATCAAGAGCGTGGGGATGGAGCGGATGCCGAACTGCTCGGCGGTGGCCTGGTTCTCGTCGACATCGACCTTGGCGATCTTCAGCTGCCCTTTGTACTGGGTGGCCAGCTCCTCCAACGCGGGGGCGATGGCGCGGCAGGGCGCGCACCAGGTGGCCCAGAAATCCACCAACACCGGGGTCTGGGAATCGAGGACCTCGCTCTTGAAGGTCGCATCGAGGACAGTGATGGTGTCTTTGCTCATGGGGATGATTTTCCTGAAATGAGGGTGCTGTGGGCTTTGGACTTTGGACCGTCCGGG
>JANODF010000669.1:0-4971 GCA_031412555.1 Archangium sp. | reverse complement strand
TCTCAGGCGAAGACAACAACCGCTCCAGGAACTGGAATGACGAGCCGCTCAAGCGCCAGCTGATGCGCAACCTCTTCGTCGCGTTGATGATCAGCCAGGGCACGCCGCTGTTGTGGGCCGGCGATGAGTGGATGCGCACGCAGCTGGGCAACAACAACGCGTACTCCACGCTCGCCGACAATTCGTACAACTGGATGGATTGGGGCACCTGGCAGGCGCAGGACCACCGGCACCGCATGCACGACTTCGTGAAGCAGGTGATCGCCTTCCGCAAGTCGCACCAGTACGCCTTCGCCCCCCTGGAGTACGGGCAGGCCGCGCCGTTCTCCTGGAAGAACGCCCAGAACAACCCGGCCGACGGCACCACGTGGAACGGCAAGAACCTGATGATGCACTTCTACGATCCGTCGAAGGGGCCTGAGCTGGCCATCTTGATCAACGGCGAAGTGGGCGACGTCACCTTCACGCTCCCGCAGGGCCGCTCGTGGAAGCGGCTGCTCGACACCCAGTCGTACTTCGACCTGCCTGAAACGCTGGTGATGCAGAACAAGCCACAGCGTGCTTCGAACAACGTCTGGCTCAGCAATCCGGAGCCAATCACCACCAGCACCTACACAGCCAAGCCGCGCACCGTTACCGTTCTGGAAGCTTCGAACTAGCGGTCGGAAGGGCAGTTGCAGAGACCACGCTGCGAAGAGCAGTGTGGTGATCACCGTTTCCGGGGGGTTGTATGCAAACTGAATTTTTCGTGTCGAAGACGCACCGCTACACCCAGGCCCGTTGCTTTTCCCGCCTGCCGACCGACTTCGTCGTGCACGTTCGCAGTGATGAGTTGCGGGTGAACGATCGGGTCAATGACATCTCCGAAGCAGGCATCGGGGTGATCACGCCCCGGCCGCTGCCGCCGATGTCCCTGGTCTCGATGCGGCTCGAGTTGCCTCACGGCGCCGAAGCGGTCGAGATGCTCGGCCGCGTGATGTGGGCCACCGATCACATGATGGGCATCCGCTTCGAGCAGACCGACCCTCGGGTCAGCGATGTGGTGTACCGAATCCGTCAGGACTTCGAGCGGATCTGATCGTGGATGGTGCCAGCATTGGGTAGAACCCGGCGCTCGTGCGCGCCCTCTCCCTGTTGGTGTTGCTGCTCCCTGGACTCGCTCTCGCGCAGGCTCCCGACAGTCGCTTCAGCGCCGGCGGGTACTTCCGCATCATGGCTCGCCCCGACTTTCAAGGCGGCAACGGCCGGCTCGGCTATTGGAACATCAATGGCCGGTTGATGAACGAAGGGCCGTACGCCGCGCTCGAGATGAAGCTCGATCTGCTGCAGGCGCCCCCCGGCACCACCGACATCTGGGCCAGTCTGCACGCGCGTGTCGAGGGCGGCTCGGTGGCCACCGCCGACTCGGGCAACGGCAACCTGATCAACTTTCGCCTCAGCCAGCTCTACGCACGGGTAGGCAATGTCCTCGCGCCCAACGTGATCTTCCAGCTGGGCACGCTGCAGTATTTCTTCGGTGACCTGGGGCTCTACGACACGAGACCTGCTCAGATCTTCGAAGACACGGTGGGTCTGTCGGCGCGCTACTCCTCGGGGGCGATCGACGCGTTGATCGGGGTGGGCGATTCGGGCTTCTTCGTGCGAGGGCTGTCGTACGTGCCGCTGATGACCGCGGGCGGCGCGGTGCGCGTGCGCCTGGGTGAACACTTCGAGCTCGGTGGTGGTGGGCAGATCGCGGTCGAGCCGTTCATCGCCGGCAATCGCAACTCCTCGTATGTGACGCCCTCCGTCGGTTACGAAGACTTCGCGCGCAAAGAAGTGCTGCGCCGCTTCGTCGAGAACAACCCGATGGCCGAGGTGGAGCAGTTCCCGCTCCCTCAGGCATCAGGGCAGACGAACGTGTCGTGGCGCGCGGTGGGGTATCTGGGCTTCGGTAAGCTGGGGCCCATTCGCTGGAACAACCTCTTCGCGCGCTACCAGCGGCTGCACCCGCAGAACTCGTACACCGACTCGTGGGAGGGCCGCTCGGTGCAGGTCTACACGGCCGACCTCACGCGCGATCGGTATGCGCTGCAGGTGGGCAACGAGATGCAGCTGCAGATCATCCCCAACCGGCTCGACGTGGTCTGGTCGACGCTCTACGGGCAGGATCGTGATCTGGCGAACACCATCGTCGCGAGCGAAGCGAACCGCACGTACATCTCCACCGTGCTGCGGCTGCAGCTCTACTTCACGAAGACGGTGCACTGGTTGCTGGAGAACTCCATCAGCCAGGAGCGTTCACTCAACGGCAACCTGTTCCGCAGCACCTTCGAGTCGATCTTCCAGAACAGCGCCGGCGTGCCCGACACGCGGGGCCTCGAGTTCGGTGACGCCGCGGTGCGCAACAACTGGCAGCTGAAGACGGGCATCGTGCTCAACCCCACCGGCTTCGGCATCTACGCGCGGCCGTCGATTCGGTTGCTCTATGGCTTTCAGCTCTCCAGCCAGCACGCGGCGTTCGGCAACGCTTTCGTCGAGAAGCTCGATCAGTTCGACGCGTTCAAGCCGACGGGGACCATCTCGTGGCATCACCTGGTGTCGTTGGAGTCCGAGGGGTGGTTCTGATGCGCGCGTTCATTTCGTTGCTGTTGCTCGTCACGTCTGTGGGCTGCATGCCGAAGGTTCCCCGGCAACGGTTGGCCGAGCGCGCGAAGGTCTCGGTCGCGTACATCGTCGACCCTGGCTACGCGGGTCAGCCGTTCACCCCGCCCGAGGCGCTCAAGAAGGCGATCAACGCAGAGCTCGATGATCACAACCTCGAGGTGGTCGAAGTGCCGCTCGAGGCGATCTCTGCCCAGCGGCTGACCGACTCGCGCTTCGATGCGCTCAAGAAGGTGTCGGGTGAAGCGCCGTTCGTGCTGCTGGTGGAGCAGCGGGTGCACTTCTTCTCGCAGCTCGATGGCCGGTACCGGTGGGAAGTGGCCACCACGTTGACCGCGGCGCGGGCCGATGGCGCCAAGGCGAGCGACCCGTTCGAGATTCCGGTGATCCTGTTGTTCGATCACGAGAAGGAGCGCGAGGCGATCGCTGCCGCGGCCAGTGACATCTCGAACCGGGTGGGCGTGTTGATGGATGGGGTGATGGCGGGCGCGTCTGCCCCGAAAGCCGCCGCGAGGCCGAGCGGGATCTACTTCGTGATGGTCGATCGGTTCGCCAACGGTGATGCCAGCAACGACGGCGCTGCGTCGGCTGAAGATCCGCAGGGGTTTCATGGCGGCGATCTGAAGGGGCTCATCGAGCACCTCGATTGGATTCAGTCGTTGGGCTTCGACACCGTGTGGCTTTCTCCGATCTTCAAGATGCGCACGGACAAGTGGCACGGCTTCGGCGCCTTCCACGGGTACTGGACGTGGGATCTGGCTGCGCTCGAGCCGAAGTTTGGCGATGAGCTGCTGCTGGCTCAGCTGCGCTCCGAGCTGGACCGCCGGGGCATGAAGCTGATGCTCGACCTGGTGCTCAATCACGTGGGGCCCGATGCGCCGCTGCTGACCAGTAAGCCGGGTTGGTTTCACAAGCGGGGCGGGGTGAGCGATTGGAACGACGCCACGCAGTTGGTGATGAACGACGTGCACGGCCTGCCGGACTTCGCGACCGAGCAGGATGAAGTGTTCGCGTACCTGCTCGGCGCTGCCCGGAGGTGGCTTCCGGGTTGCTCGACCTGACGGCTTCCGGCTCGACGCCGTCAAGCACCTGCCGCTCGAGTTCTGGGCGAAGTTCAACGGCTCGTTCGACTTCATGCTGTTGGGTGAGTTGCTCGACGGCGATCCCGGAGTGGTGGCGAAGACGTGGAAAGAAGGCCGCTTCACGTCGATGTTCGATTTCCCGCTCGGTTTCGCGATCGCCGACGTGTTTTGCCGGGGCGAGTCACCCGCGAAGCTCGCCGCGGTGCTCACGAATGATCGGCGGTATCCGGATCCGTCCCAGCTGGTGACACTGGTCGACAATCACGACCTTCCGCGAATCGTGAGTCAGTGCGGCGGCGACGTGGAGAAGGTGAAGCAGGCGCTGTCGTTTCTCATCGCGATGCGAGGCACGCCTTCAATCATCTGGGGCACCGAGGCTGGCTTCGAAGGCGCGAAGGAGCCGGACAATCGGCAGTCGATGCGCTTCGTCGAGCACCCACTCAAGGCCCACATCGCGAAGTGGATGAAGCTGCGGGCTGACTCGAGTGCACTTCGTGAAGGCGTGGCGGTGCCGGTGGATGTCACAAAGGATCGCGTGGTGATCGCGCGCATCGCTCCCGATGGAACGACCGTAAACGTGAAGATCGAAGCGGGCAGGGTAAGCCTCGAAGACGCGCCACGTTCTCAGGCGCCGAAGGCCACGAAGCGGGTCACGCTGAGCGGAACCGGCTCTGTCGTCGGTTCTGGCCCCGAGTTCGGTGACTGGGATCGCACCAGGGCGAAGCCGTTGCCGCTGACTGTCGACCTGCCGCTCAACGGCACCTTCGAGTTCAAGCGGATCATCAACGGCGAGTGGGAAGCTGGCCCCAATGGGCTTCTCTTCGTCACGGACCAGACCACGAGTGTTTCGTTGTGATCGCGCTCCTTGCGCTGTTGCTCGCTGCCGCACCCGATCAGGAGTCGGTCGGCTCGGTCGACGGCCCCTTCATTTGGTTCGATGCCCGCGGGTCGGCAGCTGTGACCTCCGTGCAAGCAGAGAGCTCTCTGGCCGTCGCTGCACTTTCTGGTTCGTTCGCCAGTGGATGGTCCGTTCTCGGCCAGGGTCAGCTTGTGGGCGGGTGGGGCTTTCGCGTGTTGCAGCGACGACTCACTCTTTCCGGGGGGCTGACCGGGACGCGCGTGGTGACCGATGCGTATTTGACTGACGGCTTCAGTCGAACACCCCAGAACGATGTCGCTCCGCTGCTGGTTACAGCTGCGATGCCGTTGCCCTTCGACGGCCTCGTGCTCGTTCCGATGCTCGGAG
>JANODF010000668.1:0-2791 GCA_031412555.1 Archangium sp. | reverse complement strand
GGCCAACGAGTCAGACTTCAACCCCAAGGCGATCTCCAACATGGGCGCCGTGGGGCTGATGCAGGTGATGCCGCACTGGAAGAAGGTGCTCGGCCTGAAGGAGGAACTGACCGACCCCGAGGTCTCCATTCGCGCGGGCATTCAGATTCTCGGCTTCTACCAGCAGATGTATCGCGACGTTGACCTCGCCTTGACCGCCTACAACCGCGGGCCGGGCCCGGTCGATGGCGCGCTGGTGCGCGGCACCAGCTCGGCCAACGGCTACGCTGCCAAGATTCAGAGCACCTGGTCGAAGCTCAAGGCGCTCGACGTGGGCGCCCGGCCGTAAACCGGTCCCCCCGAGCCCTTTCTTCAACAGCCGGGTGAGCGCTGTGCCAACGCCTCGGCCACCAGCTCGTCGACCAGCCGCGGTGCGAACGGTTTGGTGAGCACCACCACCGCGTGCTCCGCGATGAAGCGATCGCAGTCGGCGGTGTAGCTGCCACCGGTCATGAACACGAGGCGCTCCAACGCTTCGGGCCGGCACTGCTCGAGCGCCCGGTAGAGATCGATGCCTCCGAAGCCGGGCATCATCAGGTCGCAGAGCACCAGGTCGGGCAGCTCACCTTCTTTGAGCCGCGCGAGACCTGCGTCGCCCCCCACCACCAGCGCAACTTCGTGATGCCGAAGCGCGCGGGCCAACGAGCGGCCGAGAATGAGCTCGTCGTCGATCACCAGCAGTCTGGCTCTCCGAGCGGCTTCAGACACGAGGCGCAGCGTATCGCACTCACGACGATTCGGCTGCGTCACCAGGGTGCTGCTTCACGGTTGCTTCATGGAGTCGTCCTGGTTCCGGGGTAGGAACGTTCGCCGCCATGGAACTCACCATCGTCCGACACGCGATCGCCGAAGACGGAGCCGATGATGCGGCTCGCCCTCTCTCGAAGAAGGGCAGGCACCGTTTCGAAGACGTGGTGAAGGAGCTCGATTCGCTGGGCGTGCGTTTCGATCGCATCTTGCACAGCCCCAAGCTCCGCGCGGTGGAGACGGCGGAGCTGCTCCGCGGCTTGTGTGATGGAGCGCTGCAACCGACGGCGCTGCTGGCGAAGGAGCCCGGCGTCGAGCTGTGGACCCTGCTCGAAGGTGAACGGCTGGCGGTGGTCGGTCACGAGCCGCACTTGACCGCGTTGTTGTCGTGGCTGGTGACGGGTGAACCCACCGGCGGGAACTTCGTGCTCAAGAAGGGTGGCGTGGCGCAGCTCGAAGGAGAACCCACGCCCGCGGGAATGCGGTTGTGCACGTTGCTCACGCCGCGGGTGCTGCGCCGATGAGACTCCAGGCAAAGGCGTGGTTGGAGCGGCTCGACGACGCACGAACGCTCGCGCTCGCGGGTGACGCGGACGGCGTGCACCAGGTGCGCGTCGCGGCGCGGCGGCTTCGGGTGTGGCTGGGGTTCAAGGGCCACGCGTCGCTGGAGCAGGAGCTGCGCTGGGCGTGCGGTGAGCTGGCCTTGATGCGCGATCTGGAGATCTTCGGCGAGGCCCTCACGGCAGCACCCCTGGCGGAGCTGAAGGCGCGGGCCACCCAACAGGTGGTGGAAGCACTCGAGTCGCCCCGGTGGCATTCGCTGCGGGAAGCGCTGGAGCAGGTCCGCGCCCCCAAGAAGTCGCGGGCCCGGCGCGCCTTGTCGAAGCTGGAGCGCACGCTCGAGAAACGCCGCACCACGCTGCCCGCGGGCGAAGGCGAGGCGCTTCATGCGCTGCGCCGCAGCCTCCGGCGGGTTCGCTATGCGCGGGAGTGGTTGGGCCTCGAGGCGTCAGAGCTCGCGGCCGAGCAGGAACGGCTGGGGGCGGTGTGTGACCTGTTGGCGCTCCAGGCGTTCGCGAAGACGCAGCGGGCCGAGGTGCCGGCGCAGCTGAGCGCGGCGATCACCAGGGGATTCGAGCTGCTCGAGGCACACCATGGCGACTGAACCCGTGCTCGCGCTGTTCTCGCGCGCGCAGGCCGAGGCGGTGAACGCAGACGGTGACCCCGGCGTGTACTGGGAGCTCATCTCAAACCTGCACGCTGCCGATCCAGCGCAGGTCTGGGCGCTGGTCGCTCCGCTGGCCAGCAGTGCTGACGTGAGGCTGCAGCAGCTGGTCCCCGACGTGCTCCAGGGGCTGGGCCACGAGGCGCAACCGCTGGCCATGGAGACGCTCGCGTTGTTCGCGCAGATGCTCGGTGCCGCTCCGGCGGCGGAGCTGATCGCTTCCATCGCCCATGCGTGCGTGGATTTTCATGATCCCGAGGTGGTCAGGATGCTGGTGCCGTACGCGGCGCATCCAGACGAGGCGGTGCGGGAGGGCGTGCTGCATGCGGTGCGGCGTTCGAGCAAGCCGGAGGCCCTCGAGGCGTTGATCAATTTGTCGCGAGATCCGGTGGAGGACTTGCGGGAGTGGGCCACGTTCGCGCTCGGTTCGCAGTTGCCGCTGGTCGATGCCCCGGAGATCCGCACGGCGCTCGCGGCGCGGTTGACGGATCCACACGAGGCGACCCGCGATGAGGCGGTGATTGGGTTGGGCCTGCGCGGTGATTCACGGGCGCTCGGGCCTCTTCGCGCGCAGCTGGAGCGGGGCTTCAGTGGACTTGCGCTCTTCGAGGCCGCTCGGGCGTTGGCGTCGCCGGTGCTCAAGGATTCGCTGCAGGCGCTGGCGGGGAATCCGAAGGTGATGGAGGCGCTCGGTGAAGAAGAACGGGCTGAGTTGGGTGCGGCGTTGATTGCTTGCACGGTTTGAAACCTCGCCCTGCGACAGCGGGGAGAGGTCGGTCC
>JANODF010000667.1:0-4103 GCA_031412555.1 Archangium sp. | reverse complement strand
GGGGAATTCTTAGGCTCGCTCATGTCGCGGCAGAGCGTGAGCCTGCAGCCCATCGTGGGTGGCTACGTGCGGAAGATCCTGGTGCGCCCGGGAGCCCAGGTGCAAGCAGGTCAGAGCCTGTTGGAAATAGACGCGAGGCAGGAAGCCGCGGCGCTCGACAGCGCGCGTGCGCAGCAACAATCGGCGAGCTCCAGCCTCGAGCTGGCCGAGCGCACCCTGGCCCGCACGCAGCAGCTCTACCAGGAGGGTCTGGTGAGCGCGCAGGAGCTGGAGCGCGCGCAGGCGTCGCTGCAGGCGGCCCAGGCTTCCGCGCAGTCGAGCGCGGCCAGCGTCTCGCAACGAAAGGTGCAGCTGCAGTTCTACGAGGTGAAGGCGCCCGTGGCCGGCACGGTGGGCGACGTGTTGGTGCGGGTGGGCGACTACGTCACGGCCGCGACGCAGCTGACCACCGTGGCGCAGGCCGAGGTGCTCGAGGTGAGCATCGCCGTGCCTGCAGAACGCGCGCGCGACGTGAAGGTGGGCATGCCGGTGGAGCTGCTCAAGAGCAACGGCGAGGTGTTGCTGCGCTCCGAGGTGTTCTTCATCGCGCCGCAGGCCGATGGCCGCAGCCAGCTGGTCGACGTGAAGGCGGTGTTCCAGAACACGGTCGGTTTACGGCCCAACGAGCTGGTGCGCACGCGCCTGGTGTACGGCGTGCGGGAAGCGCTCCAGGTGCCCGCGCTCGCGGTCACGCGCCAATCGGGTCAGACCTTCGTCTTCGCCGTGGCGGACAAAGAAGGCCAGACGGTGGTGATGCGAAAGCCGGTGACGCTCGGCCCGCTGGGTGAGACGTCGTTCGTCGTGGAAGCGGGGCTCTCGCACGGAGACCGCATCGCCACCTCGTCACTCCAGGCCTTGCGCGACGGCGCTGCCATCAAGCCGCGCCCTGCGCCGCCGCTGGCCGGGAGACCCTGAACGTGTTCGCCGACTTCTTCATCAAGCGGCCCATCTTCGCGGCGGTGTGCTGCATCATCTTGACCATCGCCGGTGCGATGGCGATCCCCACGTTGCCCATCGCGCAGTACCCCGACATGGCGCCGCCGCAGGTGACGGTGACCAGCACGTACGTGGGCGCCAGCTCCGACATCGTCGAGCAGGCCGTGACCATTCCCCTCGAGCAGGAGCTCAACGGCGTCGAGGGCATGCGCTACATCACCTCGGCCAGCGGCAACGACGGCGTCTCGAGCATCACCATCACCTTCGAGGCCTCGCGCGACATCGAAGTGGCCGCGGTCGACGTGCAGAACCGGGTGGGCCGCGCGGCTTCGCGCCTTCCTTCGCAGGTCAACCAGACCGGCATCGTGGTGAACAAAGCGAGCAGCCAGCTGCTGATGAGCATGGGTTTGTTCAGCCCCGATGACCGTTACGACGGCAAGTTCCTCTCGAACTACGCCGACGTGAACCTGCGCGACGCGCTCAAGCGCATCAAGGGCGTGGGTGAGGTGCGCATCTTCGGTGAGCGCAAGTTCTCCATGCGCATGTGGCTCGACCCCACCGAGCTGGCGCGCCGCAAGTTGACCGCGCAAGACGTCACGCGCGCGCTGGCGGAACAGAACATCCAGGTGGCGGCAGGCCAGGTCGGCTCGCCTCCTTCGCGGGATGATCAGCCGTATCAAATCGCCATTCGCGCGCGCGGCCGCCTGGTGGAGCCCGAGGAGTTCGCCAACATCGTCATTCAACGCACCGCTGACGGAGACGTGGTGCGCATCAAGGACGTGGGCCGCACCGAGCTGGGCGCGGAGAACTACGGCCAGCTGCTGCGTTTCGGCGGCCGCACCGGCGTGGGCATCGGCATCTTCCAGCTGCCCACCGCCAACGCGCTCGACGTGCGCGACAGCGTGATCAAGGAGATGGACCGGCTCTCCAAAGCCTTCCCCCCGGGGCTGCAGTACAAACCCGCCACCGACACCACGCTCGCGGTGCGCGCTTCGATTCACGAGGTGCTCAAGACGCTCGCCGAAGCCATCGGCCTGGTCATCCTGGTCATCTTCTTGTTCCTGCACGGCTGGCGCAGCGTGCTGATCACCGCGCTCACCTTGCCGGTCTCGCTCATCGGCACCTTCGCGTTCGTGAAGGCGTTCGGCTTTTCCATCAACACGTTGACCTTGTTCGGCCTCACGTTGGCCACGGGCCTGGTGGTCGACGACGCCATCGTGGTGATCGAAAACATCGAGCGCTTGATGCACGAGAAGCACCTCGATGCGCGCAAGGCAGCCCAGGAGAGCATGCGCGAGGTGGCGGGCGCGGTGATCGCCATCTCCATCGTGCTGGTGGCGGTGTTCGCCCCGGTGGCGCTCTTCCCCGGCACCACGGGCGCCATCTACCGGCAGTTCGCCTTGACCATCAGCGCGTCGGTCGCGTTGTCGACCTTCTGTGCGTTGACGCTGACGCCGGCGTTGAGCGCGATCCTGCTCAAGCCGCAGGAGGGAGCCAAGTGGATCGTCTTCCGCAAGGTGGACCAGGTGCTCGATTGGGCGCGCGAGAAGTACGGAGCCCTGCTGCACCGCATGTTGCGAAGGCCGTTCGTCGTCCTGCTGGTCTTCGTCATGTGCCTGGCGGGCACGGTGCTGGTGTTCCGCGCGGTGCCTACCGGCTTCATCCCCGATGAAGATCAGGGCTACCTGATCACCTCCATTCAGGGGCCCGAGGGCATGTCGCTCGCGCAGACCGAGAAGGTGATGAAGAAGGTGGAGACCATTCTCCTCGCGCAGCCCGAGGTGATCGGCATGTTCGCGATCGGCGGGTTCTCCCAGAGCGGCAGCGGGCCGAACCTGGGGCAGATCTTCACGATGCTCAAGCCGTGGGATCAACGTGAAGGCGAGGAACACTCGGTCGCCGCGTTGATCGAACGGCTGCGCAAACCCTACGGAGAGATCGGCGAGGCGCGCGTGGTGCCGTTGATGCCGCCGGCGATTCGGGGCGTGGGCAGCGCGGGTGGTTTTCAGTTCATCGTGGAAGACACCTCGGGCACCCGCTCACTCGACGAGCTCTCGGCGCAGGCCGACGGCATCGTGGCCAAGGCGGCGCAGGAGCCCAGGCTGCGCGGCGTGTTCACCTCGTTCACCGCGGCGACGCCCCTGCTGGATGTCGAGGTCGATCGGCAGAAGGCGAAGGCGCTGGGCGTACCGATGGATCAGATCTTCAGCACGCTGCAGATCTTCATGGGCAGCGCGTACGTGAACGACTTCAACTACGCGAACCGCACCTACCGGGTCTACGTGCAGGCGGAGCAGCAGTTCCGCGACAGCCCGCAGGACATCGGGGCCTTCTACGTGCGCAGCGAGACCAACGAGATGATCCCGCTCGATTCGTTGGTGAAGGTGAACCCCTCGACCAGCGCGCAGATCATCAGGCACTACAACCTCTTCCGCTCGGCGGAGATCAACGGCCAGGCCGCCCCCGGCGTCGCCACCGGTACCGCGCTCGACGCGTTGGATGAGCTGGGCGCGGATCTGCCGGAAGGCATGAGCACGGAGTGGACCGGCCTGAGCCTGGAGCAGCGGGAGAGCGGCGGTCAGACCCTCATCATCTTCGGGCTGGGTCTGCTGTTCGTCTTCCTCATCCTCGCGGCGCAGTACGAGAGCTTCACGCTGCCCTTCGTGGTGATCCTCTCGGTGCCGCTGGCGATCCTCGGCGCGCTGGGGCTCGAGGTGCTGCGCGGGTTCCCCAACGACGTGTTCTGTCAGATTGGGTTGGTGATGTTGGTGGGGCTCTCCAGCAAGAACGCGATTCTGATCGTCGAGTTCGCCGAGCAGCTGCGCCAGGGCGGGAAGTCACCGGTCGACGCGGTCATCTCGGCGGCGACGGTTCGGTTGCGGCCGATTCTGATGACGTCGATCGCGTTTCTGCTCGGCGTGGTGCCGCTGATGACGGCGACGGGAGCGGGTGCGGCGGCGCGCAACTCGCTGGGCACCTCGGTGTTCGGCGGGATGTTCGTGTCGACCGCGGTGAACTTGATCTTCATCCCCGGGTTGTACGTGCTCGTTCAGATGCTGCGCGGGTGGCGGCCTGAACCGAAGGTGACGCCCGAACCTCCACCAGAAGATCCCCCTCTCCCTGCGTGA
>JANODF010000666.1:0-4692 GCA_031412555.1 Archangium sp. | reverse complement strand
GCTGATCAAATCCTCACCAAAGATGGTGGTCGGCTTGCCGGCCGGATCGGTCTGCTGCGTCTCTTGTTGCGCAGCGACCACCTCGGGCGGGGTGCCGCGGTTCGGCGACGACGTCACGTCGATGCCGCCGGCGGGGCGGGCGAAGTCGACGGCGGCGGGCTTGGCCTGGCTCGGCATGCCCTTGAAGGCGGAGTCGCCGGCCATCGACGACGTCGCCGGCGACACGGCCGTGAAGTTCATCGGGGCCGGGCCGTCGAGGTGGTAGGCCGGTGCGCTGTCGACGGTGTCGAACACGCCGTTCACGAGATTGCGCAGCATCTGCTTGTGCTGCTCTTCCATCATGTCGCGCACGAGCTCGGGGAGGTTCTCGCTCCTGACGATGTCGGTGTACGAGGCCTTCTTGGTGGCGAGGATGTTCCCGCCCACGAAGAGGTGCGTGATGATGTGCGGGTTCGAGGCGCCGGAGTCCTCGGTCTGCACGTGGTAGACCTTCCCCTTGTGTTTGATGTTGTGGTTGAAGCCGGTAACTGCCTTTTCGAACGTCTTCACCATGTGGGGGCCTGGAGCGGCAACGTACCAGTAACGCCAGACTCGCTGAAGCTTTCCGCCGCTCTGCGAAAGTCATCAGGTGAGTTGAGGCTGATTAAACGGGTGGGCTCTTCGGCCTCGATGGTGTCGAGACGGACCGAACTCACCAATTCTCTCAAAGAAGGATTGCCATCGAGCCTGGGCTCCCAGTCGAAGCACAGCTCGCGGCGGTAGATTCCCACGAGCGGCTCCAACTGGCCCGCGCGGGTAAAGCAGATGACGTCAGCGCCCGCGTGCCTGCGCGCGTGCAGCTCGGCCAACATTTCTTCAGTCACGAACGGCATGTCACACGCCACGATGGTCACCCAATCCGTCGGGCTCACCGCGAGCCCGGTCACCACGCCGCCCGGTGCCCCCTTGTCGGGGATGAGATCAGCCACCAGCGGTACCTCGAGGCGCTCGTACCACTCCGGGTGATTCGTGCTGACGACTGAGAATCCACTCGCCAGCCGGAGCAGGTGTTCGACCACCGTCTCGCCGCTTTGCAGTCGAATCAGCCCTTTAGCCAGCCCACCGAGACGGACCCCTCGCCCGCCGGCGAGCACGACGAGGGTCGACTTGACGGATGTGTCACGACTTCCGTACACGGTTGCCTACAGCCTCCCACCGTTTGGCAGACAGCACACTTTATCTACCTCACTGATTGGACCTGACATGACCCAGCACCAGCTGCCGCCCATCGCGCCCCGCAACATGAGAACGAGGGTTGCGGTGCCCAGGGCGCCTCCGGTGTTGCGGCAGTCTCTGATTCCCGTCGACGTGCTGCAGGACATGGCGCGCGAGGCCCAGCGCTCTTCGCTCGACGATTCGTTCGACGGTGAAGTCAGCACCGCGCCGATTCCGCTCTCTCCCGATTTCCCCGTGCTGGGCACGGTCACCGCAGATCTCGAGGTCGCGTACTTCGCGCTGACCCAGGTGCCGCTGTTCAAGGATCTCCCCGTCGCTTCGATCGAAGCGCTCGCAGAAGGCGCAATTCAGCTCGAAGTGCCCGATGGCGAAATGCTCTTCAACGAAGGCGACGAGGCCACCAGCTTCTTCGTGGTCGTCGACGGAACGCTCGAGCTGCTGCGCCGCAAAGACGGCCGTGAAGTGGCGCTGCGTCACGCGAAGAAGGGCGAGGCCTTCGGGCTGTTCGGTCTTTTCTCCGCACAGCTGAGGGCCGCGTCGTCACGCGCCATCGGCGACTGCACCATCCTGGAAATCAGCTCGGAGAAGCTGCAGCGCCTGCTCGGCTCCGACGAGGTGCTGCACCAGCGCATGCTCGGCTTCTACCGGGAGCGCCTGGTCGAAGGTTTCATGGCCTCGCGTTTGTTCGGCGACATCGACTCGATCGCGCGCGCTCGTCTCATCGGCCGCTTCACGCACAAAGAGCTCGAAGCCCGCCACGCGCTGCTCACGCCGGGTGAAGTGACCAACCTCATCGCGGTCGTCACGCACGGCCGGTTGATCCTGGAAGATCGTTCGAAGCTCGGTTCGGCGCCGCGCGAGTTTGAAGTGACGCAGGGGCAGTTTCTCGCGATCACCTCGGCGATCTCGGGCCAGCCCGCGAAGGTGCGCGTGCTCGCCACCGAGTTCTGCACGTTGTCGGTGCTCTCGCACAAAGACTTGAACGAGCTGATGCGCGACTACCCTGCGCTACGTTCGTTGCCGGCGCGCTTGCCCAACTACGCCCGGGCGCTCGACCGCGACGTGTTCTGCGGCAGCACCGGCGTTCCGGGCCTCTGAAGAAATCGAAATGAGGTCCCCTCTCCCTCTGGGAGAGGGTCAGGGTGAGGGCCTCACGAAACAAACGCCCCACCCCACGAGTTCAACCCTTCAAATGAAAGACTCCCAACTCCACCCCGGCCGCGCGGCCCTGCTGCTCGCGATCGTGGTCGCTGGAGCGGTCTTCTGGGAATCGCCGATCCTCCTGCCCTTCAAGCTGCTCTCGGTGATGGGCCACGAGACCGGGCACGCCCTCGCCTCGCTCATCGTGGGTGGTTCGGTCGATCGCGTCACCTTGAGCCTCGACGAGTCGGGCGCCTGTCTCTCGCGCATCCCCGACGGGTTCTTCGCCCGCGCGATCGTCTTCTCCGCCGGCTACGTGGGCAGCGCGATCATCTCGATGCTGCTGCTGGTCGCCTCCTTCCGCTTCAACGCGCGCCGCATCATGTTGGCCGCCGCCTGCGTGTGGCTGGCGGGCATGGGCCTCATCTACGCGCGTGACGGCTTCACCCTCGCCTTCGCCCTGGGCATGGCCGCGCTGTTCGGCATCGGAGCGAAGTGGTTACCCGATGCCCTGGTGGGCGGGCTCAACCTCTTCATCGCCAGCTTCACAGCGCTCTACGCGGTGATGGATCTGAAGGACGATCTCTGGAACTCCGCGGTGCGCTCGCAAAGTGACGCGCAGCTGCTGGCCGATCTCACCATCGTGCCCGCGCTGGTCTGGGCCGCCCTGTGGACGTTGGTCTCGGTGCTGGTGCTGCTGGGCGGTGCCTACGTGGCGCTGCGAGACAAGCCGAAGCCGCTCACTTCGCCGGCGTCGACGACTTCGCTGCAACCCGCGAAATGATCCACATCTCGCGCCCACGGCCATGCCGAGCGTGAAGATGACGTTCTCGGTGGTGAGCCCGTAGATGAAACGCACCCGACGCTGGTGCTGTCGCCCGCAGCCCAACGGCCTCGCGCTCTGCTCTGATTGAGGGGCTGAGCACTGCGCTCACGTGGCACCCGGAGCACCAGCGACGCGCAAATATGGCTGCTCGCGAGCGCGCGGCTGGTACGTTTTGGCGATGCGACCGCTCATCGTCTGCGTCGGTGCCCTTGGGCTCCTTTGCTGTACGGCACCAGTGCCGACCCCAGCCGCAGGCGCTGAACGCGGGCCCTGCTACGGCAACGGAACCTGCAACGAGGGCCTCACGTGCGCGAGCATGCTTTGCGTCCAGCTTCCGGCGCCCGACGCTGGCGCCAACGTCGATGCAGGCACCGACGCGGGCCCCAGCGTCGATGGAGGCACCGACGCAGGCGATCGCTGTGGCGTTCTGGCGCGGCCCTTCGTTTGTCAGCCCGTCTCAGTCGCTTCGCTCCCAGCCCCCGAAATCTCGTGTGACTCGGAGGCGGTAGCCACCTACGTGAGTGATTGCTTCGGCCCACTTGCCACGTCGGAACGCTGTCAGCTCTGGATCGAAGAGACCCCCACCAGGCTCGACGGAGGCCTCCTTTCTGAACCGTGCGCCGCGTGCCTGAACCGATGGGTGACTCCCGACGGCTATCCCAACTCTGCAGCGTGCCATCTCCTGTCGTTGGGGGGTGGTGACGCGGGCAGCCGCGAGGAGTGCCGCAACGCCTACGGCTGTGTCACCGATTGCAACGAGGCAGCCTGCTCTTCCGCGTTGTGCGACACCACGGTGCTCGACGCCAACAACGAGACGGAGCGGGACCGCTGTTACAAGACGACCCCGACGGCCTGCGAGAACGCCATGAGTCAGGGCGCCAACGCGTTGCCCAGAGCCAACGCCTGTTTCAGCGACCCCGACTTTCAAACCCGCGCCGCGTCATGCCTGCAGATCACCAACACGCGAAAGATCGAGCTCTTCTATCGCGGCGCATGTCGCAACGGCGGAGACTTCAGCGCGGCGGCGACGAGCGTCGATTGAGCGAAGTCTCCGTTGGGCGTGAAGTGTCTCCTGACAGAGTTCAGCTCGGAGCACTTCGATGCTGCCGCCCGGGGAGTGCGTACGTGGCGCTGCGAGACAAGCCGAGGCCGCTCACTTCACAGGCGTCGACGACTTCGCTGCAACCCGCGAAATGATCCACATCATCGCGCCCACGGCCATGCCGAGGGTGAAGATGACCGTCACCGTGGTGAGCCCGTAGATGAAGCGCACGCCCAGCGGGCCGATGCGCTCTTCCACCCACGCGCGGCGCAGCGGCTCGAACAAGCCGAACAGCTCGAGGGTGCGCGCGGGGAAGGCCTCGATCACATCCAGCGCCGACATCGCGTTCTTGCCGTCGCCGCGCGCGAAGAGAATGAGCGCCTTCGTGCGCCACACCTCGAGCTCTTCTGCATTCTGCGAGACCTTCGCCGAAGCCGCCTCGGCCTCTTTGAGCCGGCCCGCCTGCAGG
>JANODF010000665.1:0-1730 GCA_031412555.1 Archangium sp. | reverse complement strand
CGCCGCCGACACGCCGGAGCCGCGGCAACCGCGCCATGACACCCTGGCAGCGGCCATTTCGCTGACCCTGGCGCTTTCGCGTGTTGATAATCTCGATCAGGCCATCGATCAGGTGCTGAACGGGTTGGTGAACCAGCTGCGCATTCCGCACTGCATGGTGTTCCTGGCCGATCCGGATCGCCACACTCTGACGGCCATCGCAAGCCGTGGCTACAGCCGCCAGGGAGCCGGAGCCGAAGTTCGCTCGGGCGAAGGCGTAATCGGTATGGCGGCCGAACGGGCGCTCGCCTTGCGCTTTTCCTGCGTCGGGCGGAACTTCCTCTACGCAGACAATGTCAAAGCAGCGGGGCGCTTCAGCCCAGACCCTTCACGCGTTATCCCGATGCCAGGGCTCGATGCTCCACAAAGCCTGCTCGCGGTCCCGATGATCGCAGGCGGAGACGTCAGAGGCCTACTCTACGCTGAGTCCAAAGATCGTCTTGCCTTCACGCCCACCGACGAACAGGCCGTCAGCCTGATCGCCGCGCAATTGGCGTCGATCGTAGCGCTCGCGGAATCCTCGCAGGAGCTTGACGCCGCACGTTCGGTTTCTTCGAACACGACGCAGCCTGCCCATCCCAACGGCAAGGCCATAAGCGTCCAGCGTTTTGCCTATGATGACAGCGTGTTTATTGACCACGACTATGTTATCAAGGGTGTCCCCGGTCGGTTGCTTTGGCGGATGCTGCAGACCTTCTCGCGCGAGGGCCGGCGGGAATTCACCAATCGGGAGTTCCGGCTCGATGCAACGCTGAAACTGCCAGATTTCAAGGACAACCTGGAATCTCGTCTGCTCCTGCTCTCGCGACGACTTGCCGAGAACGCCTGGCCCGTGCGCATACTTCGCAACGGACGGGGCCAGGTGCTTCTTGAGGTCGACGGGCCACTGGTGCTTGATGAGATGTAATGCTGGGCTCTATCCCCGCTCGAGGACGCCTGACCAGAATCGAGCGCAGCGCCGAGATTACCGACCACGGCAGCGTTCGCGCCTCCATCAACAACTGCGCCCCGGCCATCGACCGGAAACGGTCCCAGAAGGGCAGACGCCAACCAGGATCAGGAAGCCCGGCAAGAATACCGCGAGCAAGGGGACGAATACCCCGAAAATGCAGTTCGGCTCGAGCCCCAGAACTGCACTCAGAACGGCGAACCACCTAGGCGAGGGCAACGATCCTGACGGATCGCTTCTGCTCATTGATCAGGGGAACAGGCTTCAGCGCTCATTGATCTCATGGCGAACCACACGTCGAACGCGCTGAGTGATGGAACCTGCACGGTGACAGATCCCTGTAGGTTATCCGGCTCAGTGAGAGAGCAACACCGCAAGTCGCAGATCCGAGAAAACGCCCTTCGTCGCACCACCGAGAATAAAGTCGCGAAGGCGAGAATGCCCGAAGCCACCCATCGCCAAAAGCTGAGCACCCTCTGAAACGGCCGTCTCTTGGAGGGCGTTCGAGATGGATCGGCCATCAAGAGTCGTGTCGACAGCGTTGGCAGTGTATCCCCGTCGTTTAAACGACGCCGCGAGTGTCTGCGCGATGCTGGAGCCGCTGAGCGACTTTTCCCCCTGAACCGTCACGATCGAAACGCGGCCACCGTCGGCGAGAAGCGGAAGGGCGTCGCGCAGTGCTCGTGCGGCAACTCGGCTGCCGTCCCATGCGATGGCGATGTGATTGACGGAAACCGCGGCG
>JANODF010000664.1:0-2183 GCA_031412555.1 Archangium sp. | reverse complement strand
GCCACGCGCGCAACGCCGCCTCGTCCACTGACTCGTCAGGCCCTGTGGCGAGAACTGCGATCGGGTACCGCTTCGCCCGAAGCGTGGCGACGATCGCATCGAGCATTTGATACAGGCGCCTGTCAGCAACGCCGCGTACGGGGGGCGGCAGCGGAAAGACGCGAAAGTGATCGACTGAAACCGTCGGGTTCGGGAGCTGCCCGCCCGGAACGACAGACCCGTAGAGGACGGCGCTGGTCACCATCGACCCGTGGCGCATCGACTCAGCGTCTGCCGGTTCACGCGTGAGGTCGTAGCACGTGACGAACGGCGCGAAGACCGCGAGCGATGCAGGCGCGCCGCCATCGAAAACCGCAACGGTGGTATCGGGGCGCTCGCCCTTCGCGGCCATTTCAGACAGCGTCGACATGACGCCGGCAGCGCGGAGCAGACCCTCAGGGAACGGCGCGATCTCTGGCATCGGTCGAATGGCGCGGAGCAGATTGAACTCTGCGATCTGGTCGAGCGCGCGTACCGGAGCGAGGACCGGCACGAACGTGAGGCGGGCGAGGTCGCGACGGTAGTCTCGATCTACCGTGCCCCCACACGCGCTCACCCATGCGACGAAACGGTCGAAGTGCTCATCGGCCCAGCGCTCGGTTCCTGAGCCGGAACCTACGTGCGTCACGACGGCCTCGAACGTCACGCTATCTCGCCCGACGTCTTCTGGCCGGCGAATGATGACCGACTCCTTACGCGGTAGCGAAACATCCGAGAAACGACGGAGCTCGTCCCATTGCTTCTGTGTTGCTGCGGTAGGGGCCGACGCGAGCCGACTGGCGAATCTCCTCACCTCCGCATCGGGGCCAGCGATGACCAGTCGACGCGTCGGCTCGTCCTCCTCGCTACGCGTTCTCGTGACCTTCGTCGCGCGCGTGGGGCGGGCCCCCACGACGTACAGGCCGTCGAGCACGTCATCAGGGAAGTACGACGAAGCTAAATAGTTCGGCCAGAGGGTAGCCTCGAAGACGGTGTGGTGACCGACGGCACCGCGAGGTAGCGCCTCAATCCCCTTCGCGAGTGCGAGCCCCTGCGGCGCGAGCGCGGCAAACGCCTGCTCGGGCGAAACGGGATGGAACTTCGGACCGCCACCGCGCGGTCGAGTTGCTTGGTGCTTCAGTCGCTCGCCACTCCCGAGTAGCGGTCGCCTGGGTCCATCAGTCCAGTCAGACATGATCGTGCTCCTCTCGTCCGCGCGTTGAGTGGGCGCGCGCGGGCTGGCGCATCAGCTTGCCGACCATCACGTGAGAGATTCCAAGTTCGGCTCCAATCGCGCGCTGGGTCAGCCCGAGGTGCTGAGACGCAAGGCGAGCGTAGAGCCCGCGGACGTGCGGATCGGCCAACGCGATTGCGCGCAAGCGCTCGATCGATTGCTCCGCAAGCACGCGATTCACGTCCTCGCCATCCAGCACAACCCGTCGCACGCACGTGCGAGCAAGCATCACGGCGTCGGAGCAGGAGGCGCCATCCGTGGCAGCCACTCCGGCGTCGAGCGCCTCAGCTGTGGGCGTTTGCGATAGTCTCGCCAGTTCGCGCTCAATGAGGGCGCGCCTGACCTGCGGCGTCGGAAGGCCCAGCGGCAGCACACGCTCAAAGCGACGCCAAATCGCCCGGTCGAGCAGTTCCGGGTGGTTCGTTGCGGCGACCACCAGCCCAGCGGGCGCCCGCTCTTCCAGTTCAATTAGAAGCACGTTCACGATGCGCTTGAGTTCGCCGACATCCGACTGGTCGTCTCTGCGTTTGGCCACTGCGTCGAACTCGTCCAGCAACAATACCGACGGTTCCGCCCGCGCCGCGATGAAGACATCGCGGAGATTCTGTCCGGTCTTCCCGAGGTAGGACGACATTAGCGCAGAAAGGTCAATCGCAAGCAAAGGCAGGGCGAGGTGACGCGCGAGCGCTCGTGCGGCCATTGTCTTACCAACGCCAGGCGGTCCAGTAAGAAGGAGGGTGCGGGTCGGAGAGAGTCCAACCGCTTCGAGTCGCTCGCGATTTCGGTGCTCTTTCGCGATGGCTGCGAGCTGCGAGTCGGCCTCGCCGGACAATAGCGGGTCCTGGGTCTCGACCTCCATCTCGATGCGCAGGTACGGCGACGCGCTCGTGCCACCAGGTGGATCGGCGAATCGCATGACCGGCGAGGGCTG
>JANODF010000663.1:0-5281 GCA_031412555.1 Archangium sp. | reverse complement strand
CGTGGGCTCCGCGCTTGAACGCTGCGTGCACCTGAGCCCTACTCACGCCATGGAGCTGCCTCGGCCGTTCGGTCCCTTCATGCTCGAGAAGAAGCTGGGCCAGGGCGGCATGGCCGAGGTCTTTCGCGCGCGGGTCTTCGGCGCGAGCGGCTTCGAGAAGGTGGTGGTGATCAAGACGCTGCGTGAAGAGCTGCTCGGCACGCCCGAGCTCGAGCGCATGTTCCTCGAGGAGGCGCGGCTGCAGGCGCGGCTGTCGCATCGCAACCTGGTGCAGGCGCACGACCTCGGCGTCACCGAGGGCCGGCCGTGGGTGCGGCTCGATTTCGTCGACGGGGTGGATCTTTCGGCGTTGCCGCTGCCGCTGCCCGGTGAGTTGGCGCGCTTCATCGGGGTGGAGCTCGCGCTGGGGCTGCATGCCCTTCATGAAGCGAAGGATGAAGCGGGCCGGGAGCTGGGCATCGTGCATCGGGATGTGAGCCGGAAGAACGTGCTGCTCTCGCGGCTGGGGGAAGTGCGGCTGGCGGACTTCGGGATCGCCCGGGCCACCCAGCTGAGGGAGCAAACCCGCGGCGGGGTGAGGAAGGGCACGTGGGCGTACATGTCTCCGGAGCAGGTGTCGGGGCGGCCGCTCACCGCGGCGAGTGATCAGTTTTCGCTGGCGACGTTGTTGGTGGAGTTGATCACCGGCAGGCGGCCGTTCGATGGGGCGACTCCGTTGGAGACGATGGATCGGATCAGGGAGGCGGAGGCACCGGCGCTCGAGGGCGTGGGGCCCGAGTGGATCAGCGTGTTGCGTCGGGCTTTGGCGAAGGCTCCGGCGGAGCGGTTCTCCTCGAGCCGGGAAATGCGCGCGGCGATTCAGCAGTCAGGGCCGGTCGCGGATGAGTTGGCGTTGGCTGATCATCTGGCGTCGGTGCGGGCGGTGCCAGTCACGGCGATCGCTCAAACCCGGATCGATTGATGCGTTTCCCTCTCCCTCTGGGAGAGGGTCAGGGTGAGGGCGTCGGGCAAAGCAAGATGCTCGTCGAAAGCTGATCAGCCGCTCCGAGCCCCTCACCCCAACCCTCTCCCGAAGGGAGAGGGGGCCACATCCTCAGCGCCACAACCCCACAGCTCGCAGTGCACCCACCAGACGCAACACCGGCTCACGCGGGGCGCCGCTCTCCAGCAGATCATTGAGCCGCGCCCCCTTCGCCAACTTCTTCGCGAGCCGCAGCTCAGCGGGTCCCAGCTCGAGCAACCCAAACGCGGGCGTGCTCTCATCGACCGGCATCGGCTCTTCATCCTCCTCAGCCGAAGCCATCAACTCACTCTCGATCGCCGCCAACGGCACCCATGAACGGAACGCCGTCGCCACCGCCACCGTCAACGGAACCTGCACGGCCATGGGCGCTGAACCCGGCACATCCACCGTCACCACGCCCCGCATCGACAACGCCCCACCCAATCGAAAGACGACCTGCCGATCCACCGCGGCCGCGAGGTCCTCTCGCGACAACAGACCATCGGTCACCAGCTGCTCGCCCAACAAGGTGTTGCGCCGCGCCGCTTCCGCCGCCACCGGCTCGAGCAGCACGGGGTCGAGCAGGCCTTCACTCACCAGCATGTCGCCAATGCGTTCGGTCTTGAGGTTGCTCTCGGACGCCACCAGCTGGCCGCGTTGAATGTGGAGCAGCCGCCGGGCCTTCCCCGCCTGAATGGCCACGCAAGCGCTCACCTCGCGCCGCTCGAGATCCATCAACACCCACAACAGGATGCGGTTCAGCGCCAGCGTCATCACCGAAGCGCACACGATACTCGTCTGGGCACTCGAAGCGAATCCTCGGCGCTTGCTCGACCGGGAGTACAATGCGCGAGGCCAGTACATGACCCGCCTCACGCTCCGGAAAGGTTTCGCGCTGCAACCGGTGCCCGGAGGGGTGGGCCACATCACCGACTCGAGGACGGGCGACTCGTTGGTGGTGCCCGCGGTGGACTACGTGGTGCTCGCCGGCGCCGCTGACGAAGGCCTCGACCCGGAGCGGCCCGAGGTGGCCGAAGTGCTCGAGCGGTATCGGGTCTTCTACGTCGAAAAGGCCGAGGCTTCTTTCTACGAGCTGGACCTCGAAGACGCGCCCACCATGGTGGAGATCCCCACCATCGCACCCGTCGCCCCGCCCACGGCCGAGGTGGAGTTGAAAGCCGCCCTGGCCGCTGCCGCCGCCGACGAGCCGGAGACGAAAGAACACGCGCCGTTCGAGCTCCCCATTCCTCTGCCGGACCTCGAGGAGGAGTTCACCCAGCCCGCCGGCGAGCAGCCCGACGCCTCGGGGAAATTCCTCTCGCAAGAAGAGAACCTGCGCCAGGCGCTGGAGACGCAGCCCACCGAGCAGGTCAGCCGCGCCGAAGTCGCGAAGAGCCTGTTCGACGAAGCGGCCTTCATGCGCGAGGCCAACTCGGAGCACACCCTTCCGCCCCGGCCCGCTCCGGCGCCGCCCAGCCGGCGGCCGTTGATCCTCACCATCACCGGCATCACCCTGCTCGCGCTCGCCGTGGTGGCCACCTTCGCCTTGCGGCCGGGGGGCGAAACCCTTCCCGAGACCTTCGCGCCCACCACCGTGGTGCTCGACGCGTCGGTGCCGACCGCCGAGCTGATCATCGATGCGGGAACGGTGGTCGCCGTCATCGAGCCCCTCGACGCGGGTGTCCCCGACGCGGGCGAGCTTCTCGTTGAAGAAGACACCACCGCCTGGCTCACTGCCGAGTTGCAGGCGCGCGGCCGGGTCAAGATGGGCGAGGTCGTCGCGGCCGCGAACGGCGTGGTGACGTGGACGGTCGAAGAAGCCCAACGCGTCAAAGCGAAGCAGCCCCTCGGCACCCTCGCGCGTGAAGGCGGTGGAGACGCCGCGCTCACCGCGCCGTCCGTGGGCCTGGCGATGCTCAAACAGCCCAGCGGCCCGGTGAAACGCGGCGCGGTGCTGGCGGAGATCATCTACTTCGAGGCCTGGGCCAAAGGCGTGGTGCGCGGGAAGGCGCCGAACACCTCGTGGCGTTGTGAGATCTCCAGCGCGTCAGCGCGTGAACTCACGGAATGCAAAATCTCCGTGGTGACGCCGAAGGCCGGTGGTTGGTTGGTGACCGTCGCGGTGGAGCCTCGTTGGTTCGACCAGGCGACCGACGCCGTGCTGCGAGTGGCCCCCGCCGGGAGTTGAAGCGCCCCTGACGGTGGTTCACCCTGTTCCATTCCGAAACACGCGGACCGGTCTCCCCGAGCCCAGTCGAGGGGCTCTTGCCGTGCGAAGCAGAGGTACTCCCTCGACTCTGCTCGGGAGGAACGGTGTGCGTTCCTCATTTCGATCAACCCTGCGAGCGAAGGAGGCTTGGCACGTTCGCTGAACAGGCCGGGCTGATGTCTTCAGAAGTGACGGCCCGGGCCGAGCTTTCAGAGCCACCGGGCGGCGTATTGATGTGGCTGATCGTCGGGCTCGAGTTGCTCACCTTCGGCATCGTGTTCGTGATGCTCGCCTTGCTGCGCGTTGGCTCACCTGCGCTCTTTCGCGAAGGCCAGGCCGCGCTGTCGTCGGGGCTGGGCGTGGGCTTCACCTTGATCCTGGTCACCAGCGGGTACTTCGCGGCCGAAGCGGTGCACGCCACCCGCGCAGGTCACTTCAGCCGCGCTCGTCTGCTCTTCGTCGCCGCCATCGGCAGTGGGTTCGGCTTCGTCGCCCTCAAGCTCCACGACGGCGCCGCGCATCTCGCCGCGGGCCACCAGTTGGGCACCAACGACTTCTGGGACGCGTACTTTCTCTCCACCGGCTTCCATCTGCTGCACGTGCTGGTGGGGCTGCTGCTGCTGACCCTCGCGCACCGGCGGGTCGGCCGTGCCGGCGAGGTGGAGTCGGTCGCCGCGGCCGCGCTCTTCTGGCACCTGTGCGACCTCGCCTGGTTCTTCCTGTTCCCCCTGCTCTACGTGAAGGCCTGACCGATGCGCGCGCTGACCTGGTTGTCGTTGGTGGTGGCGGTGATGATCTCCGTGATGGTGGGCCGGCCGGGCGTCGCGATGGCTCTGGCGAGCGTGAAGGCGCTGCTGGTCGGCCGCGAGTTCATGGAACTCAAACAAGCGCACCCGCTGCACGGGCTGCTCTTCGCGGTGGCGGTCTGTTTCGCAGGGCTGGTGTTGGCGGTGATCAGCTGAGGTGCCGGCGAAGGCGAGACAACGTGCCGCGCGCGCCCGCCTTGGCGACGTACCGAACGAGCTGATCACAGACGAAGCCCAGGTCCCCGAGCGGGATCATCTTCATCGATTCCCGCAGCGGAACGGCGCGGTGCAGCGCGAGGGTGGCTTGCAGCACCCACTCGGGGCTCAGCTCGTTCCGCATCCACTGGCGAGAAGCGGGGCCGAGCAGGTTGAGCCAGCGCACCCCTCCGTCCCACTTGTGGTCGCTCTTCACGAAGTGCAGCGAGAACGCGCCGATCACCCGTTGAAAGTGCAGCACTTCGCGATCTCGAACCGAGCTCGCCAGGCGGCTCAAGTGACGCGCGCTCAGCCGATCGCCGGTGAGTAACTCACGCAGGTCAGCAGCGAAGCCGCGAACCTTTCGTAAGATTTCATTGAAGCCCATGCCGATGGCGTCGGGGTTCATCATGCCGGCCGCACCGAAGAACACGACACGATTCAGGGCGTACCGGGCGAGCACACCCGAGACGATGCTGCCTCCCAGCGGCTCGACCACCTCGGCCTCGGGGTACAGCCGCGCCAGGGTCTGCTCGAACAAAGGAGCCAACAGCGCCGGGTTGCCCAACGTGTCGAGCTGACCTTGAAAAAGGTAGACGTTGAGCTCGGTGGCGCTGAAGGGATGAATGCCGAGGTACGTGTTGGCCTCGTCTCCCAGCGGCAGATACATGATGCCCACGTCCGGGGCCGGCTTCGGCAGCCGAATTCGAGCGCCGTACAAGACCCAGGCATTCTTTCGTTTGATCAGCCGCCGGTCGGCGACGATCTTCGAATGAGAGCCGCTGCAGTCGATCAGCAGTCGAGCGCGGTGTTCACCTTCCGAAGACTGCACCAGCACCGCACCACCCGTGACCGCGTGACTCACGTAGGTCGCCTGAACGAACCGGGCTCCGCAGGCCACGGCCCGCTCGTGCCAGATGTGGAGCACCTCGTGGTGATCGAGCACCACGCACTCGTCGACCAGCCGATGGGCGAAGTTCTCGCTGCGAAACAAGATGTGGTCGGTGCGAAAGGCGACGGCCGCGTCGAGGCCGTGTTCTCGCACCCGGTCGGCGTACGAATACCAAC
>JANODF010000662.1:0-12271 GCA_031412555.1 Archangium sp. | reverse complement strand
GACGGCCCCTCACCCCGACCCTCTCCCCGCTTCGCGAGGAGAGGGAGTTAAGGTGTTTTTCGATGCGCTGGCTTCTGGTGGTCTTGAGTCTGAGCGGCTGCCAATGCCGCCCGCGGGCATTCGTGCCCCCGGTCGATTCGCTGCTGCTCCCCATTCCGGATCGCTCGTGGGCGGAAGGTGCGCCCGACGAAGGCTGGTGCGGGGAGACCAGCATTCAGATGATCGGTCTGCACTACGGCGCGTGGGCACCCCAGTCGGTGATCAACGCGCTGGGCCGCTCCACGCACGTCGACCTGTGGGAGGAGGACATCCCCACGGCGCTGGGCAAACTCGGCTTCGAGTTCGAACGTGGCCCCCGTGCGGACCGCGACGAGTTCATCGGGTGGATCATCGCGCAGCTGCGCCAGGGACATCCGGTCATCGTGGGCGCGAAGTTGTTCCCCAGCGAACACCCCGATTGGGACGTCGATCACCTCATGCCCGTCGTCGGCTTCTCGCCCACTGGCCTCGTGTTCAACACCAACCTCGAGTGGAAGCAGCGCGAGATCTCCTGGGCCTCGCTGGCAGGGAGGAAAGAAGGCATCTCCTTCGTCAGCCCGACGGGCCAACTCTACGGCTACGCCGTGAAAGGACTTCGCAGCGGCCCGCCGTACACGAAGCTCGACGTGCTCGAGGAGTCGTCGCAGCGGATCACACTCGGCGCGCAGATCGATGGTGGTGCGTGGACGGTGCGTGTGCAGCACCTCGATGGGGGCGTCAGTACGCAGCCACTGACCCCGGTGATCGAGCTCGATCCACGCGAGGTGCTCACCGTTCGCCCGCAGTGATGTCAGGACTTTTGAGCCGCGCCCGTCTCGATGCGCATGTTCACCGCGCACCGCTCAGCTCTCTCCGATGACTCCAATCATCGAGATCGAATTGCCGACGCGGCGCGCGCGATGGCGTGATCGCTCCCCAACCGGGACGTCGCTCAACGGCAGAGCACCCGCCTGATAAGCGGGAGATGGTGGTTCGACACCACCCGTCCCGAACTCGTGTTCAACAAGAAGCTCCGTGACGCTGCTGGTGTGGCGATCGGTCTGTCCAACCGATGAGCTGGGTTCGATTCCCTGACGGGGCGCTGCCGAAGACTCAAGGCGTACAGGTGATGAACACCGCTTCGCTCGAGCCGCAGTCTTCTTCGCCGACCGGATCATGCGGGCAGTCCAACAAGGTGCTCTCCGTGCCCAGGCACGCCACCTGGTCGAGCAGGAAGTATTCACCGATGCCCGGGTGGTCGGTCTGCGAGGCCAGGCCGCTGAAACCCAGGTCACGGCACACCACCGTCGGACCGTTGTTGTTCGTGCCGAAGCTGTCGTCGCACACCTGGCCCCAACCACCATTCGCGAAGACCTCGAGCCGGCCCGAAGTGGCGGTGCCGCCCACCAGCCGCACGCGCGCGTTGCCCACCGGCGTGCCCGAGAGCGGCGCGGTGCAGTTACCCGACACGCACGCCATGCTGCAGCTGGCGCACATCTCCGCGCTGCCGCCACAGGTGGTGGTGGCCGTCGAGGAGGTCGAGTACGGCACGCAGCTGCCGTTGTTCAGACAGCCGGTGCAGGCGGTCGAACCGCCGCCACCACCCGTCGCACCACCGCCGCCGCCCGTCGAACCACCGCCGGTGCCGCCACCCGTCGAGCCGCCGCCGGTGCCGCCGCCCATCGAGCCACCACCCGTGCCGCCGCCACTGCCGCCACCCGAGCCGCCGCCGGCCTGAGCGATGTTGGTGCAGGCGCCGACCTGGCAACGCTGCACCAGCGAACAGGCCGAGCACATCGCGCCCGTCGTGCCGCACGCGCCGTCGGAAGAGCCGGCCTGACACGTCCCCGTGGAGTCGCAGCAGCCGAACGGACAATCCGCAGGGCCGCACTTCTACGCGCGGTCAACGCACTCATCGCCGCGGTGGCGGTGGGCGCCTCTTCACTCGAAGGAAGCCACGCCCACATCGGCGAAGGCGGCCGGGGCGCGTCGAGAAACGCCTGATAGTGGGCGGGAAGATTCATCGATGAAAAACGGCAGACTGTACCGTTTTTCCTGAAGCGTCTCGGCTCCACTTCGCAGATGGTCCGGCCATGAGACGAGTCCTGGTCGTCGACGATGATGAGTCGGTTCGAAGACTGGTCAATCAGGTGCTGGTGAGCGCCGGCTACGAGGTGGTGCTCGCCGTCGATGGCCGCGAGGCGCTGGCGATGATCGACGCAACCTTCGACGTGTTGTTGTGTGACAAGAGCCTCCCGTTCGTTCCCGGAACGTCGGTGGTGCTCGAGGCGCGCGCGCGTTTCCCGAAGCTGACCACCGTGTTGATGACCGCCTCACCCGAGGCGCTCTCGCTCACCAGCCTGGGCCTCGATGGGTACCTGGCCAAACCCTTCCGCAGCACCGCGCTGCTGGTGCACACCCTGCAGGCCGCGCTCGATCGCCACGCACAGGCAGAGAAGCGGCAAGCCATCGATGCGCAGCTGCAGGGCGCGGTGGCTCAACTCACCCGGAGAGATCGTTGATGACGCCCGCGCTCAAGTCGGCCGCCATCACCGTGGCGGTGCTCTTCGCGATCGGCGTGACGCTCGCGGGAACGACAGATCTCTTCTTCGGCAGCAGCAAGATTCGCCCGCTGTTCGGCATGTCGGCCGATGCGCTGGCGGGCGACCCGAGAGAGGACGACTCCCGAGATGGCGGCGTCAGCGACGGGGGGTATTGAGCACGGCCCCTCTCCCCGGTGGGGAGAGGGGGGAGAGTGATCAGTTGGTGCTGACTGACACCGTGTGCGTGGTCGCGGTCGAATACGGCTCCACCAGCAGGAAATACGTGGTGCCCGCGGTCAACGAGACGGTGAGCTGCTCGGGTTCATCCTCGAGGGCCAGGCAGGTGCCGTCGCACACCGTGGAGACCCACATCACCACGTCGGCGGTCGAGGTCTCCCGGAACACGTAGTTCCCGCTGACCGCGGGGGTGAACGAGTACATCACCTCGCCGGTGCGCCGCCCCTGGCCGCAGCTGCCCTGCACGCGCACGTCGCTGACCGCTCCCACGAAGGTGCCGTTGACCGGCGTGCCCAGCGTGAGCGGGGTCGCGGTGGCGCAGGTGTCGTTCGCCGGAGCAGCGATGGGCGCCACGCTCAAGCTGAAGTCGCCCGCGCTCGTGGCGCTGGTCGAGTCGACGTAGAAGTACAACGCCGTGCCGACCGTGCTGCGGAAGTTGAAGGCGCTCCGCGTCTCTGACGCGATGCACGAGCTGGAGATGCCGCAGGTCGAGGTCAGGTAGACGCGCGGCGTGAACCCATCACCCGTGGCCGAGACCCGGAAGTTGCCGGTGCTGGGCGTGATGAAGCTGTAGACCACCTCGCGCCCCGGCGTGGTGTCACCGCCACAGATGGCCGACAGCGGCCCCGCGTAGTCATTCACCGCCGAGATGGTCGAGCCATTGACCGCGGCCGAGGTGCTCAAGATCGCAGGCGAGGTGCAGGTGTCGTTGCCCGGCGGAACACCCAGCGCCACCGAGACGGTGAAGGTGGTCGAGGCGGAGGAGTACGGCTCGAGCATGAGGAAGTAGGTGGTGCCCGCGGTGAGGGTGACCACCAGCTGCTCCGGTTCATCAGCCAACCCCAGGCAGGTACCGTCGCACGCCCCGGAGACCCACATGATGACGTCGGAAGCGGTGGTCTCCCGGAAGATGTAGCTGCCAGTGGTGGTGGGCGTGAACGCGTACATCACGTCGCCGTTGCCCCGCCCGTTGCCGCACGAAGACACGGGCCTCACGTCGCTCACCGCACCCACGAAGGTGCCGCTGGTGGGCGTGTTCTCGGCGAGCGTGGTGGCGGTCGCGCAGGTGTCGTTGGCGGGAGCCGCGATGGGCGTCACGGTCAGCGAGAAGTCGCCGCCCGAGCTGGCCGTGATGCCATCGACGTTCACGAACACCGGCGTGCCCGCGCTGCCGCGGAAGTTGAAGTTGCCGCTCCCGCTGACCGGCGTGGCGGCGGTGCACGAGGCGACCGTGCCGCAGGTCGAGTTCACGTACACCCGGGGCGTGTAGTTGGTGCCCGTGGTCGCGAGGTTGAAGTTGCCGGTGGCGGCCGGGGTGAAGCTGAACACGACGTCACGCCCGGGAATGCTCTGACCACCACACACCGCGGGCAGCGGGCCCGGCTCGTCATTGGTGGCCGCGAGGGTGGAGCCCGAGGCGGCCACGCCTTCGAACAACACGGTGGCCGTCGCGCAGGTGTCGTTCGCGGGCGGCGCCGAGAAGTCGACCGACACCGTGAAGGTGGTGGCCGAGCTGTAGGGCTGGAGGATGAAGAAGTACGGCGTGCCGGCGGTGAGGGTGAGCACCAGCTGCTCCGGGTCGTCCACGAACGCCGTGCAGGTGCCGTCGCACGCGGCCGAGACCCACATCACCACGTCGGAGCCGGTCGTCTCGCGGAACACGTAGGTGCCGGTGACCGAGGGCGTGAACGAATAGACCACGTCGCCCGTGTTGCGCCCGTTGCCGCACGAGGAGACGGGCCGCACGTCGTTCACCGCGCCGACGAAGGAGCCGGTCTGCGGGGTGCCCAGGGCCAGCGGCGTGGCGGTGGCGCAGGTGTCGTTGGCCGGCGCCGTCACGGGCGCGACCGCGACGGTGAAGTTGCCCGCGCCCGTGGAGGTGAGCGCGTCGACGTTCACGAACACCGGCGTGCCCGCGGTACCACGGAAGTTGAAGCTGCTGGCGAAACCGGGATCCGACGCGCTGCAGGTGCTCCCGGTGCCGCAGGTCGAGCTCACGTACACGCGGGGCGTGAAGCCGCTGCCCACCGTGTTCACGTTGTACGTGCCGGTGGTGGCGGGGGTGAAGCTGAACACCACGTCCCGACCCGGCAACAGGTCGCCGCGGCAAACCGCCGACAGCGGGCCCCCGACGTCGTTCCCCGCCGTGGTGGTCGAGCCGTTCACCGTGGTCGACGCGGTCAACACCACCGGCGCGGCGCAGGTGTCGCCCGAGGGGATGCACGTGACACCGTTGCCGGCGAAGCCCGCGTTGCAGGTGCAGGTGCGGCTGCCCGAGGTGTTGGCGCAGGCCGCGTTCGCGCTGCAGCCGCCGTTGTTGGTCGCGCACTCGTCGAGGTCCGTGCAGATGGTGCCGTTGCCGGTGAAGCCGGTCGCGCACGCGCAGGTGCGGCTGCCGGGAGTGTTGGTGCACACGCCGCCGGTGGCAGCGCAGCCGCCGTTGTTGACCGCGCACTCGTTGACGTCCGTGCAGGTGGTGCCGGTGCCGGTGAAGCCGCTGGCACACGCGCAGGTCCGGTTGCCGGGCGTGTTGGTGCACACCCCGCCGGTCGCAGCACAGCCGCCGTTGTTGACCGCACACTCGTTGATGTCCGTACAGGTGGTGCCGGTACCGGTGAAGCCGCTCGCACACGCGCAGGTCCGGCTGCCGGGCGTGTTGGTGCACACGCCGCCCGTCGCAGCGCAGCCGCCGTTGTTGACCGCACACTCGTTGACGTCGGCGCAGGTGAAGCCGTCGCCGGTGAAGCCGGCCGTGCAGGCGCAGCTCCGGCTGCCGGGAAGATTGGTGCACGCGCCCCCGGTGGGAGCGCAGCCGCCGTTGTTGACCAGGCACTCGTTGACGTCGGTGCAGCTCACCCCGTTGCCCGAGAAGCCCGTGTTGCAGGTACAGCTCCGGCTGCCGGGGAGATTGGCGCAGGCCGCGTTGGTGCTGCAGCCGCCGTTGTTGGTGGCGCACTCGTCGAGGTCTGCGCAGGTCAGGCCGTCTCCGGTGAAGCCGGTGCCACAGGCGCAGGTGCGGCTGCCCATCGTGTTGGTACACACCCCGCCGGTGGCCGCGCAGCCGCCGTTGTTGGTGGCGCACTCGTTCACGTCGGTGCAGCTCAGGCCGTTGCCCATGTAGCCCGCGTTGCAGGCGCAGGTGCGGGTGCCCACGCCGTTGGTGCACGTCGCGTTGGTGCCGCAGCCGCCGTTGCCGGTGAGGCACTCGTCGACGTCGGTGCAGGTCAACCCGTCGCCGCTGAAGCCCGAGTTGCAGGCACAGGTGCGGCTGCCCGGCGTGTTGCTGCAGGTGGCGCTGGCGCTGCAGCCGCCGTTGTTGGTCTGGCACTCGTCGGTGTCGGTGCAGGTGATGCCATCACCGGTGAAACCCGCAGCGCAGGTGCAGGTGCGGCTGCCGGGCAGGTTCGCGCACGCCGCGTTCGCGCTGCAGCCGCCGTTGCCGTTCAGGCACTCGTCGACGTCGAGGCAGTCCTGGCCCTGGCGCACGAAGCCGGTGGCGCAGGTGAAGTCACACGCGCCGCCCGTGCACACCGGCGCTGCGTTGGCGGGCACCACGCAAGCGGCGCACGAGGTGCCGCACGAGGTCACCGCGCTGCTGGAGACACACTGCTGGCCGCACGCGTGTTCGCCCGAAGGACAGCTGCAGGTGCCGCCCGCGCAGGTCGCGCCCATTGGGCAGTCGGCGGTGAGCCGGCAGCCAGTCATGCAACGTTTGGAGACCGGGTCGCAGAAGTAGCCCGAGCCACAGCCGGTGCCCGTGGTGCAATCATCAGGCAACACTTCACAGCGGCCCTGGTTGCAGACCTGGCCCTGGCCACACGCGTTGCCGCAGCGCCCGCAGTTTTCGGGGTCGGCCTGGATGTCGAGGCAGCGGCTGCCGCAGCTGACGAGCGTGCCTGCGCACGGGTCGAGCACGCCGGCGTCGAAACCCGCGTCAGGCTGACCCGCATCGAGCCCGCCGTCTGAGGTGCCACCGCCACCACCACCTGATCCGCCGCCCGTTCCACCACCGGTCCCGCCCCCGCCGCCGAAGGTGACGGGGGAACAGCGGCCGAGGCTGCACATCTCGTCGGATCCACATTGGTCGCAGATGAAGCCGCCCGCGCCGCACGCGGCATTGACGCCGCCGCCCTGGCAGCTGCCCTTGTCGTCACAACACCCGGTGCAGGTCGTGGGTCCACACGGCTGCTGCGTGGAGATGGGACTGCAGGCGAGGAAAGTGGACACCACACACAGCGCGAGGACTCGCATCACCCGCAGCAACACCTCAAACCCGGGCCAAGTGCAACAAGTCGCCGCCTACACCTCGTGAAGGCGCAACACATCGACCTCGACGTCGCCCAGAATCGCGGCGTACCGGTTCGTCCAGGCGAGCGCGTCTTCCGGGGTGGGCACGTCGATGATGGAGAACCCGGCGATCAGTTCTTTCGACTCGGTGAAGGGCCCATCGATGACCGTGCGCTTGCTGCCCTTGAACTGCAGCCGCACCGCCTGCGAGCTGGGCTTCACCGCTTCGCCTGACTGCAGCACCCCGGCCTTGCTCATCTCGTCCATCAAGGCGGCCATCGCCTTCACCTCGGACTCCGAAGCTCCAATGGACGTCGAAAGACCGGTCTTCGAATCGACAGTCGATTCACGAATTCGACTTCGCCCGCTCCAGCAGGAGCACCCGTTCGCGTGCGTTCTGGGTCATCGACGCCGCCTTCTCGAACTCGAGGCGCGCTTCCCCTCGGCGGCCCAGCTTCGCAAGCAGGTCACCACGCACGCTGGGAAGCAGGTGATAGCCCTCGAGCGCCGGTTCGTTCATCAGCGGCTCCAGCAGCTGAAGGCCCGCGTCCGGTCCGTAGGCCATGGAGTGAGCCACCGCGCGGTTGAGTTCGATCACCGGAGACGGCGTGAGGTTCGCCAAGCGGTCGTACAACGAAGCGATGCGGCGCCAGTCGGTCTGTTCTGCCGTAAGCGCGCGGGCGTGACACGCCGCGAGGGCCGCCTGCAAGGTGTACGGGCCTTCGACGCCGCCGGCGCGCTCCAGCTCGGCGAGGCCGCGGCGAATGAACAGCTGATTCCACTTCGAACGATCCTGCTCCAGCAGCAACACCGGCACACCGTCCGGGCCCACCCGCGCTGCCGAACGGGAGTGCTGCAGCTCCATCAACGCGAGCAGGCCGTGCACTTCAGCTTCCTCCGGCGCGAGCTGCGCGAGGATTCTGCCCAGGCGCAGCGCGTCTTCGCACAACGCGGGCCTCATCCAGTCGTCGCCGGCGGTGGCCGAGTAGCCCTCGTTGAACACGAGGTAGATGACGCCCAGCACGGAGGCGAGGCGCTCGATCAGCTCAGCCCCGCGCGGCACTTCGAACGGCACGCCTGCTTCGGCCAGCGTCTTCTTGGCGCGCACGATGCGCTGCGCGATGGTGGGCTCGGGCACCAGGAAGGCACGGGCGATCTCCGCGGTGGTGAGCCCGCCGAGCAGCCGCAAGGTCAACGCGACGCGCGCTTCGGTGGGCAACACCGGGTGACAGCTGATGAAGATGAGCCGCAGCAGGTCATCGCCCACCTGATCATCCAACGCCGCGTCGAGGTCGGGGGAGAGCGACTGCTCCAGCTGGTGGGCGAGCTCTTCGTGTTTGCGCGCCACCAGCGAACCACGACGCAGTTGATCGATCGCCCGGTGTTTCGCGCTGGCCATCAACCACGCACCGGGGTTGTCGGGCACGCCTGACTTCGGCCACTGCTCGAGGGCCGCGACCAGCGCGTCTTGCGCGAGCTCTTCAGCCAGACCCACGTCGCGCACCACCCGGGTCAGCCCGCCGATGAGACGGGCCGACTCGATGCGCCAGAGAGCGTCGATGGTGCGTTGCAGGTCGGTGACCACGGAGCGAACCGTGAATCACCTTGGCCGTCGTCGCAACCCTGCTCTTGGGTCAGTGCCGCGACTGCTCGCGGAGTTTGCGCTCTGCCTCGAACACCTCGGGCACCTTGTTCACCAGTTCGCCGAAGTCGGCCTCTTCTGCGATCTGCCGCAGCTCGAGTTCACCTTCCACGAAAGGGCAGCGCTTGAAGAGTTCGATCGCCTCTTCGCGCGACTTCACCTGCACCAGCCAGAAGCCGGCCACCAGCTCCTTGGTCTCCGCAAAAGGGCCGTCGACCACCGTGCGCTTGCTTCCAGAAAACTGAACGCGCGCGCCCTTGCTGCTGGAGAGCAGCCCTTCGCCCGCGAGCATCACGCCGGCCTTGATCAACTCATCGTTGAACGTGCCCATGTCCTTCAGCTCCTGCTCGGTGGGCATCTTGCCGGCTTCGGACTCTTTGCTCGCCTTCACAATCACCATGAATCGCATGTGTTTTTTCCTTCGTCAGGGGAGCCCCTCATGGGCTCTGTCATGACGTCGAACGAGGTGGGCGAAGATCGACAAGAAATTGTCCGACCTTTCAGGGCCTCCCCGGGCCTGTCACACTCCTGCGATGCGAAACATCGTCATCGCCGCCGTGGTCGTCGCCGCCGCCTTCTTTGGCTGGAAGAAGTACCAGGCGGGCCAGGCTGCCGAGCCGGCGGCGGTGACCGACTCGAACAAGACGCCGGGCGCCAACGCGGAGAATCGCGTCAACGGACTTTCGGGCGCAGCGCCGGTGGAGTGAACGGGGCTCGACGGCCGCGATTCTGGTGATGACGCGGAGATCGACCTTCAGGCCGGCTGGAGGAACTTGCCTGCCACGAGATGATCGATGACCTCGCTCGCGCCACGGGTCTTCAACTTCGTCAGCGCGGTGTTCACCGTGGTGGGGCGCTCGAAGGCCGCCAGCACGTCGAGCAAGGCCGCGCCTTCTTCACCTTGCTGAAGCAGTGGGTCGGAGAACCGCCGCCGGCTCACCGAAGGCGCGCACGACAGCCCGGCCCCGTCGATGGAGCGCACCACGGTCACCGGTTCTTTCGCCACGCGCGCGGGCACCCGGTACTGCCCCAGCCACGCACCCAACTCGAACTGCTGCGTGGCAGCGGCGGTGTTGATCAACCGGGTGCGGCCCTCGATGGCCACGTCGTTCTTCTTCGCGGCCGCTTCCCACACCGTGGCGTCGACTTCATCGGAGGTGCGCTGCACGGCGGTCTCCAACTTGTCATCGAGGAAGCGCACCATCGGCACGGTCTTCTCACCAGGCTCGAGCGCCTCGAAGTAGTCGAGGAACTCTTTGAAGGTGCGCGCTTCGGTCTTCATCTCGAAACGTTCAGGGTGTTCGGTGACCAACGCGCCCGGCTGCGCTTCGAGCCGTTGGTAACCGATGCTGCAGCCCTGGCCGAGCACGCGGTCGACCAGCTTGCGCTCCTGGTCGAGGGTGAAGTGACTGGCGAAGGGCAGCCCCGCGATGCCGGAGATCTCCAGCTGCAGGTTGGGGAACTGCTTGCAGCGCTCGATGACCTCGAAGAGCTCTCGGTCAGAAGGGCAGGGCTTGAGCAGCCCGCGCTTCATCGTCTCTTGTCGCTGCAGCTCGGAGAAGCAGCCGATGTCGAGCACCATGTACGCGCGCTTGAAGTGTCTGGAGAGCGTCTGCGCCAGCTCGGGCGGCGGCACGCCCCAAAGGAAGTAGGTGGTCGAGTGCTGCGAGAGATCGACGCCTTCCCAGGTGGCTTCGAGGAACTTCGCGGTGCTGCCGGCGAAGTCGTAGCGGAGCTGCCAGGTGCGCGGCACGATCTCGCGGTGGTCTTTCTGCACGCTCTCTTCGGGGCGGAGGAACGGCTTGGCGCGCCCGAAGGTGGCCTTCTGCATGCCGCGCGTACCGCCGCAGTAGAGACAGTTCTCGCCGCAGCCTTTGCCCGGCGCGACCCACCCCGGGAAGGAGTGGCGATCGAGCTCGCTCAAGAAGAGCTCGTCGAAGTGCGAGTAGTAGACGTCGGCCTTCGCGGTGCCGTCGACGTACTCGAGCGCGCGTTGTGGGGTCTTCTTGTTCACCACGTTGGGCGGCGCTTCGTCTCCCCGGCACAAGGCGAGCAGCGGCACTTCGCCGTCGCCGAGGATGACGTGATCGACGCAGTCCCAGGCGAGCAGGTCCTGGCAGAAGTACGTCGCGGTGTTGCCGCCGACCACGATCTGCACCGACGGGTCGACCTTGCGCAGCGTCTTCGCGATCAACCTTGCGCGGGCCACGTGGTGAAACCATTTCAGGCTGATGCCCACCAGCTTCGGGCGCACGTGAGCGATCAAACCCTCGAGGGAGCGGGCCACCTCGTCGTCGGTCTCATCGGCGTCGGTGAGGCGCACGAAGGCCTCGATGCCGTTCCGCCGCAGAAAGCTGGCGAGATACAAGATCCCGCACGTCGCCTCACCGGTACCGGCGCCGATGAGGAGGACAGGAGAAAGCGCTCGAGCGGAACTCACGTTGCTGATCCAGACTTCGCCGAGAGCGCGCGTTCAAGCAAGTCCGCGACGCCCAACTTCAGTGCCCAGCTTCGAAGGTATGCGACATCCAGCGAGTCACCGGCGACGCGCAGGAGTCCAAGGATGTCCCTCCACTGGCGATCTGAGGCCTCGCCGCCCATGCGGAACCATCGCAACTTCCGAAGGAAGTTGTCCTCCGTCGAAGCGATGAAGAGTTCGCCGCCGTCGGGCTGAAGAGCCAGCCGCACGCGTCGCGAAAACTCACTCTCATCGAACTCCTCGCCGCCGCGAAAGAAGAGATCGACCTTCGTCATCGAGGCCAGATGGAAGATGTTTGCCGAACGCTTCCTCTTGATTGCCTCCGCAAGAGCTTCGTCATCGACTTCGAAGTCTGGTCCGAGGGCAGTGATGAGAAGGGGAACTTGCTGCTCGGTGAGCCGCACCGCGAAGTCGATGTCATTGGTGGACCGAGGCTCTCCCTGCACTGAAGTCGCAACGCTGCCACCAAGGGCGTAATCCGTCCCGATACTCTCGAACGCGCGGGCCACGAGAACTGCGACCTCGACTACCTCGAGCACTGCGCTCATGGAACAGCCAGGTTCTTCGGCCCGAGAAGGCGCCTCGCGATGTCTTCGCCATACATGCGCACAGCGAGTTCGCGACGAAGTTCAGGAGCAGTGATGCCGGGGTGCTGATGACGAATTCCTGCCTCGGCCAGAGTCCGTACCCCTCGACAAAGACGAGTCAGCATCGCGGCTCGCTCCTGAACTGTGAGTGCTCGCAACCGTGCGTAGTAGGCATCGCGTTGCGCGGACGAAGTGTCGAGCATCTCCCCAAACATGAGCTGCACTCTAGCGCGTTCAGAGGGGAGCCGGCCTGACCGTTCATCCCCGAGCAGCCAGCACCGCTGTCCACCATTCATCCAGTGCACGTGCGTCGAGCCGAGCGAGGTCGACGGACGCCGGGATGAGCTCGAGGAGCCTCGCGGCGATCGCTGCGCGCGTTTCACCCTCGGTGCGGGAGAGCAGGTGCCACAAGGTGGGCGCGTCCGACTTCGCCGCCTGCCCCAGCAGCAGGGGCAACACCGAAACATCGCCAGCCAGC
>JANODF010000661.1:0-8222 GCA_031412555.1 Archangium sp. | reverse complement strand
TGATCAGCTTTATCGTCACGCCTTCATAGCGCCGAACCCGCACCCGCTGTCTCCCTCCCCCCGCGGGGGAGCGGGTGGGGGAGCGGCAAAACGAAAACCCCGCTCCTCGAGGAGGAACGGGGTTCGGTTCAGCACGAAGCTGAAAACTCAGCTCTGTGCAGCGGGCGCGTTGAACTTGCCCATGAGCGCTTCACGAACATCCCGGTCGAACTTCACGTGACCCGTGGCGATCTCCCGAATCGCGAGCACGCAGGGCTTGTTCTTCGAGTGCTCCACGAGGGGGCGGGCGCCGGCCATGAGCTGACGAGCGCGCTTGCTCGCGAGCAGCACGAGGGCGAAGCGGTTGTCGACGTGGGGGAGGGCGTCTTCGACGGTTACGCGAGCCATGGGCAGGTCCTTTGGAAAGCCAAACGAAAGACGGTGTTCCTAAGCGGGGCGCCGCATGGCGTCAAGACCTGAACAGTCAGCGCTCCAGCACCGTTCGTAGCGCCTGGTTGAAAGCGGCCGGTGCTTCCAGCATCGGGTAGTGCCCCAGCCCCGGCAGCACTTCGACGTCGTAGTCGGCGAACCAGCGGCGGTTGCCCTCGAGGTGGGTGGGCTGATTGTCCGAGTTGATGGCGCGCACCGGTACGGTCACCGCACCATTGAGCTGCGCGGCGATGGCTGCGAGGTCGGTCGCCTACGAATCGATCGACCACGCCGTGCGCTCGCGGCCCGAAGCGCCGTGGCCGGCGAGGTCCACCTGCACCACGGTGTAGTCGCTGGTGAACGCGTCGCGCTGGGCATCCCACCAACGCGACGAGCCCAGCCACCCGTGCACGAAGAGCAGCGCCGTCTTTCCCGAGCCGGACATCTCGGCGTGAAGAGGCACGCCGTCTGAGGCGAAAATGCGCAGGTGCATGCCGGGCCCATAGCAGCGGTTTCCATCGACACAGGAAGTTCTGTCGGCCTCTCTCAGAACGGGCATGGTGCGTCCCGCCGTCTTTCCTGGGAGACCACATGCTGACGAATCGACTCGCGACTCTGGCCGGAGCGCTGTGCTGCGCCGTGGCCGTCGCTGCAGCACCTGAACACGCCGATGCTTTCCTCTCGCTGTCGCCCGACCAGTCGCTGGTCGTCTCGGCCGATTCCCTCGCCGCTCGCGGTGCGCGTGTCACCGGCGAAGAGAAGCGCCTGGGCGTGCCCACTTTCGTGTTCATCGAAGGCGTGCCTGCCGAAGCGAGCGCTGAAGACACCGCGCGTTCGGTCATCTCGCGCTTCGCCGATGCGTGGCGCCTCGACGCTGCCGACGTGAAGTCGTTGTCGGTGCGTGAGCTCCACCGCAACGAGCGAAGCGGCACCATCGTGCGCTTCGCGCAGCAGGTGAACGGCCTCGACGTCTTCCGCAGCCAGTTCGACGTGGTGCTCTCGAAGCAGGGCGTGCCGGTGGCCGTCTCGGGGTACCCCGCGCCGTCTGACTTCGCGCGCAGGGCCAGCACCCGATTCTCGGTCGGCGCCACGCAGGCCCTCGAGCGCGCGTTCCGTGATCAGACCGGCGCCAACGGCACCTTCAAGACGTTTCCCTCGACCGACGGCGTGTGGATGACCGCTGGCCTGGTGGAGAACGCCGGCTTCACGCTCTCGTCACCTGCGCGCGCGCGCCGCGTCTACTACGTGCTCAAGGATCGCCTCGAGCCCGCGTGGCACATCGAGCTCGACGTCGCCCGCCGCGGCAGCACCTCGTCGGCGATGTTCGCCTCGGTGGTCTCGGCCTCTGACGGCACGCGCCTGATGCGCCACAACCTCACGGCCGACGCGAGCTACAAGGTGTTCGCCAACGACCCCGACGGCATTCCGTACGACGGCCCGTTCGGCAACGACGTGACGCCGCACCCCACCGGCGTGCCCGACGGGTATCAGCCTCCCTTCGTCACTCGCAACCTGGTGACCGTGACCTCGGCGCCTTTCTCTCGCAACGATCCGTGGCTGCCCAGCGGCACGACGGCGACCCTCACCGGCAACAACGTCGACGCCTACGCCGACCTCGCGTCGCCCGATGGCTTCTCGCCCTCGACCACCGACTTCCGCGTGGTGCCTTCGTCGCCCGGCGTCTTCGACTACCCGGTGAGCTTCACCACGTCACCGGCGGCCAACGTGAACCAGCAGAGCGCGGCGATCACCCAGCTCTTCTACAACATCAACTTCCTGCACGACTGGTTCTACGACTCCGGCTTCGACGAGCCCGCGGGCAACGCGCAGAGCAGCAACTACGGCCGCGGCGGGCGCGCGGGCGACTTCATTCGGGCCGAAGCGCAAGACGCGTCTGGCCGCAACAACGCGAACATGTCGACGCCTTCGGACGGTGCCAGCCCGCGCATGCAGATGTACATCTTCGACGGTGTGCCGCAGTTCACCGTGAGCGCGCCCGCGGGTCTCGCCGGCCGGTATGACTGCAACACGGCTTCTTCCTTCGGCGCGACCACCTTCGACCTCACCGCCAACCTCATTCGGTTCGGCACCGCCATCGATCTCGGCTGCACGGCGTACCCGGCGGGCACCTTCACCGGCGGCATCGCGCTCATCGATCGCGGCACCTGCGGCTTCGCCATCAAGGCCGCCAACGCGCAGGCCGCGGGCGCCATCGGCGTGCTCATCGCCACCAACGCAGCAGGGGCGGCTCCGGCCATGGGCGGTGCGGATCCCCTGGTGACGATCCCCGCCATGTCGACCACGCAGTCGGCCGGCGCGCTGCTTCGCGCGGCGACCGGCACGGTCACGGTGAACCTGAAGCGCAGCGCCGATCTCGATCGCGATGGCTCGTTCGACAACCAGATCGTCGCCCACGAGTGGGGGCACTACCTCTCGAACCGTCTGATCGGTGACGGCGTGGGGTTGATCAACACCCAGGGCCGCTCGATGGGCGAAGGCTGGTCGGACACCGTGGCGATGATCATGAGCGTGCGTGACGAAGACCGCAATCGCCCGGGCAACGGCAACTTCCAGGGCGTCTACGCCTCGGCGGCGTTCGTCACCACGGGCGGTGTGAACAACGGGGCCTACTTCGGCATTCGCCGCTTGCCGTACTCGACGAACCTGGCGAAGAACCCGCTGACCCTCAGGCACATCGCCAACGGCGTCGCGCTGCCCACCACCGCGCCGCTCGGCGGCGGTGCCGATGGCGCTTTCAACGCCGAGGTGCACAACGCCGGCGAAGTCTGGTCGAACATGTTGTGGGAATGTTACGCGTCGCTGCTCAACGCGTACCCCTTCGCCGAAGCGCAGGACCGCATGAAGGCGTACCTGGTCGCGGGGCTGAAGTTGACCCCGGTCGCGCCCACCATGCTCGAAGCGCGTGATGCGCTGCTCGCCGCAGCGCTCGCGTCCGACCCGGCCGACTATCAGCGTTTCGCCAACGCGTTCGCCAAGCGCGGCGCCGGCTTCGGTGCGGTGGTGCCTGACCGCAACGTGGTCGACCACATCGGCGTCATCGAGAGCTTCGAGAGCGGCGCTTCCATGCGGGTGCTCTCGGCGACCATCGACGATGACGCGACGGCGTGCGATCGCGACGGCGTGCTCGATCTGGGCGAGGTCGGAAACGTGGTGGTGCGCGTGAAGAACATGGGCCGCACGGTGCTCTCCGCGCAGACCATGTCGCTCACCGCCTCGGGTGCCACGGCGGCGATGGCCTTCCCCAACGGCAACACGGGCTTCATTCCTTCACTTCAGCCGGGCGCCGAGGCGACCGTGCGCGTGCGCATGAGCATCGGCTCCGTGGTGTTGCCGCCCATTCGCGCGGGGCTCAGCGCGTTCTTCAGCGAACCCTCACTGCCGACGGCGCAGCGCACCGTGGTCATCGACCCCCGCCTCAACACCGACGACACGGTGGCGGCGAGCTCGACCGACACCTTCGACACCAAAGCCGACGCGTGGGCCTCGGTCGGCTTCACGCGCGAGAACGGCTACGCCCACGCGAACGATCTCAACACCGAGTCAGAGCTCACGCTCACCTCGCCGTGGATCACGGTGAACGCCACCGGCAACTTCATCGTCACCTTCAAGGAGCGCCATTCCTTCGAGTGGGACGGGTCGCGCTTCTGGGACGGCGCGGTCGTCGAGTTCAGCACCGACGGGGTGACCTGGTTCGACCCGTTCGTCGAGGGGATCTTGAACCCCGGCTACAACGGGAACCTCGAGGCCAGCTCGGGCAACCCGCTCGAAGGCCGGCGAGCGTTCGTCAACCTGAGCGCCGGCTTCCCCAACTTCGTGACGCGCACCTTGAACTTCGGTGCGGCGCTCGCCGGTGAGAACGTGCGCCTTCGCATTCGGGTGGGCTCGGACGGTTCGGCCGCGGCGTACGGCATCGACGTCGATGACTTCACCATCACCAACGCCGCCAACGCGCCGTTCACCGCGCTCGCCGACGACTCGGTCGGCACGTGCAACCAGCGGCCGGTCGCCTTCGCGCCGTCGTTCAACGCCGTCGAAGGCACGCTGAGCAGCAACGTGCTGACGCGCAACCCGATTCGGCTCAACGGCACCAGCAGCGTCGACCCTGATGGCTCGCCGATCACCTACGCGTGGACCCAGCTCGGCGGTGCTCCGGTGACCCTGACGGGCGCCAACACCGCCACCCCCAGCTTCATCGCCACCGTGCCTGCAGAGGGGGCCCACTTCTCGTTCCAGCTGGTGGTCAATGACGGCACCGAGGCCTCGCTCCCCGCGCGGGTGGAGATGAAAGTGAGCAACGTCAATCAGCTCCCGGTGGCAGTGGCCACGGGCCCTTCGACGATCGCCGAGCGCAGCGCGGCCACGGTGACGCTCGATGGCTCGACGTCGACCGACGCCGACGGCGAGACGCTCACCTTCACCTGGTCGCAGACGGCCGGGCCGGCAGTGGCGCTCTCGAGCACCACCGACGCGGCGCCGGCCTTCGCGCTGCCTGAAGTGACGGCCGACACGACCTTCACGTTCGAGCTGCTCGCCAATGACGGCATCGCCGATTCGGCGCCGGCCACCGTGTCCGTCGTGGTGACGAACGTCGATCGCGCTCCCACGGCCAACGCCGGCGTCGACGTGACCTCGCCGGGACGCGTCTCGTTGCAGCTCACCGCGACCGGCGCCGACGCTGAAGGTGACGCGCTCACCTTCGCGTGGACTCAGCTCAGCGGCACCACCGCGGTGCTCACCAACGCAGGGACGGCGACGGTGTCGATCGCCACGCCCAATGTGGCCGCGGCGGAGGATCTGGTCTTCCGGGTGACGGCGACGGCGAATGGGCTCACCGCGACGGACGACGTCACGGTGCACCTGCTGCCCGATCAGGCGCCCACGCTGAACGCTGGCGCCGACTTCGCGGCGGCGGGCCGCACGCTGGTCAATCTCTCGGGCGCCGCGAGCGATGCCGAGGGGGACGCCATCACCTGGGCCTGGTCTCAGGTGTCGGGCACCTCGGTGACGTTGACCGGCTCGACGACCTCGAGCCCCACCTTCACCTCGCCTGACATCAAGACCGCTGAGCCGCTGGAGTTCAGCGTGACGGTCACCGCCAATGGCCGCACCGCCACCGACACGGTGACGGTCACGGTGTCGGCCGATCGGGCACCGATGGTGAGCGTGGCCGATGTCTCGGCCGACGCGCGCACCACCGCGACGCTGCGAGCCTCGGCGACCGATGCCGAAGGTGACGTGTCGACCTTCTCGTGGGCGCAGGTGAGCGGGTCTCCGGTCACGCTCAGCGGAGAGACCACCGCTTCGCCCAGCTTCACGGCGCCTGACGTGGCCTCGGGTACCGAAGCGCTGGTCTTCCGCGTGACGGCCACTGCGAACGGGCTCACGGCGACCGGCGAGGGCACCGTGACGGTGCGCGCCGCGAATCGGCAGCCGGTGGTCTCCGGGTTGAACGACGTGACTGAGAACGAGCGCGTCTCGTTGACGCTCACCGCCGTGGGCATGGACCCCGATCAGGATGCATTGACCTGGGCGTGGTCGCAGCTCGGAGGCCCGCAGGTGAGTCTGGCCGGGGCGAGCAGTGAGGCGGTGACCTTCACCACCCCCGAGGTGCGGGAAGACACGGTGATCGCGCTGAGCGTGGTGACCACCGACCCGACGGGTGAGACGGCGACGGCCACGGTGCGGGTGACGGTGAAGAACGTCAATCGCGCCCCGGTGGCGGTGGCGAGCTCGACGGGCAGTGTGGGTGGGGAGCGCGTGCTGCTCAACGCGGCGAACTCCACCGACCCTGATGGTGACTCGTTGACCGCGACCTGGAAGCAGACGGGCGGGCCTCAAGTGACGCTCGAGAACGGGAGCGACAAGGTGGCCTCGTTCGTCGCGCCGAAGGTCGACGCGGCGACTGAGTTCACCTTCGAGGTCGAGGTGAGCGACGGCACGTCGACGTCGAGCGCGCCGGTGGTGGTGAGCGTGCAGCCGGCTCCCAAGGCCAGCGGCTGCGGGTGCAGCTCGGGTGTGGGGTTGTTCCCGCTCGCGTTGCTGGCCCTGTCGCTGCGCAGCCGTCGCCGTCGCGTGAGCTGAGTTCGAAAGAAAGGGCGCCGACGACACGCGGCGCCCTTTGTCTTGCACCTGAGGAACATCACCCACGTCTCCCCGACTGAGCGAAGTCGAGTGCGCTCGATGCGAAGCGGGGGTTGCCGAAAGGAGCCGTTCACGCTCATGCGGCAGGAGCACGACGCGAAGAGGTGCGCGGTGTCGTGACGATGGTCGAGAGATCGTCCGGTGCTGCGCGGCGCGGCCTGCTCTGGGGACGGCGGCAGGTCTGGTCGCTCAACACCCGGTGCGGAAATGAACTGGCCTCATGGCGCGAGGGCCTGTGTACACGCGTTGAATCGGGCGTTGAGCAAGTGAGCTTCTGCGCAGGCCGCGCGCTAACTCGCACTTTGTAAACAGAATCCACGAAGGGCGGCCCCCCCCGGGGGATCACGGGCTCATGGATTTTGATGACAAAGTGAAGGTTGGCGCGCGTCGACTCTCCGCTTCGGCGCGCCGCTCCAACTCTGGAAGGACGAGCAGGTCCTCCTCATCGAGAAACTCATTGATCCCGGTGGACCCGTGGTGCTTCGGCGCGAGGGTCACGTTCGGTTGAGGCACAGGGAGCCGGTCCATCAGACCCTCTTCCATTTCGGCCCTCGCCCGCGCGGATGCGACTCGCAGGTCATGCGGAACGATCCGCCCGCGCCGGCAACCATCATCACCCCGGCCGATTCACCGCGCTCATCACGAGCGCAGGATCATCTCCGTCAGCTCCGGAACTTCGAGCCACCGCGCCATCTCTCCCTCCCACAATCCAACGGTGGGTTGTTCCTTCGATGGAATCGCCGGTGAAGCCGATCGCCCGCTTCTTCAGAACCGGCGGGGCCCGCGCTGGGCGAGTTCGACCAGCTCGACATACAGCTCACGCCTGGCCCGCTGTGAGCGCGGATCGGTGCGCCCCTGGATGCGGGCGAGGTCGCCCGAGATCGACGTCAGCCGCCGCACCTTCCCCTGGCCCTGGACCTCGCGCAGCTCGTCCTGAAGATAGAAGCTGAACTGGCGATCGATGGAAGCCACGGCGCGGCGATCACGACGTGCGGTGGCGGCATCGAAGTCGCGCAGCAGCTGAGAGACGCGCCGCGCATCCACCCGCCCATCGTCGAACTGACGGCGGGCCTGAGGCTGGGGCACCGCCCCGTGCATCGGCGGAGCGGCCATCGCCAGAGCAGAGACCGAGAGGGCAGCAACGAGCAGGTGTTTGAGCATGTGCTTCTCCTTCGAGGCGGGGAGCGTTCTTGCCTCGTGCACACATGGACCGGGCCCGTGCCGGGAGATTCTGTTGAGGAATGTGAAGAAGCGTGGAGGCTTCACGACGCCCTCACCCTGACCCTCTCCCGGGAGGGAAGGGGAAGAGTTGTTTCAGCCGGCGCGGCGGTTGGCCCGCATGGTCTTCACCAGCTGCATCGACTCGCCCACCGACACCGCGCCGCTCGCCAGCACCAGGCCCACGTAGATCAGGGCATCGATGAGCAACCGCACCGGCCCGAGGTCGTGCAGCACGAGCCGATCGATCGCCATCACCGCCACACAGGCGAGCGTGGTCTTCACCACCATCTTCGCCAGCCGGCGGTCGAAGGCCACGCCCCCCAGCCGGTAGAACATGATGGCCACCACGATCGCCTCGGTGATCACCGCCGCGAGCGCACAGGCCGCACCCGCGCCCCCCGGCCCCCAGCTCTGGGACAGCTCGACCAGGC
>JANODF010000660.1:0-24713 GCA_031412555.1 Archangium sp. | reverse complement strand
GAATGTCGAGCCGCGGCCGAGCGCGGTTCGGAGGTTGATCCGCCCGCCGTGCGCTTCGACCAACCGCGAAACGACGAAGAGCCCCAAGCCCGACCCTGGCACGTCCTGGCTCATGACCCGGTTGAGCAAGAACTCTTCGGGGTTCTGCGTCTGCTCGGTGAGCTCGGCGCTGAAGAAGCGGGCCTCGACCGACTGGCGCTCCGACTCGTCTTGCAGCGAGCGTTCGCGCGTGTTGCGGCGGTAGCTGTTGATGAAGGTGTTGGTGAGGATCTTGAAGATCCACGCGCGGAAGTTGGTGCCCTTCTCGAACTTCTCGAAGAAGCGCCACGCGCGCATCACGGTGTCCTGAACCAGGTCTTCCGCGTTGCGCTCGTTGCGGGTCAATCGCACCGCCGACGCGTAGAGCGGATCGAGCCAGGGCGTGAGCAACGCCTCGAACTGGGCCCGATTCTGGTTGCTGCGTGAAAAACCGAACATCTGAAGACTCCCTTTCGCAGCCAAGCTGCGTGCACCCGGGCGGGACAACACTTCGACGGCTCCCTGATTCCCTCAATGTCGGCGAGGCCTGCTCGCCACCACAGTGAGTTCACACGAGCACGCCGCGTGCCGATTGCGAAGAGACTTCAACCCAGCCAAATGACGGGAAATTTCACCTGCCCGACTGAGCAGCCCGCGGCGCAGCTGACAACGCTGCGCAGCGAGGCCGTGTCAAAACGTCAGCTGGCGGCTTTGCGCTTCGAGGGGGCCGCAGCGGCCTTGCCGGCGAGCGCGTCCATGATGGGCATGTAGTCGTAGCCCAGGTCTTTCGCGACGGCCTCGTAGGTGATGTGGCCGCCGTAGGTGTTCAGACCGCGAGCGAGCGCGATGTCGGATTTCACGGCCTCGGCCAGGCCCATGTCCGCGATCTTGCGGCCGTAGGGGCGGGTGGCGTTGGTGAGCGCGAAGGTCGAGGTCATCGGCACGGCGCCGGGCATGTTCGCCACGCCGTAATGAATGACACCCGATACTTCGTACGTCGGGTGGTCATGCGTGGTCGCCCTGATGGTCTCGATGCAACCGCCCTGGTCGACGGCCACGTCCACCACCACGGAGCCCTTCGACATTTCGGCAACCAGCTGCTTCGAGACGAGGCGGGGGGCCTTCGCACCGGGGATCAGCACGGCGCCGACCACCAGGTCGGCCTCGCGCACGCAGCGGGCGATGTTCTCGGAGTCGCTCATCAGCGTCTTCAAACGGCCGCCGAAGATGTCGTCGAGGTAGGTCAGCTGCTTCAGGCTGACGTCGAGGATGGTGACGTCAGCGCCCATGCCCACGGCGACCTTCGCCGCGCAGGTGCCGACCACGCCGCCACCGATGATGGTGACCTTGCTGTTGCGCACGCCGGGAACGCCGCCGAGCAGGATGCCCTTGCCGCCGTGGGCCTTCTCGAGCGAGCTGGCGCCGACCTGGATGGCCATCTTGCCGGCCACTTCACTCATGGGGCGCAGCAGGGGCAACGAGCCGTCGTCGGGCTGAATGGTCTCGTACGCGACGGCGGCGATCTTCTTGGCCACCAGCACCTTGGCGAGCTCAGGCACGGCCGCGAGGTGGAAGTAGGTGTAGATGATCTGGCCGGGCTGCATGCGCTTGTACTCGGGCTCGATCGGCTCCTTCACCTTGACGATCATCTCAGCGCGCTTCCACAGCTCGTCGGCGGTCTTGATCATCTTCGCGCCGACGCGCTCGTACTCGGTGTCGGTGATGCCAGCGCCTTCACCGGCGCTCTTCTCGACGAGCACGGTGTGGCCAGCCGTCACATACGCCTTGGCGATGGCCGGGGTCATGCCTACGCGGTACTCGCGGGTCTTGATTTCTTTCGGTACGCCAACGATCACGGGGAGCTCCCTGGGGGTGGAAAAAGTTTGAAAACGGGCGCTCTCATGACGGCCGAGCACATCGCGAGTCAAATGGAATCCTGTGACGCGATGCGCCGGAACCTGCCGGATTCGCAAAAGAAAACCGCCGCCCCCCAGAAGGGGAGGCGGCGGCTTGATGCGGTCCCGGCGGGATTCGAACCCACGACCCCTGGCTTCGGAGGCCAGTACTCTATCCAGCTGAGCTACGAGACCTTGCGACTGAACGTCGGTGAGGCGCGCGGTTCTATACACAACTCGAAAGGCAAAGTCCTGACCGAAACCATGCGCACGGTAGAGTGCCCGCGATGACGACTTCCGGAGACGGTCGGATGCTGGGGCGCTACCAGCTTCTTTTCATGCTGGGCCAGGGGGGCATGGGCGAGGTGCATCTGGCGCGGCTGACGGGTGCGGCGGGCTTCGAGAAGCTGTGCATCGTGAAGACGGTGTTGCCCAACTTGATGGGCGACCAGAACTTCATCGACCGCTTCCATCATGAAGCGCGCGTGCTCGTTCAGCTGACGCACTCGAACATCGCCCAGGTGTACGACATGGGCGACGTCGACAACTCGCTCTACATGGCCATCGAGTACGTGCCGGGCGTCGATCTCTCGCGCGTGCAGAGCCGGGTCGAGCGGCAGCGCGCGGTGATGCCCATTCCAATGGCGGTCTACATCGGGCAGCAGATCAACGAAGCGCTCGGGTACGCGCACCGCAAGGTGGGGGCCGACGGGCAGCCGCTGGGCATCGTGCACCGCGACGTGTCGCCGCAGAACGTGATGGTCTCGTACGAAGGCGAAGTGAAGGTGATCGACTTCGGTCTCGCCAAGAGCACGGCGCGATCCAAGCAAACCCTGCCTTCCACGGTGATGGGCAAGCTCGGCTACATGTCGCCCGAGCAGGCGCTGGCCAAGCCCGTCGACCACCGCTCCGACATCTTCTCGTCGGGCATCGTGGTGTGGGAAATGCTCGCCGGGAAGTCGATGTACGCCGGTGGCACCATGTCGGAGATGGTGGTGCAGATGGCGATGGGCGAGGTGCCTTCGTTGTCTGCCGCGCGGCCTGACATCTCGCCGACGCTCGAGCAGATCGTGATGCGCGCGCTCGCGAAAGATCCCGCGGCCCGCTACCAGCGTGCTGACGACTTCGCGCGGGCCCTCAACGAGCTGGCGGTGCGTGAGCAGATGACGGTGGGCGCGGAAGACGTGGGAAACTACGTGCGCGCGATGTGCCCCGAAGAGTTCGCGGCCGAGCGGCAGCTGCAGTCGAAGCTGTCGGTGATGCGCAAGGGTGGCCCTCTGCCCGAGGTGCAAAGCGAACCGGAGTTCGAAGGCACCTTCATGCGGCCTTCTTCGCCGGGGGATGGCAAGGCGACCGGGCCGGTGATGACGCCCGCGCAGAAGATGCTCTCGGTGATTCAGCCGAGCGCGCCCGAGGTGCCGAAAGCGAAGTCGATCGCACCGGTCGTCGCGGCGCCTGCGCCGGTCTCGGCCGAAGTGGAAGCGCCCATCACGGTGCCCAGGAGCAAGACCCCGCTGCTGGTGGTGGGCCTGCTGCTGTTCATCGCGCTGGCCGCGGGGGCGCTCTATTTTCTGCAGCCCCCGGAGACGAAGCCAGTCGCCGAGGTGATCGTCGACGCGGGCAGCCCTGTGGTGGTGGCGGTGGCTGATCCACTTCCCGTCAAAGACCCCGAGCCGGTGAAGGAGCCGGAGGTCGAGAAGACGCCGGTGACCCTCGAGACGATCCTCGTCGAGGGCAAGGTGTGGAAGGTGCTCAAGAAGGGCGGGGAAGACCTCGTGCTCCTCGACAAGAAGGACAAGCTGGCCGAGGGCGATCGGGTGAACCTGGTGGGCGAGGCGGGCCCTGATGGCAAGCGGCCGCTCTACGCGCGCGCGGCGGTGCTGAGCGTGAACGGGTCGATCGCCAAGCTGCTGTTCGATGAAGACGCCACGCTGCCCGAGACGGTGTTCGCCGCCAAAGACGCTTCGCCGAAGAAGGCGGTGGTGGTGGCCAAGAAGGATCCCGTGAAGCCGACGGAGCCGATCAAGGTGACCGAACCGGTCAAGGTGCCTGAACCCACCGAGCCGCTGGTGGTGAAGACTGTCGAGCCGGAGCAGCCGAAGCTCGCGCCCAGCGCGCAGTTGTTCGGCACCATTCGCATGTCGTTGCCCAACCTCATCGGCAACCGCGCCGTATTCGTGCGCAACAACAACGACTTCCCGCTGAGCAACTGCGAGATCCGCCTGCCCAGCAACGTGGTGTTCAAGCTGGGCCGCAAGGTGATGTCGGCCAAGGACGAGATCAAGCTGCCGTTCCGCGACTTCCGGCCCGATCCCCGCCCCATGGATCCGCAGTTCAAGTCGGACTGGGCGGCCGTCTACTGCCGCGAAGGCACCGGCTACTTCAAGACGAGCTACGACAAGCGATGATTGAACTCCCTCTCCCTGCGCAGCGGGGAGAGGGTTGGGGTGAGGGGCGTTTGGGGCGCGCAGGTGAGCCCCTCACCCGGCCTCCGGCCGACCTCTCCCCGCGTCGCAGGGAGAGGTTTGAAAACCCTACTTCTGAGCGATGTCCCACTTGGTCCGCTTCCAGGTCGCCCTGAACGCCGCCTCACTCGCGAGCGCCACCTTCCCCGAGTGCTCATTGCCATCGAGGAAGAGCACGAAATCCATCTGAGGAAAGCCCCGCTCGAGATCCGCATCGAAGCGCCGCACGATCTGATTGGCAGGCAGCGTGCGCCGGCCCGCCACGTCGACCAACTCCAGCGAGACGCCTTTCTGGCCCAGGCCCGGCTGGTACGCCTTGTAGACGAGCTCCGAGCACACGATCGTCGAGTCGCTGAAGAAGTCGAAGTCGAAGTCGTACGGGCGGCCCTGGTACTTGAAGGCGTGTTCGATGGCCTTCGCCTTGTCGACGGGCGCGAGGCGAGGGCGCATCACGCCCAGATAGTCGACGCCGAACGCGTGCTCGACGGCGGTGAAGCTGACGCCTTCTGAGATCGACTCCATCACCCGGATCGGGCCGTGGCCCTGGAAGTCGACCCCTTCGGCGTACGCCTTCCACTTCGCCGGGTACCGCTTCTGGAGCAGCTCGCTGAACGTGGCCGCCTTCTCGGGCTGAGCACGCGTCCACGCGATCACGTCGGGGTCGGCATCGAACGCTTCAGCCAGCTCAGGCGCGGTGCCCAGGAACAACTCGGCGTGCGGCCAGAACCCCGGCAGGCCGATGTTCGAGAGGAACCAGTTCTGCCGGCTGACGATGATGTCGCCCGGACGGGTGCTGGGCAGCACGAGCTTCTCCACGTCGGCCAGGGTGACCAGCGGCTTGCCGATGCGCGCGACGCGGGTGTCGCCTGCCCACTCCGCGAAGCTCTTCTGCACCGGGAAGATCGCGTGGGCCGAGGTGTTGGCCACGATGTCCTTCGCGTTGGTGAGGAAGAGCTTGGTGCCGTTCTTCACGAGGCAGCTCTTGGCGATGGTCGAGTCGGCCTTCATCTCACCGACGGCCCAGGACACCGATGCGTCGTTCGCGGCCTTCTGCCTCTTCAAGTACGGCACGGCGGCCACCGCGTAGGTGTCACCGGTGAGCAGCTGCGTCGAGGTCGCGACGTGAATCGCCTTCAGCTTGAACGCGGCGAAGGCGCCTTGCGGCACGCCGTACTCGTCGTTGGCTTCGTCGAAGATGGTCTCGAGCTGCTTGTTGTCGATCACCAGCTCGGCGAACTTGAGGCCGTTGGCGAGCAGCGCGGTCAACGCGGTGTGGGTGAGCAGGAAACCCCAGGCGTGTTTCGGATCATTCGGGGGCACCTTCACGAAGTCCCAGTACTTCTGGCGCAGGCCTTCGGTGGCGCTGAAGTACGCGAAGAGCGAACCCCAGGTGGAGAGCAGGGTCTGCTTGTCTTCCGCCGCGTAGACCGACTTCTGCTTGGTGCTGAAGAGCGCCTTGTTCTTCGTCACGCCGCTCATCACGTTGCCCATGCCGGCGACGAACTGCTGCAGCGTCTGAAGATCGTGCCGCGCCGTCTCGATGAACGCCTCGTTCGAGAGCTCGTACACCGGGGTGGGCGCAACGGGAGCGGCTGCCAGGAGGGCGAGGGTCAGGAGGCTGGTCATCGAGCGCGAACCATACCGCGAGGCTAGGTTGCGGAGCATGGCGCGACTGATCGAAGACGAGGCGGGCATCTCGGCCCTGGTGAACGGGCTGAAGCGGGTGGCGGTGCTGGGGATCAAGACGGAAGGTCAGCGCGGTCAGCCCGCCTACGCCGTGCCTCAGTACATGCAGCGAGTGGGCGTCGAGGTGGTGCCCGTGCCCGTCTACTACCCCGAGGTCACCGAGATTCTCGGCCAGCCGGTGTTCCGCACCCTCTCGGCGATTCCCGGCGAGCTCGACCTGGTCGACGTCTTCCGCCGTCCGCAGGACATCGATCAGCACGTCGACGACATCATCGCCAAGCGCCCGAAGGCGGTCTGGTTTCAGCTGGGCATCCGCAACGACGAGGCGGCGAAGAAGCTTGTCGAGGCGGGCATCGACGTGGTGCAGGACCGTTGCCTGCTGGTCGAGCACAGCAAGTTCGCTGCGAAGTGATTCAGTCTTCGCCGGTCCACCTGGCGGGAGCGCGGCTCAACGCGTCGGTGATCGAAGCGCGCCCAGCGGCGACGGCTTCGGGGCCCTTGTGCATTTCGCTGGGAGAGACACCGGGCAGCCGTGAGGTGACCACGTGCACTTCGACACCGCGCGCCTCGAGTAACGCGAGTTGCAGTCGGAAGTGGTCTTTGCGGATCGCGGCAAAGCCGCTGGCCATGCCGCTCGGATACGCGAAAGCACCGGTGGGTTCTTTCGCGCCATCGCGGCTGGGGAGGAAGTGCACCAGCAGCACATCGAGAGTCGAGCCCTGGGCTTCGCTCAGCGCGAGGGCAGGGGCTTTGTCGACGATGCCGCCGTCCCAGAGCAGGTGCTCCTGTCTTCTGACGGCTTGAAAGAGACCCGGGTAGGCGCAGGTCGCGTGCACCGCTGAAGCGAGGTCTCCGCGCTGGATGACCTCGGGTGCCTGGGTGCTCAGGTTGGTCGCCACCAGCAGCAGCGGCACTGAGAGCGCCTCGAAGGTCTGCACTGGCAAGAACTGGCGCAGCAACTCGACGAAACGTTCGCCTTTGAGCAGACCACTCGGCCGCGAGCCCTTCCTCAGCGCATCGACGGCGATGCCCAGATAGTCGGGATCCCAGAAGTGTTCGCGGCGCTGCTGAAGAATCAGCTCGGCCATGCGCGCGGGTGCGATGCCGGCGGCGGCGAAGGTGGCGATCATGCCCCCCGCGGAAGTTCCGGCCCAGGCGCTCGGCGTGATGCCCTGGCTCAACAGGCCGTCGACGAAGCCCGCGTGTCCATAGAAGCCGAAGTAGCCCGCCGACAGCACGACGCCCACGCGCCGGCCTCGCAGCCGATCGATGAGACTCATTCTCGCTGCCAGGCCTCGTAGACGGCGACGGCGCTGGTGAGCACGGCCAGCAAGATGAACGGCAACGACCACAGGCTGATCGATCTGACGAGGCCTTCACCCAGCGCGCCCGTGCAGACCGCCACCAGCGCGATCGCGTCGAGGATGAGCTCGAGCGGCCGCGGTTGAATACCCGGCTCGGACGCCGCGATGGGCCAGCTGGGGATCGGCGTGCGCTCGCCCCAATTGGCGCGGCCCAACCAGCGGCTCCACATGAACCTGCGGGTGCCCCAGGCCCCCAACGCGAGGCCGATGCAGCCGTTGATCGCCAGCGGAATGAGGCTCCACGTGAAGATCGCGATGGTGAAGTAGGCCAGCGAGAGCACCAGCGACGACAAACTCACCAGATACAGAATCCACGCGCTGAGCGCGGCGAGGCCTGTTTGATGAGCGGGTTTGCTCACCGGGATGTGCGGCTTGCCCTGCAGCGGCTGAGGGAGCTGGCCGGGGTGCGTGTCCACCGCGTCGACCACCGAGAGCACCAGCGGCAGCAGATCACCGGTGAGCTCGAGACCCGCGCCCCGGAAGTCGGCTTCGGCCAGCCGGCGCGAGCGGATTCTCACTTCGGGCGTGAGCACCAGCGCGGCCGCGTCGAGGAACTCGTTGATCCGGCGGATGCCTTCCATCGGCACCGACTGACGCGACACCGTGTCGAGCACGCTCGCGCGCAACATCACGGGCCGCGCGTCACGCAAGGTGATCAGGGCAGCGCGATCGGGAGCGCCTTCATCGGGCCTCCAATCGAGCAGGGTGATGGCGGTGACCTCCGCGGGCGAGAAGACCTGCATGTCGCCTGTCGAGGTGCCCACCCGCCACGTCTTGTCGAAGAACTCGAACGAGGTGGCGATGCCCCAGCCCACTTCGGACGGCGGCTGCTCGGGCCCTGCGACGGCCACGCCGATCTTGAGGCGCTGCACCTGTGAGGCGATGCGTTCGGCGTCGGAGGCGTTCTCGAAGATCGCCAGCAGCCGGGGTACCTGAATGGCGATGTCGGGCTGGGGGGCTCCGGCGCGTTTGGCGAGCACCTGCCGCAGCTCATCGGGCAGCTTTCCGGGGCCGATGAAGAGAGTGTGGCGGGGAGCGAACATGGGCGCGGCGATGCTCGCCCTTTCGGGGCATCTTTTCCAGTGATCCCGAAGACTTCGGGCCCCGTTGCATCCTGTAGCGGTTTTCTTGCCGGGTCGATCGCCGCTGGTACTTTGGCGGCTCGCATGGATCGCCGTCGACAAGTGGTTTGGGCAGCAGTGGCGATCGCGTTTTTGTTCGCGGTGGTCTCCCTTTCAGCCGAGGGCGGTTTTCGCCGCTACGCCCGGCTCAAGCGCGACCTCCACACGCTCGAAGATCGCAACGCGAGACTGAGCGCCGACAATGCCCGGTTGAAGCGCGAAGTGCAGCGCGTGCGCAGTGAGCCCGCCGCCATCGAGCGCGCGGCCCGAGAGAGCCTCGGCCTCGTTCGCAGTGGAGAGATCGTCTTCAACCTGGAGTCGCAATGATGACTGCCCCGGTCGTAACGCCTCGTCACAGCAGGTCGATGGCCTTCACGCCGGGCAAGTGGATGCAGGTGCTGGTGCGCCTGGTGCCCTCGGCGGCGGTGCTGCTGGTGTTCGCGTTCCTCGCGCGCGGCCGTTTCCGCACCATCGACGCGCTCACCTGGTTCGACGGCGCAGCGGTCGGCCTGCTGGTGCTGGGCGGCGTGCTCTCCACCATTCGCCGGGTGCGCCGCTCGATGACCAAGGCGCCCCTGCTGCTGCGCGACGAGCTGGAGTTCGGCGGCACGTTGCTGGCCACGGCCTTCATCGGCGTCTCGCTCGGCGGAGAGCAGCTCTTCCCCATCGTCTACCTGCTGATGGCGTTCCTGGTGACGTTCCTGCCGAGGCCTGCCGCGGGCACGTTGCTGGGCAGTGCGGTGTTGTTCGACGCGCTGCTCACCTTGCCGGAGCGCTGGGGCGTGTTCCTCGGCCGCGCGTTGTTCCTGGGGCTCTTCGCGGGGCTGTACCACCTGGTGCTCTCCACCCGTCTCGCCGTCGCGCGCCGCGCTGAAGAAGACGCGGTGAAGAACAAGATCAAAGACATCGAAGAGCGCGCGCGCACCTTCCGCCTGGTTTCCAGCGGCGCGAACGACAGCCTTCCCGGCGTGAAGGATCAGGAGAAGTGGCTGGTCGCGGCGGTGAAGGAGATCGAAGGCGCCACCGGCAGCGCGCTCGAGGTCGCGGAGACCTCGCTCCACACGCACACCGTCGCGGTCTTCCTGCTCACTTCAGACGATCGTTCACTCAAGCTGCACGACTGCCGCTCGAGCTCGGAACAGATTCAGCGCGAACGTTTCGCAGCGGGCGAGGGCATCTTCGGCGCGTTGCTCAAGCGCGGCGTGCCGGTGCGCATGAACTCGAGCTCAGGCCTCAAGGGCGTGACGCACTACGAGGCCGGCGGCCCTGACATCGGCGCGGTGCTGGCCGTGCCCATCGTCGAAGGCGGCGGGCTGCTGCGCGGTGTGCTGGTGGCTGATCGCCTCGAGAACAAGCCGTTCAGCGAGCAGGATGAACATCTGCTTCAAGTCATCGGCGGCGAAGTGTTGCGCGCGATCGAAGTCGAGCGGGTGATGGGCTACATCCGCCGATCCCGCGACGAGAAGGATCGGTTCTTCCGCGCGATCGAAGAGCTCAACCGTGCTGGTTCGCCCGAGCAGGTGTTCCTCGCCGTGCTGGAGAGCGCCCGCCAGGTCGCCCCGCTCGAGTTCTGCGCGGTGACCCTGGTGTCGGAAGTGAACGGCGCGCGTGCGCACCGGATCATGCGCATGACGGGCGTGACCTCGGCTGGCCGCGCGCTCGAGGGGCAGACCTTCAGCGACAACAACGGGCTGGTGGCGAACGTGGTGCGGTACGGCGCTCCGCTGCCCGGGCGTGATGCCGGCGCGATGGATCGGCAGATCATCTTCGACGACGACACGCAGATCCGCGGCTTGCAGTCGCTCAAGATCTTCCCGCTCGTGGCAGGCGATCGCATTCTCGGCACGCTGGTGACGGGCTCGCGGAAGAAGGCGGCGTTCGACAGTGACGAGCTTCGCATGCTCGAGGTGATCGCCATTCAGGCGGCGCAGGCGGTGCTGCGTGCGCAGCTGTTCGAGGCGATGGAGAAGATGGCCACCACCGATGGTCTGACCGGCCTCGTCAACCACCGCACGTTCCAGGGGCGGTTCGACGAGCAGTTGGCCACCGCGCGAAGGTACTCGCGCAAGCTCTCGTTCATCCTCACCGACATCGATCACTTCAAGTCGGTCAACGACACCTACGGCCACCCGATGGGCGACCAGGTGCTCAAGGGCGTGGCGAAGATCCTCAAGGAGCAGGCCCGCGACACCGACATCGTGGCCCGCTACGGCGGCGAAGAGTTCGCCATCGTGATGCCCGAGACCGACTCGAAGGGCGCGCACGCGATCGCCGAACGCATCCGCGAGCGCATCTTGAAGGAGGTGTTCCAGACGGATCAGGGCCCGCTCAAGGTCACGATGTCGCTGGGCGTGGCCACCTTCCCCGACGTGGCCATGGAGAAGCCCCAGCTGATCGAGCTGGCTGACCAGTGCCTCTATTACGCCAAGAGACACGGCCGGAATCAGTCGGTGACCGTGCAGCAGATGCAGGCCGCCAAGCCGCGCGCCGTCGAGGGCTGAACTCCCTCTCCCTCCTGGGGAGAGGGTTGGGGTGAGGGGCCAGTCGGCAAAAGCCTTCGTGGGCTTCCCGCGGGGGAAGTGCCAACATCCCGGGCTGGAATGGGGATCCGAGGGCAGCTGACGTTGCTGGTTCCGGGAATCGTCGCTCTGGCGTTGGCCCTCGGTACGTTCCTCGAGGTGCGCCGGGAGCAGCGCGAGTCCGTCGAGGACTTCCGGCTGCGCAACGAGAAGGTGCTGCAGTCGATCGGCGTGACCGTCGCGGTCAACATCGCGCAGAACGACATGAGCGGGCTCGACACGTTGATCGCCCAGCTCTCCGAGTCGATGCGTGAGCGCGACCTGAAGGAACTCGCGGTGCTCGACGATCAAGGCCGGGTGCTCGCGCACAGTGAGCCCGAGCGGTTCAACACCATCGCCAGTGACGCCTTCAGCCAGACCGCCACGCAGGTCGAGGGCGTCACCTGGGAGCGGCAGGGCGAGTCGTTCCGCATCTCCGTGCCGGCGGTGTCGGGCATTCGGTGGGGAACGGTCACCGCCACGTATTCGCTGGATCGGCTGGGGGCGCAGCTCGCGCGCACCCGCCTGCGACTGGGCATCACCTCGGCGCTGCTGTTCCTGGTGCTGGGGGCGATCCTCTTCGTGGGGCTCGACCGGCTGGTGGTGAGGCCCGTGCGCACGCTGCAGACGGCCGTGCGCCGGATGGGCGAGGGGCACCTGTCGACGCGGGTTCCTCCGCTGCGGGGCTCTGAGCTGGGTGAGCTCACCAACACCATCAACCGCATGGCCTCGGCGCTTCAGCATGAGCGCGAGAACCTCGAACGGTCCGTCACCGAGCGAACCAAAGAGCTGCAAGACGCCAACGCCCGGCTCGAGCGCCTGGCGGTCACCGATGGCCTGACCGGGGTGTTCAATCACCGCCGTTTTCAGGAACAACTGCAGGCGGAGATCCTGCGCTCCGAGCGCCACAAGCGGCCGATGGGCGTGCTGATGGTCGACGTCGACTTCTTCAAGAAGGTGAACGACGCGATGGGCCACCCGGCCGGTGATGAGCTGCTGCGCCGCCTGGCGGAGGTGCTGAGCATCGATCTGCGGCAGACCGATCTCATCGCGCGCTACGGCGGTGAAGAGTTCGCCGTGCTGCTGCCCGAGACCACCAAGAGCGAGGCGATGCAGGTGGCTGAGCGCATGCGCGTCGCGGTGGAAGAGAAGATCAACGACGGCAAGACGCCGTGGCCTGCGAAGGTGACCGTCAGCATCGGAGTGGGCACTTTTCCTGAAGACGGCAAGAGCGGCGAGCAGGTGCTCTCGGCGGCGGATCAGGCGATGTACGTGGCCAAGCGGCAGGGGCGAAACCGGGTGATCGGCGCGCGTGGGGTGATCGCGTGATCCGCTCAGGGAGAACGGTGGGGTCTCTCATCTTCCTCTGGGCGCTGCTCTCGTGCACCGAGCCCGTGATGGTGCAGCCGCCGCCCTCACGGCGGGTGGTGACTCCGGTCGCGGTGTTCTCCCCACCTTCCGGCTTCACCCGGCTGCGCTTCGGCCTGGTCCCGTTTCTCTCCGCGGAGACCATGACCGCGTCGCACAAGCGCATGGCCGATCACCTGGCCAAGTCACTCTCGGTGCCGGTCGAGTTGATCGTCGGCGACAGCTACGGAGACTCGATCGATCGTCTCCAGCGCGGTGAGTTCGATCTCATCGAGCTCAGCCCGCTGGCCTACGCCGAAGCGAGCAGCCGCATGAAGCTGCACTGCATTCTTCAGACGATCGCCGACGGCTCGGCCACGGCCTCCGGCTACATCTTCGTGCGCGACGACAGCCCGCGGCGCTCCATCGAAGATCTCAAGGGCGCCAGCTTCGGTTTCGTCGATCCGATGTCGACCTCGGGCTCGTTGATGGCGAGGAAACTTCTCAAGGACAAGGGCTTCGACCTCACTCGCGATCTCGGCAAGACGGAGTACCTGGGCAACCACGAAGCGGTGCTCATGGCCGTGCTGGAGGGCCGGGTGGATGCAGGCGCGACCTATCAGGGCTCGTTCGCCGCCTTGCGACGCTCGAAAGGAATCGATCCACTTTCCTTCCGGGTGATCGCCAAGACGCCGCGCACGCCGCGCGACATCTATTGCGTGCGGCCTGATCTCCCGAAAGAGATCGCCGACGCGATCACCGCTTCGTTGATGCCGCTCTCGGGCCGGGATCGCGCGGGCCGGGAGATCCTGGGGCCCTTGAGCTTGAACGGCTTTCAGCCCGCCAACGACCAGGCCTACGATCTCGTGCGCAGCGTGGCGGCGGAGTTGAAAAAATGACGGTGCCGCTCGCGGTGACGGTCACCGCGAAACAACGTGGCCGGCAAACCCCCGCGGCGAAGGCGAAGGCCGAGGAGTGGGGTCTCCCATTCTTTTCGTTCGACCGCGCCGACGGCATTCCGCTCAGTGAGCGCATCGGCACCGTGGCCGACGCCTTTTTGGTGCTCGGTGGTGACGGGTGGACGCTGCATGACGCCAGCGGCTCGCTCTACTTCTCGCCCGGCACCGCGGCGCTGCGGGTGCGGCGTATCGGCAAGCCCAATCAAGATGAAGACGTCTTGGTGCGGCTGTGTGAGCTGCAGCCGGGTGACTCGGTGCTCGATGGAACGCTGGGGCTGGGGTCCGACGCGTTGATCTGCGCGCGGGTGGTGGGGCCGAAGGGCAGGGTGATCGGCGTCGAGGCTTCGCTCCCTCTCTTCGTGCTGGCCAGTGAAGGGCTCAAACGCGACCCGCCCTTTCCCGACAGCGCGGCCATCGACGTGAGACGCGGTACGGCGCTCGAAGTGCTCCGGTCACTCGAGTCGCACAGCCTCGACTGCGTGATCTTCGACCCGATGTTCGATTTGCCCAAGGCGTCCACGCCCTCGTTCAACATGCTGCGCCGCTACGCCTCGCACGAGCCGCTCGACGAGGTGACGTTGGCCGAAGCCCGCCGGGTCGCGAAGCGTTGGGTGGTGGTGAAGAGCGGCCGCTACGGCAAGGAGTTCGACAGGCTCGGGCTGACGCCTCTCAACCTGACCCGCTTCAAGCCGCTCGTCTGGGCCCGCGTCGCTCCCTCTCCCGCTGGGAGAGGGTCGGGGTGAGGGCCACGCCTACGGAATGTCGGCCGAGCGATTCGCGCCCTTGGGCAACCCTTCACTGCCCAACGTCGCCAACCTGAAGGTGGTCGCCGTCTCGTGCGGCATGAGCTCGCGCTGGCTGCGGTAGTAGTGCAGCGGCGAGTAGAAGATCAGGTTCGACACCCGCGAGGTGTACAGACACGCGTACTGCTCGACCTGCTCCCCGAAGCGCGAGTTTTCGTTGCCCTCCTTGAAGTGCAGCCCCCAGAACGGGTTGAAGCCCTTCTCGATGTCGGCCTCGAGAATCTTCGCGATCTCCGTGCACTCCCGCATCGCGCGCCGCAACCGATCGAGCTCGGCCTTCACCGACTTGAAGTTCGCCTCCAGCTCGGCGGTGAGCTCGGGTGAGGGGTGCTCCTTCTGCAGCCGCCGTTCGATCTGATTGAGCTGCGCCTTGCGTGGGGCGATCTCGTCATCGAGGCGCGCCTGCAGCGACTCCACGCCTTGCAGCCGGTCGACCTCGGTACGCCGTGACTCGAGGTAGTCGAGCTCGTCTTCGATCTCCTGAACGATCATGCACGTGCGCCACATCGAGGTCTTCTTCGACTTGAGAATGTCGCCGTAGATGTGATCGCCCACGTACAGCACGGCATCGCCGCGGTACCCGGTGATGCGCTCGAAATCGATGAGGTTGCCGCCCTGGTACACCTTACCGCGCTCGAGCTCAGTGGCCTCGCCCAGCACCTTGTTGTCATCGCTGAGCGGGTCGATGGACAGGAACGGCTTCTGCTCGCTGAAGAAGCCGGGTTTCGCGCCACCGGTGACGATGAAGTCGAAGTAGTTCTTCCAGCTCGGGTACTCGGGGAGCACGCCGTCGAGCAGGTACGACATCACCGCGTTGGTGTAGTCCCACAACGAGTTGGTGAGCACGAACAGCTTCTTGCCGCCCGAGCGCAGCTTGTGGAGCGCAGGCCCCAGCTCCTCGTCTTTGAAGATGTACTTGCCGATGTCGGCGCGGATGATCTTCTTGAGCGAGTTGTCGCGGTGCACCGTGTCGATCGCTTCGCGGATGTCGTCGTACAGCTTGCGGTAGTCGAGCGGCTTGCCGAGCTTGGTCTCGTACAGCTCGATGATGCCCGCCAGCAGGCAGGCCTCGGGCAACGCGAAGAGCGTGTCGATCCACGCGTAGTCGGTGCTCTTCATGCGAATGCGTTCGTTGCGGTAGAGGCGCTGGATCTCCTCGTCGGGGAGCAGGCGGCGCCCGTGATACGCGCGGCCGACGTAACCGAAGCGATCGATCTTGAGCAGGTTGCCGCGCACCTTGTCGACGAACACGCCGCGCAGCACGAAGCTGTGATCGTAGGGCACCTGGCGGATGTCTTCGGGGTAGCCGCAGTTGGCGATCAGCCGGTCGACGGTGAGATCGTACGAGAGCTGTTCGAGCCTGCGCAGGTGGTAGATCGCCAGCGTGTAGTCCATGTCGAAGCCGATCAAATCGACCTTGGCCATGTGCAGGTTGCGGTTGACGAAGACCTGGCGCGGCACCGGCGTGTCGTTGCGCGGGCCCTGCTGCAAGATGCGCTGAAGCTCTTCGTCGCTCAGCAGTTCCTTCGCGCGCAGCTCGGCGGCTTCGGCGGGCTCACGATTGAAGGGGGTGCGGAAGCTGCCGTGAATCGAGTCCAAGTTTTTCCTTTCGCTGACTGCGCGTGACACATTTCTACCCACGATGGCGGCGCGTCGCAGCAACGACGACGAGGGACGTGAGCTGAGGGTTCGCGTGACCGAGTTGGAGGCCCGGGTCCGATGGCTCGAGCAGAAGCTCAAGAAGGTCGCGCTCGCGGCCCGCGTGAAGCCAGACCCCGACCCCAAAGCGCCCCAACGGCCCCGGTGCCCCAGCTGCTTTGGAGAAGTCCCCAAAGGGCAGCGGGAGCGCACCTGTCTGTACTGTGGCTTTTCGTTCGACGTGGTCGCGCCGCTCAAGCCCCGTCGCCTTCGTTGATCTCGGGGATTGCGCGCTGACCGCAGGGCTGGAACGCTGCGCGCCATGATTCGACAAGGGGTGGTGGTGGTCGTGTTGGGGTTGTCGTTGCTGGGCTGCGATCCCGTGCAGAAGGCTGACCCCTGTCAGGGTGTCAGCTGCGGTGAGGGTCGTTGCGCGGTGGTGGGAGAGACCGCGGCCTGTCTGTGCAATCCGGGCTACGTGAGTGCGGGTTTGATCTGCACCGCGATCGCCCCGACCGACCTGTGCGCCTCGAACCCGTGCGCCAACCTCACCAACTCGTTGTGCCAGGTGAACTCGGGGCGGGTGAGCTGTGTCTGCCCCGCAACCCGGGTGGAAGTGAACGGCTCGTGCGTGCTGCGCACCGCCTGTCTGCCCAACCCCTGCCAGAACGCGCATCGCACCACCTGCGAAGTGACCGGCGGTGTCTCGAGCTGCCGCTGCGATCCCGGCTTCGCGCCCGAAGGTGATGGGTGTTCGGCCGCCCCGGTGTGGAGCTGCGCCACCCAACATGTCGACGGTGACGCCGCCGAGGCCGACGAGTGCCCGACTTTCGCCAAGGGCCTGAGCATCGACGTGGAGGAGCAGCGCACCATCTTCCCCGCGGGTGATCACGACTGGTTCGAGCTGGGCGTGACGCCGGGCCACCTCTTCTCGATTTCGGCCACCTCGACGTCGTTGCCGCTGTTGATCGACGTCTTCGACTCGACGGGCGTGACGTTGTTGGCCTCGGACAACCGGGGCAGCGCCTCGGCCGAGGTGACCTTCGTGGCGCCCCTGAACCCGGCCGTGATGGTGCGGGTGCGGGGCGTGCGCGCGTCGGAGACCGGCGGCTACTTCGTGCGCTATCGCACGCTGGGCGTCGACGACTACGCCAACACCGAGGCCGATGCGATCACCCTGGTGCCGGGCGCAAACCCCTTCTCGGGCAGCCTGCAGTATGCGGGCGACCTCGACGTGGTTCGCCTGGAGATGCCTGCCAGCACGGCGATTCGTTTCACGGTGGCCGACGCGGGCGCCGATCTGCAGATCGAAGTGGCCCGCCCCGATGGTGGCGTGCGCCGGCTCAACCCGGGCGAGATCACCAGCATCACCACGCCGGGCCTCGAGCTGCTCACGGTGACGGCGCGGGCGCGCAACCCACGCAGCCAGGGTGACTTCAGCCTGTCGTTCGACGATCTCGGCATCGACGATCACTCCGATGAAGCGGCCTTCGGTACGCCCATCGCCTCGAACAACCTGCCGGTGCCCGGCCGCTTCGAGCGTCAGCAAGACATCGATTGTTTCAGCGTCGCGCAGCTGCCTGACCGCATCTACCGGGCTCGCTGGGTCGGTACGAACTTCAACCCGGCGGTCTCCGTGGTGTTGCCGGGGGGGCAGGTGGTGACCTCGAATGGCTACTCGACCACCGGCCTCGTCTGGCAAGCCACGCAGGCGCTGCCCGCCGCCGTACGCGTGCAGAACGGGTACTCGAGCTCGTTGCCCATGTACTCCGTGGCGGTCGAAGATCTGGGCCTCGATGACCACAGCAACACGCTGAACAGTGCCACGCCCGCCACCGCTGGAGTGCCCGTCGCCGGACGGCTCGAACTGCTGGATGACGTCGACACCTTCTCGTTCACCGGCACGGTGGGCCGGATCATCCAGGTCAGCGCGGCGCCGACGGCAGGCACTCAGGTCAACCAGGTCATCCATCTCTCGGTGATCAACCCGCAGGGCATCGTGATGGCCGAAGGCGACAGCACCGTGGGGGTGCAGATCTCCGCGGCCGGGCTGTACAAAGTGCAGGTCGAGCGGGGGGGCTATTCCTACGCGACCGATCTGGTGGGCTACACACTCACCGTCACCGATCAGGGCGTCGACGATCACGCCGCCACCTCCATCGGCGCCACGGCGCTCACTCCCGGTACGCCGGTCTCGGGCAACGTGCAGTACGCGGCCGACATCGACGCGTTTGCATTCACCGGGCTCGCCAATCACGTCTACCAGGTCAGCTGCACGCGCAGCTCGGGCACCTGCAACGTCACGGTGAAAGACGCGGTGGGGCAGGTGGTCGCCAACAGCAACAGCACCGTGCCCACCTTCCTGGCGCTCACCGGGCAACGCTTCGTGGTCGAGGTGAACAGCGGCTACTCCTACTCGACGATGTTGGGGCTCTACTCGTTGACGGTGAACGACCTGGGCGTCGAAGACCACGGCGGCACCATCAGCAACGCCACCCCGATCACGATCGACACCGCGATGACGGGGAACCTGGCCTTCGCCAACGACGTCGACGCGTTCTCGTTCACCGCGGTCGCGGGCAACATCTACGCGGCCACCCTCACGCCGGCCGGCAACACGCGCGTGGAGGTGCGCGATTCGAGCAACAACCTGGTGGCGTCCTCCAACTACAACGCGGTGGTCTCGTTCCGCGCGCCAACCAACGGCAGCTACTCCGTACTGCTCTCAAGCTACTCGTCGAGCGCGCCGTACTCGTTGACCGTCACCGATCGCGGGGTCGACGATCACGCCAACACCGCCACCGGGGCGACGGCGCTGACCCTGGGCACGTCGACGGGCGGTGAGCTCCAGTATCAAGGTGACGTCGACTTCTTCTCGGTGCCGGTGGTGGCCGGGCACCACCACCTGGTGACGTGTACGGGGGCGGGCAGCAACTCGTGCAGCGTGACGGTGCAGACCACCACGGGCACCACCCTCGCCAACGGCTACGCGTCGTCGGGCGTCGCCTTCAAGCCGCCTTCCGGGGTCACCACGGTGAACATTCAGATCTCCGCCAGCTACAGCTCCGATGTCTTCCGCTACCAGGTGGTGGTGACGGACCTCGGAGCCGACGACCACGGTGATGTGAGAGCCGACGCCACCGCGCTTTCGATCGGCGCAGCCGCCACCGCCGGGGTGATCGAGACGGGCACCGACACCGACGCTTTCACCATCACCGCGGGTGCGGGCGACATCATCGGCCTCGACTGCGTGGTGACCTCGGGCTCGGCGTGCGTGATGGCGATCACCTCACCGTCGGGCAGCACCATCGCGTCGACCTCTTCGGCGGTCACCTCGCAGACCGGCTTCCTCGCGGCGAGTGCAGGCTCGTACCTGGTGACGGTGCGCAGCAACGCCTACTCGAGCGGCACCACCGGCGCGTACACCCTGGCCGCCACCCGGGGCAGCGACGACTTCACCTCGACGACGCCGTTCACCCGCGGCACGCCGCGCACCGGGTCCATCGACTACGTGGGCGACACCGATGTCTTCAGCGTGGTGCTCACCCAGGGCGTGGCGGTGCAGATGCAGGTGAGCTCGGGTGTCAGAGCGCAGGTCACCGGGCCGAACGGCAGCTACGTGACCAATCTCTACGGCGGCTACGCCAGCCAGTATGTGCCCACGACCACCGGCACGTACCTCTTCACCGTCTCGACCGACTCCTATTACGGCACCTTGAGCAGCTACACGCTCACGGTGCAGTGAGGGGGAGCCAACGTCAGTGGGATTGCGCGCCGCCAGCGAGGCTGAAACGCTGCGCGCCATGATTCGGAAGCTGGTGGTGGTCGTGTTGGGGCTGTCGGTTCTGGGTTGCGAGCGGAAGTCCGATCCGTGTGAGGGAATCAGCTGCGGCGAGGGACGCTGCGCAGTGGTGGGGGAGACCGCCGAGTGTCTGTGTAACCAGGGCTTCATGAGCGCGGGGTTGACCTGCACCGAAGGCTCTGCTGCCGATCTCTGCGCTTCGAATCCCTGCGCGAATCTCACCAACTCGTTGTGCCTGGTGAACGCGGGACAAGTGAGCTGCGTGTGCCCGGTGAGCCGGGTGGAGGTGAACGGCGCGTGCGTGCCGCGCACCGCCTGTCTGCCCAACCCCTGCCAGAACGCGCGTCGCACCACCTGTGAGGTGGTTGACGGTGCCCCGAGCTGCGTCTGCGACCCCGGCTTTACGCCGCAAGGCGATGGCTGTTCTGCCTCTCCTGTCTGGTCGTGCGCCCTCCAGCATGTCGACGGTGACGCGGCCGAGCAGGACGAGTGCCCCCGGGTCGCCAAGCGGCTGAGCCTCGGCGTCGAGGAGCAACGCACGATCTTCCCCGCGGGTGATCACGATTGGCTCGAACTCGGCGTGACGCCAGGCCATCTCTTCTCCGTCTCGGTCGACTCGACCTCGGTGCCGCTGTTGATCGAGGTCTTCGATGCCGCGGGTGTGCAGCTCCTGGCCTCTGACAACCGGGGCAGCGTGATCGCTGAGGTGACCTTCGTGGCGCCGCTGGCCGAGACCGTGATGGTGCGGATTCGCGGCGTGCGTTCATCGGAGACGGGCGGTTACGCCGTGCGGTATCGGGATGTCGGATTCGACGACTACGCCAACACCGAGATCGGGGCGATTACCCTGGTGCCGGGCGTCAATCCGTTCGCGGGCAACCTGCAGTACGCGGGAGATCTCGATGTGGTGCGGCTCGAGATGCCGTCGCGCACGGCCATTGGGCTTACGGTGACCGCTGGTGGCCCCGATCTGGAGATCGAAGTGTCGCGAGCTGACGGTGGCGCCCGGGCGCTCACGGAAGGCCAGTCCACCGTCATCACCACGCTGGGCGTCGAGCTCCTCACGCTGACTGCACGGGCTCGCAACCCGCGCAGCCAGGGCCAGTTCAGCCTCTCCTTCGAGGATCTCGGGGTCGACGATCACTCCGATGAAGCAGAGTTCGGCACGCCCATCGCTTCCGACAACGTGTTGGTGCCGGGCCACATCGAGCGTCAGCAAGACATGGATTGTTTCAGCGTCGCCCAGCTGCCGGATCGCATCTACCGCGCGCGCTGGGTGGGCACGAACTTCAACCCCGGGGTGTCGGTGGTATTGGCCGGAGGCCAGGTGCTGTCCAGCAGCTCTTTCACGAGCACAGGCCTCGTGTGGAAGGCGACTCGAGCAGGAGCGGCAGTCATTCGCCTTCAGGGCGGGTCGAGCTCATCGGCGCTGTACTCCGTTGCCGTCGAAGATGTCGGTTTCGACGATCACAGCGACACGCTGAGCAGCGCCACGCCCGCCACAGTTGGGGTAGCGGCTGCGGGAAAGCTCGAGCTCATTGATGACGTGGACACCTTCTCGTTCACCGGCACCATGGGGCGAATCCTTCGGGTCACAGCGACCCAGACGGATGGCGCTCAGGGCGCGCAGGAAATTCACCTCAAGCTATGGGACCCGGACGCCAATGTCCTGGCGATGGGGGCCAACACCATAGGGGCGCAGATCACCGCTGGCGGGCTCCACAAGTTGAACGTCGAGCGAACGGGCTATTCTTATGCGAGCGACCTCGTCGGTTACACGCTGATGATCACCGACCTGGGAGTCGATGATCACGCTGGCACCTCGTCCGGTGCGACTGCGCTCACCCCCGGCGTGCCGGCCTCCAGCAACGTGCAGTTTGCCGCCGACATCGACGCGTTTGCGTTTACCAGCCTCGCCAATCACGTGTATCGGGTGAGCTGCACCGGGAGCGCGGGTAACTGCAACCTGACGGTGCTGGACTCGGTGGGCCAACCTGTCGCCAACGCCAACGGCTCCATGCCGACGTTTCTGGCGCTCACGAGCCAAAGCTTCGTGGTGCAGGTGAACAACAATTACTACCCGATGATTCTGGGGCTCTACTCGGTGGTCGTCACCGATCTGGGTCTGGAAGATCATGGCGACACAGTCAGCACTGCCACCCCGCTCGCGCCGGGAACGGCAGCGTCGGGTAGCCTGGTCTTTTCCGGCGACATCGACGCGTTCTCCTTCACCGCGGTCGCCGGCAACATCTACACAGCCACCGCTACTCCCGCTGGAAACACACGCGTAGAGGTGCGCGACAGCAGCAACAACCTGGTGGTCTCGTCCAGCTACAGCGCAGGGGCTTCGTTCCAAACCCCGACCTCTGGCAGCTACTTCGTTTTTCTCTCGAGTTACTCGTCCAACTCACCCTACTCAGTGACCGTCATCGATCGGGGGGCCGACGATCACTCCAATGCTGCGAGCAGCGCGACGCCGCTGACGCTGGGCGTTTCGTTGGCCGGTGAGGTTCAGTATCAGGGTGACCTCGACTTCTTTTCCGTCCCGGTGGTGGCCGGTCGTCACCACCTCGTGACCTGCACGTTGGTCAATTCGTGCGCGGTGACAGTGCGGACGACCACGGGCGCCATGATCGCCAACGGAAACTCGTCGTCGGGGGTCGGCTTCAAGCCGCCTCCGGGCGTTACCTCGGTCAACATTCAGGTCTCTGCCAACTACGGCGCTGAAGTCTTCCGCTATCAACTGCTGGTGACGGATCTGGGGCCCGACGATCACGGTGATGCGCGAGCTGACGCGACCGCTCTCGTGCTCAGCGCCGCGGCCACTGCAGGTGCGATCGAGACGTTCACGGACGCCGATGCGTTTCTGGTCACGGCCGCCGCGGGTGACGTCATCACGGTGGACTGTGTGGTGAGTTCGGGAGCCGCCTGCGCGATCGAGATCACTTCTCCGCTAGGGAACGCCGTCGTCTCGAACTCATCGACGATCAGCTTGCGCACCGGATTTCTGGCGTCGGGCGCAGGCGCGTACCTGGTGACGGTGCGCAGCAACTTCTACTCGACCGGCAACACGGGCTCGTACACCCTGGCTGCCAGCCGGGGGAGCGACGACTTCACCGTCACCACGCCGTTCACCCGAGGCACGCCGCGCACCGGATCCATCGACTACGTGGGCGACACCGACGTGTTCAGCGTGGTGCTCACCCAGGGCGTGGCGGTGCAAATGCAGCTGACTTCAGGCAGCCGGGCTCAAGTCACCGGACCCACCGGCGCGAACGTGAGCAGCCTCTACGGCGGCCACTCCGAACAATACGTGCCCACGGCCACGGGCACCTACGTGTTCACCGTCAGCTCCGAGTCCTATTACGGCACCTTGAGCAGCTACACGCTCACGGTGCAGTGACCGGCCAGCTATAACGTCGGTGTGTATCGGCTGACCGGGCGACTCGAGCAGAGCCAGCTGGCGGACTTGTTCCGCGGGGAACGTGTCGAGGCCAACGAGCCGGTGGTGCTCAAGCTGTTCCATCTGAAGACCTCCGACGCGGCGTACGCGAAGGTGGTCGCCGACATCGCGCGGCAGCTGCAGTCGGTGACGCACGGTGGGGTGGCCCGCGTGCTCGACGTGGGGATGATCGACGGGCACCTGGCCATCGTGCGGCAGGACACCGGCAAGTACACTCTGGGGCTCGCGCTGCAGCGGCTCAACACCCGCGAGGTGATGTTACCGCCCGCGGTGGCCCTCGCGCTGGCCGTCGAGTTGTTGGAGGCGGTCGGTGCCGCCCACGAAGCAGGCGTGGTGCACAGCGCGCTGACGCCCGGGAACATTCTGCTCGGCGTCGATGGCCGCGTTTCCGTCGCCGACTTCGGTGCGCTCACCGCGCTTCAAGCCGCGCCCGTGCTCAAGAAGAGCTTCGGCGCGCGCGGCCGCGACAGCTACCGGGCCCCGGAGCAGGGGGGCGGCGACCCGGCGACCATCGCGGGCGATCTCTACGCGCTGGGTGCGATCACCTACGAGCTGCTCACGCTGCACGAAGCGAGCACCGGCAACGCGAACGTCAGCACCCGATCCGATCGGCTTCCTCCTCCTTCACGATTGGTGCGGCGGCTTCACTCGCGCATCGACCCCATCATCATGCGGGCGCTGGAGAACGCGCCGAACCGCCGTCACCGCTCGTGCGCGGAGTTCGCGGAAGGCATTCGTGAGTTTCTCTCGGCGAGCGGCGGCATGCCGGGCCGCGACGATCTGAAGAAGTTCGTGGGTGAGCTCTTCCCCAACGAGGTGCAGCTGTCTGCGGAGGGCCCGGTGCCGATCGAACGCGCCTTCGATCTGACGGACATCGCGGGCATCGGCGGCGTGGAGGCCGACCCCATCGAGGTGGAGGAGCGGCCCTCCTTCTCGCGCGGGCGCGTCGATGATCGCACGCCGACCAGCGATGGGTTGCCGGTGTTCACCGGTGAACTGCCCCCGCTGGCGGAGACCCAGCCGCTCTCGCGCGAGCTCGAGGTGAAGACCCAGCCCGATGTGATGGCGGTGGCGAAGCGAGCTGTCTCCGAGTGGGACGCCCCGCCGGGCGCGATGGCGGTGACCGCGGGGCAGGCGGGCCCGACGCCGCAGCAGCCGGTGGTGGATCCACTCAAGGGCCGCGTGCGCGTGCAGGAAGACTTCGCCGAGATCCCCGGTGCGGAGAAGCCCGCCGCCAAACCCGCGCCCCGCGAGAAGGTCGCCAAGACGCTGATGACCTTCGCCGTTCCCGGGCGGGTGCACGTCGATCGCAACATCGGGCTCGAGGAGCAGCGCAAGAAGGGTCAACGCACCGTGCGCGTGCTCAGCCTGTTCGGCGCGCTCGCGTTGATGGGCACCGTCACCGGCACCGCCTACGCGTGGTTCAAGTCTCAGAACGATCCCAAGGGCGCGTTGCTGAGCTACCTGCCCGACGCCATCGAGCGGGAGGTCGCCCCCGACAACAAGCCGCTGCCCCCGGTGGGCAAGCCGCTCAAGCTCGCTGACTTCGACAAGCTGCACCCGGAGAAGGCATTCGACCCCGATCCGAAGAACG
>JANODF010000659.1:0-11728 GCA_031412555.1 Archangium sp. | reverse complement strand
CTTGACCTTGCGCAGGTCCTGCATGGTGAAGATGAAGTTTTCGGCCATGCGGCGGAGTACCGCGTGACCTGCGTCACCGCAACGGATCTGCGGTACGAATGAGGCCATGTTGATTCTGTCGGTGGATCGGATGCAGGTGCTCAAGCTCGATTTGCTGCCGATTCAGAGCGACCCGGAATACCAGGAGGGGGTCACCTGTCGGCTCGAGGTGGGGCCGGCGATCGGTGAGCGCTTGGTGCTCGCGTCGAACAATCTCTACTTGAGTGGTGAGCATGACGAGCTGGCGGAGCTGATCGACGGATTGATCGGGGTCGCGGAAGGAACGCCTGCGTTTTCGTTCAATCCGGCCGAGCGGGATTTCCGGTTGATCGCGTTCCGGCGCGAGGCGCACGTCACGTTGGAGTTGTCAGTGCCCGATGTTTCGCCTGACCTGGTGCTGGTCGTCGAGGGAGCGGACCTGCGGCGCTTCGCTGAAGGACTGCAGCTCGAGTCGCAGCAGCTCGGCTTTCATCTCTAGAAGAGGTGCCAATCTTCTCCCCCGCTGGGGAAAGGGAGCACGTCAGCGCGTCGAGTCGGTGGCGTACGAGCCGTAACCGGACAAGCCGTACGACGGCTCGCGGTTCGCGGGGGTGAGCTTCTTCGCCTCGAGGGCCTGAGCAAGGCACTCACGTGCACGGGCCAGCGCACGTTCGGCATCACGCAGCGCGATGCAGGCTTCTTCAGCCGCGCTGTCGGTCGCGCCTTCGAGTGCCTGGGCCGCGTCGGCGATGGCGTGCGCGGTGGTGTCGATGACGGTGGTCGCGCGGAAACAGGTGCGCGCCCGAACCAGATAGTGCTGCCAACGACCGGGCGAACCGGCCGGGGTCGACTTCGTCTTCGGGGAGTGGCTCTGGGTGAAGTGCGTCATGGGAAGCACACTGCCAGAGGGCACTGACATCCAACCTGAACAGGCGTGCCCTGTGTCGCCATATTCACCTTTAAATACAAGGCCTTACGGTTCTTTTTGGGGGTGTTCTCCGGTCCACCGGTGGTCCTTCATCGACGAGCACAACTCGAGCTCGCAGGCCTTCGCGCCGGTCTGGGAACACGCCGGCTGAACGATGAGCACCACCACGCCCACGCTCTGCAGGGCCTCGTGCAGAAAGCCTTCATCGAGCGCGCAGTGATGCGGCGTCTTCTTGCGCAGCACCGCGTGGCCCGGCCCGAAACCGAGCACGTCCCAGCCGCCGATGTTCTGCCCGCGATTGGCGAAGCGGTACATGCGCTCGAGCCCGTAGATGACGTCCCGTGCGCAGCGCAGCGTGGTGCCCAGGCGCTGATGATGGGTGTCGCGGAAGAACTGCCGGCCCATCTGCACCAACGACGCGCGGCCACCGCGATGGAGCACCTGCTGCTGCAACTCGAGCATCGTCTGCATTGGGTACCAGGCTTCGTGGTTCATCGATCGAAGCCGATCCACCCAGTACTGGCCGAGCACCTCTTCGGGAAACCGCATCGTGTTCAGCACCGCCATCAAGTCGGAGCCGAGCGCTTCGTGGGATGGATTTTCGTAGGCCATGGGCGCAGGCGGAATAACCCGCTGCGTCACGAACACCCCTCATCGGCACTGGGGAGAACGCGCTGATCAGAACAGGGACGGACTCGGCTAGCTTTCGCCGCATGCTTCGACCCGTTCACTTCACGCTCTTTCTCGCGCTCGGCTGTGGCACGAACACGGAGGTCGAACCGCAGGTCACCATCACCCAGGGTCTCTACGGTCAGCTCACCCAGGCCTGCAAAGAGGTCGACTGCGTCGGCGCGCCGCGCGAAGGATCTCCGGTGGCGTGGTTCGATCGATCTCCCTACGTGACCGACGGCGGCGTGAAACCCGAGCCGGTCTTCGAGAGCGTCTCGGGCAAGAACGGCTTCTACGAATTCGCGATCGACTCGAACACGCGCGGCTACCTGGCCATCGGCGAGCTGCGCCCCACCAACGGTGTGCAGTGGTTCACCGCCACCGCAGCCACCATTCCCCGCGGGCTGGCGCGCATCGATTGGCGTGCGGGCCCGGGCAACGACGGCACCTGGACGGACAAGCAATAGACCGACAGGCAGGGCAGGCCTTTACAAGGACCGCACTCCACGGTTACTGCTCTTCACGGCGTCCCTTTGGCGTCTTCACGACCCGGAGCCCTTCTGATCGATCTGTGTGAATCCTGCGGCATGTGCTGCAACGGAACGCTCTTCAACTACGTCACGCTCACGTCTGACGACCTGCCCAAGCTGGAGAAGTACACCCAGCTCAAGCTGAAGATCCGCAGCGAGCAGGCCACCTTCGACGAGCCGTGCGTGCTGCACACCGGCACGGGCTGCAGCGCTTACGAAGATCGCCCCGGCACCTGTGAGCGTTACGTGTGCGGCGTGCTGCGCCGGGTGGAGAAGGACGAGATGACCGAAGAAGAAGCGCTCCTGGTCATCAAAGAAGGCAAGGCCCTGGTCGAACACGTGAAGGAGTACGTCGCCTTCGAGCCCGGCATGCCCATCGCCGTCAGCACCTGGGAAGCGCCGCCCGAAGACATCAGCGCCGAAGCGAAGTTCGCCTGGGAACGCACCGCGTATCACCTGGGAAAATTCTTCCTGAACACGGTGAAGGAGGAGGTCGAGCCCACGGGTCCGGCGGCGCCTCCTTCGGGTTCACCCGAGCGGGCGAAGGTCACCCGGGCCAGTCTCTTCGCCAAGCGCTGAGCTCAGGCTGACAATGAGATGACAGTGGCTCTGTCATCTTGATCAGCATGATGGAACTCACCAGCCAGGCGCAGGTCTCCGCGGCGGAGAAGGTCAAGCCGCTCCTGCGGGGCACCTTTCACACCTTCGGTTTCGTGGCCGCGCTCTTTGGTTTCGCCGAGCTGAGCATCGCGCCCGTCGAGGGGTGGCGGTACGTGGCGGGCCTCCTGTTCGCGGGCTCGTTGACCTTGATGCTGGGGTTGTCGGCGCTCTACCACCGGCCCAACTGGAGCCACGCCGCGCGCAACCGGCTCCGCATGGCGGATCACGTGGGCATCTTCTTTCTCATCGCTGGCACGTACACGCCGTTCGCCGCCTTCCTCTCGCCCGACACCTGGACGCCAGGGCTCATCGGCATGTGGGTCGGCGCGGTGGCGGGCATCACGTACGCGGTGGTGAACAGCCACGGCAATCGCATCATGCGCGCATCGACCTACGTGGTGCTGGGGTTGTGCGCGGCGCCGATGATCCTGGGGTTGCCCAAGGACCTCGGTTGGGTGCGCACCGCGATGATGCTCCTGGGCGCGGCCATCTACATTCTCGGAGCGGGCGTCTACGCCAAGCGTTGGCCCAACCCGAAGCCGTCGGTGTTCGGGTACCACGAGATTTTCCACGTGATGGTGTTGGTGGCGGCGGGCCTTCACTACGCGGTCGTGTGGAGCCTCCAGCGCACGTAACGTGTTCTCCCTCGGGGTGAGGGCAGTGCCTGTACCTTTCTCAGTCGGTCAGCCAGTCATCGTCGCTATTTCACGCAGTAGCGTCCGGATTCAAGCCAAGCCAAGTGCCTGAATTCAGGTGTGTCGTAAGGAGTCCATACACCGTCCTCGAATCTGAAGACTCCTCCCCACATGTAGCCTCGCGCAGAATATCAGCAGCTTGAAAGCGGCCCTGCTCTTGCTCAGGACGCCTGCATGAAGCAACTCGCCGCGCTGATTGGAATTGCGACACTGGCCGCCTGTGGGCCTGATCTCGCTGTCATCGGCGGCGGCGAAGACGAGTTCGACACGGCAGAAGGCCGCATCGTGGGCGGGGTGGATGCCGACATCGCGAGCGTGCCCTGGCAGGTGGCGGTGATGGACTCGTCGTTCATTCAGTACTGCGGCGGCAGCATCTTGAACGCCTCGTGGATCCTCACGGCGGCGCACTGCGAAGTGGCGGTCGGCGACAAGGTCGGAGCGGGCCACTCGCGCCTCAGCACGATGGCGAGCTCCGGGCAGATCCGCACGGTAGCGCAGGCGATCACCTTCCCCGGCTACGTGACTTCGGAGAACGGCAAAGACGTGATGCTGCTGCGCCTCAACGCGCCGCTCGACCTTTCGGGTGCGAACGCGAAGGCCATCGCGCTGGCGACCGAGAGTGACGCTGCCGGGTTTGCAGCGGGCGCGGTGGGTACGGTGAGTGGTTGGGGCACGTTGACCTTCGAAGGCGCGTCGCCCAATCAGCTCAAGCGGGTCGACCTCGACATCTCCACGGCGGCTGCGGTGCGTGCGGCCTACGGGACGTTGTCGGCTGATCAGATCGGTGCAGCGCGTGCGGGCAAAGATTCTTGCCAGGGTGACAGCGGTGGTCCGCTCGCCGTGCGCATCGGCGGCGTGGCGAAGTTGGTGGGCGTGGTGAGCTGGGGTGAAGGCTGCGCTTCGCCGAACACGCCGGGCCTGTACGCGCGCGTGGCCTCGTTCGCGACGTGGATTGGGCAGCACATCGGCCAGGCCACGAACCCGACCTCGACGCCGACGCTGCTCTCGTTGACCGGTCTGTCTGGAGCGAAGGGTGCGACGGCGCGTCACACGTTCACGGTGGCGCCGGGTACGAGCAGCGTGACGGTGGTGATGTCGGGTGGCAGCGGAGATGCGGATCTCTACGTGCGAGTTGGTTCCGCTCCCACCACGACCTCGTACACCTGCCGGCCGTACAAGGAAGGCAACGACGAGACCTGCACCTTCCGCAACCCGCAGGCGGGCACGTGGCACATCGGGGTGCGCGGTTACACGGCGTACAGCGGCGCGTCGTTGGTCGTCACGTCGCCCTAGTCGTCAAAGTCCCAAGTCAGAAACGAGGGCCCCTCTCCCTCTGGGAGAGGGTCAGGGTGAGGGCCTCACGACTTCAACAAGAGAATCGCCTTACTCACCTGTTCCGCACGCCGACCCGCGCCGCGAGCCGTCAAGACCTTCAAGATGATCGTCTTCCCCAGCGAAGCAAACGCTTTCCCCGCCTTCGGATTCGCGTCGAGAGCAGTCGCGAGATCCTCCGGAACCGTCGCATTGCGCTGCGACTCGTACGCCGCATCCCACCGGCCATCGGCCTTCGCAGCATGCTGCGAGCGCGGCGCGGCACGTACTTCTGCAGGTAGTACACCTCGTCGAGTGACTTGCGCTGCCCGGAGATCCACCCGAAGCACAGCCCAATATCGACGGCTTCTTGATCAGTGAGTGAAGGCACGCCTGAGTTCTTCTTGGCGAGCTTGAGCCACACGCCTGCTTGAAGACCGGCGTTCTTTCCGAGCCACTTCTCGAAAGCGGGGCCATCGCGGAAGGTCATCACCGCAGCGTCGGCAGGCTTCCTCGGCACGGATGACAACTACACCATCCCGCCCATCTCCATCGCTCTTGGCTCCCTCTCCCCGAGGGGGAGAGGGTCGGGGAGAGGGCTTACCGTCCTGCGCTGGAGACACGAGCCAGGACCCGGGAGTTAGAGTCGTTCGCCGATGAGCATCTGGACGTTCCTGGGGTCGGCGGGCGAGGGCAACGATGACTTCGAGCTCCTCGAAGAAGTGCTCAAGTGCACTTCTCGATGCAACAGGGGCGAGGGCAGCAGCTTTTGTTCTATGGCCACCATGACGAGGATCCCGTGGTTCGCATCAATGGGTTCACGAGCAACTCACACCGATGTTTGCTGCACGGGGATGTGGTCGATGGGCCCGGGTTCTCGTTTCGGTTTGAGGAGACGTAGCGGCCCCTCACCCCGACCCTCTCCCCGCTTCGCAGGGGGAGGGAGAGCATTACTCGCGGAGACGATCGCCGTACGGGCCCATGTTCTGCGCCACCGGAGCGGCCTCCTGGCCCATCGCGCGGTACACGTCGAACACGTTGCCGTTGAGCACCACCGCGTCAGAGCCCCAGCGTGCGCCGTCGTTCATGCTCGGGTGATTCACCACGCGGTGTGCGTCGTAGCCCGCCACGCGCAGTGCCCCGATCACGTGCGTCATGATCTCCGCGCACACGTTTCGATCTTCCGCCCGGGTGAACAGCTCGGCGTACTTCGAGCGGGCCCACCGCGCCGCGCTCAGCGCCGCCGCCTCAGGGCTCGACGTGTCGATGTTCGCTTCCGCGTACTCAGGTCGCAGCGGCACCGTGCGGAGCGGCGCACCGGGCTCGACCAGCGTGACGGTCGGCGCTGGCGGCGTGACAGGCGCAGTGACCGGTGCCGGCACGTTCACCGGCGCGGCCTGCTTCTCCGCGTACTCGGTGCTGCTGAGGAAGACCTGCCGGATGTCCTCGCGCGATACGCCTCGCGCCAGGCCCGCCAGGTGCGCGTTGAAGCCTTCGATGTCCGGCTCGCGACCGAGCAGCTCGCGGTAGAGCCCCTTCACGAAGTCGCTCTCCGCGGCGCCCACGGTCACCGAGGCCTTCGGCTTCGCGCTCTCGAAACGATCGGCGAAACGATCGACGCTCCGGCTCACCGACTTCGCGAGCTTCGTCTCGAGCTGGTGGGTTGCCTGACTGACCGCCTGGCGCACTTCAGGGCTGCGGGTGAGTGCTGCGCCGGCGTCACGGAAGAACTGGTTCAGTTTGGTCATTCGCATGGTGGGACGGAATTGCAGCTTCGAGGCCAGTCTCGCGCCGCCACCAAACGATTGAATTTGCATCACGTGCGCAATTTGATTTCACCTGATGCGCAACGGCGCACATGCGCGCGCGTGTCGCAGTTCACAAGCGATGCGCAAGCAAGCCGCTGATCATTTCGCTCTCGCGCACTGAGAGTCAGGGGCCGTAGCTGCTGGTGAACGAAGCAGTTTCGAGCACATGCGCGGTCAGCGCGGTCTGCAGCTGGGTGCGGGTCGAACTGGTGCTGACGCCTGGCAGCGTCGCCACGTCGAGGGCGTGGAGCTCGAAGCGGTAGACGTGCGGCGAAGGCGGGCAGGGGCCGCGGTAGCCGAAGGTGACTCCGTCGTAGCTGGTGGTCTGCTTCGCACCCGCCGGACTCGGAGGCTGCGCCACGTTGGCCACGCCCTCTGCGAGTTGCAGGGTGTTGGCGTCGACGTCCCACAGCACCCAGTGGATCAAGTTGATGGAGGTGTCGGTCATCACCAACGCGTAGCTTCGTGCATTGGGGACCGCGGTCCAGGCCAGCGGCGGCGAGACACGGCCTGCGGTCGTGGTGTCCGTGCAGGTGTAGCGGATGGGGAAGGTGCCGCCGTCGGTGAGCACGGTGCTGCTGAGCGTCGCGGGTCTTGTGCCGGCGTCGGGTGTGCCTGCGTCGATCAATGTGCCTGCGTCTTCGACCTCTCCCGCATCAGGGGCAGGAGCGGGTGCTCCACAGGCGGTGAGCAGGAGCGCGGCGATGAAGTTTTTCGTCATCGCGCAGAGATGACAGGTGATCCTCGGCTGCTGAAGCGGTCTTCTTTGTACGGCGGTGTTCACCCTTGCTGAACGTTCTGCCTCGCGCGGGGCTAGGTTCGCTGCTCGATGCGGAGGGGGCTCCTGGCGGTGTTCGTCTGCGGCTTTGCCGCCGCGGCGGCCAGCCCTCTCCCCGACCCTCTCCCCCTCGGGGAGAGGGAGGCTGGCGCTTCGGAGGCTGGTGTTTCGGAGGCCGTGCCGGTTGTCGAGGCGGTCGTCTTTGGCACGGTGGTCGAACGCGGCACCCGCACCTCGATTCCTCTCGCGCAGATCCTCGACGCCGACGCAGGTGTGCTCGCCGAGTCGGATGCCGACGGCCGCTTCTCCTTCGCCCTTGCTCCCGGCACGCACGCGCTCACCGTACGCGCCTCAGGTCACCTGCCCCTCGCCGTGACCGAGACCGTGCGCGCCTCTGAGCGCATCGAGGTCGCCTACCGCCTCGAGCGTGTCGAGTCCGGCTGGGAAACGGTGGTGCGCGCGAGAAGAGACGAAGGCCCTGCCCGCATCGAACTCTCCCGCGTCGAGCTGCAGGAGATCGCCGGCACGCAAGGCGATCCCTTCCGCGTCACCATGCTGCTGCCCGGCGTGGCCTCACTCGCTTCGGGCCTCTCGTACCCCGTGGTGCGCGGCTCTCAACCTGCCGCGACCGGCTTCTTCCTCGACGGCGTGCGGCTGCCTCAGCTCTACCACCTGCTCGCAGGCCCCGCGGTGGTGCACCCCGACTTCATCGAACGCGTCGACTTCTTCGCCGGCGTCTTGCCTGCCCGCTACGGCCGGCTGCTCGGCGGCGTCATCGATGGCCGCATCGCCAAGCCCTCGCAGACCGTGAAGGCCACCGCGTCGGTGGATCTCCTCAACGCGGGTGCCTTCCTCTCGATGCCCATCGAGCCATTGCATCTCCATGTCACGCTCGCCGGCCGGGTCAGCTACGCAGGGCCCATCGCCGCTGCAGTGACCAAGGCCGTGTTCGAGTCGACGCCCGAGCTGCCCAGGCCCAGGCCGGTGGTGAACTTCGGCGATTACCAGGGCCGCCTCGAGTGGACGGGACAGACCGGCAAACTGCGCATCCTCGCGCTCGGCGTGATGGACGAAGCGGGCACGCGTGAAGACGGGCCGGGCACGCTCACCGCGTTGCTCACCTCTTCGTTCCACCGCGTCGACGTCGCATGGAGGCAGCCGGCGCAAGGAGGCCAGCTCGAGGTCGGCCTGCTCGCGGGCACCGAGCGTCTCGGGCTGTTGGGAGAACGCGAAGGCGCCACCTTCGGCCAGTTCCTCATGTCGCGGCAGGCGGCGCAGCTGCGCGTGCGGTGGCAGGGCGCGGTGTCTGACGACGTCGAGCTCGAGCTCGGTGCAGAAGGCGAACGGCAGACCACCGCCTTCGAGATCGATCGCAATCCCTCCGCCACCGCGGGTGCAGCGGCGAGTTTTCGTGAGCCCTCCACCACCGGCGCGCTGGTGGGCGCCTTCGCGGAAGCGTCGTGGAAGAAGGGGCGCTGGTCGGGTCAGCTGGGCTTTCGCCTCGACGGCTACTTCCTCGACGGAGGGCCGAGCCGCTTCGCTCCCGAGCCGCGCGTGGTGGTGCGTCGCGCGCTGAACGACGCGGTGGGACTGCGCGCGGGCGCGGCGTTGGTGCATCAGGCGCCCACGGTGTTGCTCAATCTTCCCGTGACGGATCTCGCAGGTCTGCGTGATGGTCTGCAACAAGCGGTCAAGGTGGAAGCAGGCGCCGACGCGCAGCTGCCCTTCGACTTCGAAGCCTCCGCGAGCGTGTTCTGGAATCAGGTCACCCGGCCCATCGAGTATTCGCTGGAAGATCTGATCAACAACCGCACCCGCCTCGGAGCGACGCAGGCTGATCAAGGCCGAGCCTACGGCGTCGAGGTGATGATCCGCCGCAGGCCGCAAGGCCGTTGGTTCGGGTGGATCTCCTACACGTTTCAACGCAGCGAACGCCTGCGCGCCGTCTACGACTTCGATGATCGCGGTGACGTGACCGCGGTGAACGACGCGTGGGTGCCCTTCGAGTTCGATCAAGCGCACGTGCTGCACGTGACGGGCGGCGTGGTGCTCCCGTGGAAGCTGCACGTGAGTCTTGGTTTTCACCTGAACACCGGGCGGCCCGAGAGCGGCATCATCAGCAGCCGCGCCATGCGGCCGGGTGTCGAGCCGGGTTCGCTTCAGCCCACCTGGGTGCCGGAGTCGCTCTCCTCCGAGCCGCGTCTTCCCACCTTCGCCCGGCTCGACGCGCGCATCTCGCGCACCTGGACGTTCGATCACTTCACCCTCGAGGGCTTCCTCGACGTGTTCAACGCGAGCGGCACCTCGGAGGTGCTCGGCTACGACTACCAGGTGCTGCAGACCGGCAAGACGCGCACCCTGCGGCGGCAGGCGTTCTCCTTGCCCATCGTGCTTCCCTTCTTCGGAGTGAAGGCCCGCTACTGAGCTACGATCCGTCGCGATGCCGACGTCGTGGAAGGCGATGCTCTGGGGCGCGCTCATCGGCGTGCCGCTCGGGCTGTGCAACCTGGTGGTGGGGCTGAAGCTCGGCCTGGGAGTCGGCGTCGCGTTGACCGCGGTCGGCTTCGCTGGTGCCTTGCGCCGCACGCCCCTGCTTCCCGCGATGGCTCCGGGTGACGCCGCGTTGTTGCAGAGCGTCGCGTCGGCCGCCGGCTACAGCGCAGGCAGCGCGGTCGCGTCGGTGCTCGCCGCCATGGTGCTCGCAGGGGTGACGCCCTCGTGGCCAGTCGCGCTGGCGTGGACGCTGGGGGTGGCGCTCTTCGGCACCGCGTTGGGGTGGGCCTGGCACGTGAGCGCGGTGAAGTTGCCGTTTCCGTCAGCGACCGCGGCGGCCGAAGCGATCAAGACGTTGTGGAAAGTGGGCGCGCCTGAAGCACCGGTCACCAGTGCACGGCCGTGGTTGTTGGCGACGGGCGGGGCGGTGGCGTTCACGGCGCTGCGCCGCATCGTGAAGATTGTCCCGTCGACGGTGCTGAGCCGCGGGACGTATGGCCTGGGCATCGATCTCTCGGCGCTCGCGCTCGGGGTGGGCATGTTGCTGGGACTGCGGGTCGGGCTCTCCACCGCGCTCGCGGGTTTGTTCGTCGCGGTCGTCGAAGGGCCCTGGCTCTTTTCTCGAGGCCAGCTCGGCAGCGCAGACCTGGGCGGACTTGCGGGATGGAACGTGTGGCCCGCGACGGCGTTGATCACCGCCGCGGCCGTGACGCACCTGCTCGCGGGCCTGCGGGTGAGTGGCACGGTCGAGCGGCCCGATGCACGCGCGCTGCTCTGGAGCCTGCTTCCCGGCAGCGCGCTCGGCTTGTTGTGCGTGTTCGCGTTCGACGCGCCGTTCTGGGCGGCCGCGCTGGTGGTGATCGCCACGCCGCTCGCGTGTGTGGTGTCCATTCGCATGACGGGTGAGACCGACGCGACGCCGGGTGCTCCGTTGGCGATGGGTCTGCAGTTGTTGTTCGGTGCGGCGTTGCCGTTCTCGCCTGGTGTGTCGATCGCTTCGGCCGGTGTGCTGGCAGGTGCTTCGGCTTCCGCGGCGGATCTGGTGAGCGATGTGAAGACGGGCACGTTGGTGGGGCTCGCTCCACGCCGTCAGTTGATCGCTCAGGTGATTGGTTGCGTGGTGGGGGCGTTGGTCGCGGTGCCGGCGTTCCTGTTTCTCGCGCGCGGTGCGTTGGGTGGAGCGGAGTGGCCGGCACCTGCCGCCCAGATGTTTCTCGCGGCGGGCCGTGCGGCGTCGGGTGATGCGGGCCTCGGCAGTGGACTTCGGCTCGCGTGCGTCATCGCCGCGGTGGTCGGCGTGGGGCTGGCGTTGCTCGAACGGAAGGAGCGCTTCTCCTCGCGCGTGCCTTCGCCGATGGGCATCGGGCTCGCGTTGTTGGTGCCTCCGTCGATGGCGGTGACCATCGGGGTGGGGGCGTTGATCGGGTATTGGGCGCGCAAGTACGCAGCGTTGCCGTCGATCGCTTCGGGTCTGATGGTGGGTGAATCCATCGGGGAGCTGACCGCGGCCGTGCACGACGCGGTGGGAAGTTCATGACGCTCGACGAGACAGTCCTCGAGGCGCACGGCTTTTCCGACGCACGGCTCATGGCCAGCGGTGGAGCTGCACGCGTCTATCAGGTGATCCGCGATGGGCGGCCGCTCGCGCTGAAGGTGGTGGGCGTCGAGCTCGCTCCACAGCTCGCCATCGAGGGGCGATTGCTCGTTCGGGTGGGGGCTCCGTACGTGCCGATGGTGCACGCGGTGCATCACCGGTTGTTGGTGCTCGAGTGGCTCGACGGCCAGACGATCGATCGAATTGTGGAGCGCCCCCCGGTCCTCCCGAGCGGAGTCGAGGG
>JANODF010000658.1:0-2517 GCA_031412555.1 Archangium sp. | reverse complement strand
TGGCCGGACTTGCCTTCGCCACCACCGTGAGGGTGGTCGACGGGGTTCATCGCGAGACCACGGACGGTCGGGCGGATACCGAGCCAACGGCTCTTACCGGCCTTACCGATGGTGATGATTTCGTGGTCGATGTTGCCGAGCTGACCGATGGTGGCGCGGCAGACGATCAGGATCTTGCGAACCATGCCGGAAGGGAAACGCACCTGCGCGTAGTCGCCTTCTTTGGCCATCAGCTGGCCCCAGCTACCGGCCGAGCGAATCAGCTGGCCACCGCGGCCGGGCTTGAGCTCGACGTTGTGGATCACGGTGCCGATCGGGATGTTCTGGAGCGGGAGCGTGTTGCCAGGACGGATGTCGACCTGAGCGCCCGAGAACAGGGTGTCGCCGACAGCCAGGCCCACGGGGGCGAGGATGTAGCGCTTCTCGCCGTCTGCGTAGTGCAGGAGAGCGATGTTGGCGGTGCGGTTCGGGTCGTACTCGACAGAGAAGACCTTGCCGGGAACGCCGTCCTTGTTCCGCTTGAAGTCGATGGTGCGGTAGCGGCGCTTGTGACCACCACCCTGGTGACGACGGGTGATGTGACCGTCACCGTTGCGGCCGCCCGAGCGCTTCATCGCGCTCGTGAGGCTCTTCTCGGGAACGTCGTGCGTGATCTCCGCGAAGTCGGAGACCGTCATCAGGCGACGTGCAGCAGACGTCGGCTTGAAAGATTTGACACCCATTAGACGGTACCTCCCTCAAACAGCTCGATCTTGTCGCCCTCTTTCAGAGTGACGAACGCCTTCTTGAAGTTCGAGCGCTTGCCCATCGACTGGCCGACGCGCTTGACCTTGCCGCGCATGATCAGCGTGCGAACGTCGAGCACGGTGACCTTGAACTGCGAGGCGACGGCGCGCTGAACGTCGTGCTTGGTGGCCTTGCGGTCGACCAGAAACGAGTACTGGCGCTGTGATTCCCGAGCCTTGTCGAGCTTCTCGGTGATCAACGGACCTTTGATGACAGTGTTGAGATCCATGGTCGTTATTCCTTCGCCTTGGAGCCGCGGGGCTTGAGCAGTGCTTCGGCGATCGCCTTGGCAGCCGCAACGGTGAGCACCAGGGTCTGACGGCGGAGCACGGACTCGACGTTGATGCCTTCAGGGGCGATCACGTCGAACTTCTCCATGTTGCGCACGGCCAGGTGGAGCTTCGCGTTCTTCTTCTCATCGACGATGAGCGCGTTCGCGAGCTTGAGGCCCTTGGTGAGCGACTCGTACGCCTTCTTCGACTTGCCGTCGGAGGGGAACGCGTCGATGAAGATGATCTTCTTCTCGCCAGCGCGGAGCGACAGCGCCGAAGAGAGTGCCGCACGACGCACGCCACGGGGCGGGCGGTACGTGTAGTCACGCTGCTTGGGGCCCATCGCCTTGCCGCCGCCGACCCAGTGCGAAGCGCGGGTCGAACCCTGGCGCGCACGGCCGGTGCCCTTCTGCTTCCAGGGCTTCTTACCGCCGCCGGAAACGAGGGAGCTGTTCTTCACCGCAACCGTACCGGCGCGGCGATTGATGTGCTGCATCTTCGCAGCTTCATACAGAAGGTGAGCGTTGGGCTTGGTGCCGAACACGTCATCCGAGAGTTCAATCTCGGAGACCTTCTTGTTGGACAAATCAACGACGTCGAACTTGGCCATGGTCGTTTGTCCTCAGCTCTTGATTTCGACGTCGACACCAGCCGACAGGTCGAGCTTCATGAGCGCGTCGAGCGTCTGCTGAGTGGGCTCGAGAATGTCGAGGAGCCGCTTGTGCGTGCGGATCTCGAACTGCTCTCGGCTCTTCTTGTCGACGTGGGGTGAACGCAGCACCGTAAAACGGTTGATGCGCGTGGGAAGGGGAATGGGGCCGGAGACGCGTGCGCCAGTACGCTTGGCGGTTTCGACGATCTCGGTAGCGCTCTGATCCAGGAGCTTCGAGTCGTACGCCTTCAGACGAATCCGGATTTTCTGTGTTGTCGCCATGCTCAGTTGATCCTTTGTTTGCGACTACCAACACAACGCCGAACGGCTTGTTACGACCCGATGTTCCTGGTTTTCACAGAGCTGGGTTACGGCGAAGACGAAGACGGCGGCGCGTATACGGCGGAAGTTCTCGTAACGTCAAGTACTCCCTGATTAATTTCCTGACACGCACCAACCATTTGAAATCAGACAGCTATTTTTAGTACCCGCGAAGCCGCAGCAGCAGCGGCTGGAGCACGTTCGCGGGGATGTGAGCGTAGTTGCCGAACTGCATGCTGTAGCTGCCACGCCCATTGGTGAGGCTGCGCAGCGAGTCGACGTAGCCGAACATCTCAGCGAGCGGCACTTCGGCCTCGATCACCTGGTAGATCGTGCGCTGGGTCATGCCCTTGATGTTGCCCCGGCGTGCGTTGACGTCACCGATCACGCTGCCAAGGTTGTCGGCGGGCACGATGACTTCGACCTTCATCATCGGCTCGAGGAGGACGGGCGAGGCCGATTTACAGGCCTCGTTGAAGGCCATGG
>JANODF010000657.1:0-7975 GCA_031412555.1 Archangium sp. | reverse complement strand
GTACCGCAGCAAGTTGTTGAGAGTGGCTAGCTCAGTTGGTAGAGCACCGGCCTTTTAAGCCGAGGGTCGGGGGTTCAAATCCCCCGCCACTCACTGCAGTCGTCGAACGTCGTGCCACACAGTCGGCCCCGTCATCTAGTGGCCCAGGATACGGCCCTTTCAAGGCTGTTACACGGGTTCGAATCCCGTCGGGGTCAATCCCCGGAGCTCCAGCGCAACGGAGCTCCGGGGTTTTGATTTTTACGGCCTGTTATCGATCTCGTGCCGGCTAGTTACGCCACCGAATCGATGCGCCGTGGTTCTGTTCTTCCTCAGCAGCCAACCAAGAGGGAGCACACCATGTCGAAACTCGAAGCGTCACAAACCCACTCGTCAGCCTGGATCGCCCAGGTCTGGATCTCGTTCGCCGCCGCGGTGGGCGTCACCTCGATGGGCATCTGGTTCTTGCCCGTCGACCCCTGGGTGAAGGCGTTCATGGGCATGGGGCTGCTCTTCTCGGTGGGCAGCACCTTCAGCCTCGCCAAGACCGTGCGCGACCAACACGAGTCGGACTCTCTGCGGAAACGCATCGACGAAGCGCGGGTCAACCGCATCATCGCCGAGCACGACCCGCTCAAGCCTGCGCTGTGAGCTCCGGCAGTTCGAGCAAGGCGAAGAAGAGCGCGCCTTCGGCTTCCGGCGGCTGGGCTCGGAAGAGCCCTCGGGCCCCGATGCTCACGGCGATGTGACCGCCCAGCGCCCAGGCGAACCCTTCGTCGCAGTGGAAGTGGGGTCGCCAGAACGCCGCGAGCCCATCGGGTTTCAAGTCGGGCTGGCAGACGCGGCGCACCCGATCGGTGGAAGCGGGCTGCGCTTCTTCATCACTCCAGCTCCAGACCCACGTGAAGACGTCGGGCAGGTAGCTGCCCACCAGCTGGGCGGACAGCTCGAGGGAGCCGGCCGGGCGATCGAGGCGCAACACACCGTGCGCGGGATCGAAGGCGAAGCCATCCACCCGGCCCAGGCGTTGCTGCAGCTGGCCCTGCAGATCGTGAAAGGCGCGTTCGGTGCCGGTGAGCGCGTCGAAGAGATCGTCGGTGATCAGCAGTGACTTCAGCTCGCCGCGTTCGAGGCGGTTGAACCAGGCGACCGAGCCGTCATCGCGGAGGAACTTCCAGTCGGCGAAGGCCGGGGTGGGCCGCTCGATCACCACCCTGCCCGGCACCCAACGGCCTTCGAGCGCGGCGGCCAGTTCGGTGATGGCTTCGCTCAAGCGCAGCGCTTCTTCGCGCGGATCGACGTGCAGCTGAGGCTGGGGTTTGGGTTCTTTGCCGCCTTCACCCTTGGTCTGCAGCTCGGTGATGCGCAGCCCCTGGGGCGTGCGGGCGATGGAGAGCTCGACCTTCGTCCAACCGGACGGCGCCAGGAGCATCAAGCTGTCGTGAAGCGCGAAGACGAGCGGTTTCGGATCAGGCACGCGCTGCGCGTAGCGTATTCACCTCGCCCTGCGCCAGCGGGGAAGCCGGCCCCTCACCCCGACCCTCTCCCGAAGGGAGAGGGAGACACGTTACGGACAGCTGGTCGGCTTCACGTCGTACTCCACGACCCCCAGCCCGCCCGTGCCCACCAACCGCACGTGGTAGGTCTGCCCCGCCACCGGGTTCCACCCATCGCGAAACACCGCGACGGTGGCCTGGCCATACGAGCCGTTCAGAATCTCCAACCGAGTGGGCATCTCCACCCCGTCGCCCATCCGCGTGACGCTCACGGTGGTGCCCGACAGCGGAATGTTGCCGTGAATGGTCCAGTGCCACTGGGCCAACTCGAGCGGCGAGAACCCCGGGGGCGGAAAGGCCACGAACTCAGGGCGCACGCTCGAGCCGCTGCTCCCGAAGACGCTGATGCACGAGGCCGAGCCGTAGTTGTTACCGCCGCGGTAGTGCCCGATGCCCACCGGCCCCAGCGGAGGATTGAGCAACCAGCGCCGGTGACCGAACGTGGTCTCGTTGCCGAAATCGATCATCCACAAGTCGATCGCATCGGTCGCATCACGAGCGCCCCAGGCGATGTTGCTGGAGCCCGCGCCGCCCGCACCGGCCTGCGTGTAACAAGTCGCCGACGACTGGGGAAAATGCGCCGCGGGACCCGCCGGGTTCCACGCGGAAACCACCGCGCACGCCTGGCCGGTGGTGTTCGCGCCCGAATCATCTGCCGTGGGCCCCAACCCCACCAGCCAGCGATAGAAGTTCACCCGCGCGAGCGCATCGTCGAGGGCGTTGCGTGAAAGCGCTCCGGGATCGCAGGTGGTGGTGGTGTTGGTGAACCCATCGCCCGCTTCTCTCCGCGTCTGCGCCGCACTCCAGGCCGTGCAGACCTGCGCCGAGGTGCGCGTCTCCGGGCTGCCCGGGGCGACCGGCGTGCAGCTCGAGCCATCGCCGGTAAAACCCGGCCCACACACGCAACGAGCCAACGTGCGTTCACACCGTGCGCCCACCGCCATGCAGGTGATGCCTGCGCAGGGGTCGACTCCAGCGTCGACGGCGGGAGTCCCCGCATCCACCACCGGATTGCCGCCAGCGTCAGGCACCGAAGTACCCGCGTCGTTCGTTCCCGCGTCTTCGGCCGGAGTCGCGCCCGCATCAGCAGCACTCGCCGTCTGCAGCGAAGCCGTCACCAACGCCGGATCAGCGAGCCCCACGCAGCCAGTCGAGAGCAGCAAGCCGGCGAGAACGAAGGAGCGCACACCTTGTTGTCGCTGCCTGCTCAGAACCGGTGCGGCGCTCTCACGCCTTGAGAGGAGGACTGCCCACCGCAGTGCCGCTCGCCCCTGCGATTCGAGCAATACCGACCACTTCAGCCCGGATCTACCGACACCCCGACCACCGGGCACTCACGAAAGAACTGTTCGGCACGGGCGCGCTCCTGGGGCAGCAGCGAGCTCCACAGGATGTACGCGGTCGCCACCCGGCACGCCGCGTCCTTCTGACCGAGGGCCCAACGCGCGCGCGCCTCCTGCAACCGAATCTGACCGGTGAGTTCGATGCTGGGCACCTCTACACGCAGCCGGGCCGCGGCGGTGGCGGCCTCCTCATGCTTCCCGGCTTCGAGCAGCCCCTCGATCTGCAAACGCCGCCCCCACCAATCGTCGCCCACCGGGTCGCGCGCCGCAGCGAGCAGCGCCTTCTGTCTGGCCCGGTCGCGCTTCAGCACGGCGAGCTGCCACTCCCTCAACATCTCGCCCCCGACATCGACCGCCACCGACTCCAGCGCCTCCACGTCACCATCGAGCAGCGCCATCTGCTCGCGGATCATCTCCAGCCAGAGCCGCTCGCTCTCGTTGAGCAACGGCCTGATGAGCTCGACCTGCGCCTGCACCTCGCCAAGCGCAGGAGACCGCATGGCGTGAAGGATGCGCATTCGCATCAAGGTCATCCGGTAGCGGAAGCGAGGGTCGCCCTGCTCGGGGTACGGCGGCCTGGTCAGCGCGAGCATGTCTTCGTAACGCCGCGAACCGCCCAGGAGCGCCAGCTTGATGCCGTGCTGCACCTGCAGCCCGCTCGGCGTGTTGCTGAGCTCCTCCGCTTCGATCGACTTCAAGAGGGCGCGGGCTCGCGCCAGATCACCCTCTCGAACCGCGGTGAGCGCGTCCACCTCGAGAATGAGCAGGCGGGTGCGCGCATCGGGTTGGGCGATCGCCCCGGCCAGTTTTCGCGCCCGCTCGACCCGGCGGGGGTCGTCGGTGTTCTGCACGTTGGCCAGCTCATTGGCCATCGCGCGCCGCGCTTCGAGGCCCGCTCCGGGAATCGCGCCCCAGGCCGCGACCGCCTCTTCGACCGGAACCCCGTCGTACCGCACGGAGATCTCCTTCGAGAGCGCCTGCGTCCACGGCTCGTCGAGCTCGGTGGAGAACCGTCGCGCGTGTTCACGTTGCGTGCGGCAGCGTTCTTCGTCGCCCAGGTAACACTCGAAGAGCCAACGCCCCAGCGCAGCCCAGGTCTCCTCGCGCAGCCCCACGCCGGGGAACGCTTCGATCTCGCGCAAGAACACCACCGCTTCGGGAATGCGCGCGGTGACCGACAGCGCTGCAGCTTCGTTGATCCGCGCCCACGCCCGCGCGCTGACCACGCCGCTCGCGTCGGCCGCCACCCGGTGTTCGGTCGCCAGGCGCAGCGACTCTTGCTGCCTGCTTTCGGCCCGCAGCGCGTCGAACTCGAGCTGAGCCCGTACCGAAGCGAGCAACGCCGGCTTTTCCAGCTCGTTCCAGGCCGACACCCGAGGCGACGGCGCGCGTTCGCACCGGCCTGCGGGCAAGACCCGTCGCAAGACGCGCGGCTTCAATTCTGCCGAGAGACCCGGGAGCTGATCGAGCACCTCGAAGGCCAACGAGAGCTCTCGGCCCGACACCTCGAGACACTGCGCCCGCTGCACCTGCTCCTCGCGCGGGAGGGTCAGGCAGCGCTCCAGCCCGCTCGCGTAGGCGGCCGCCGCCTCGCGCAACGCCGGCACGTCGGTGCGCCCCTCGAACGACGCGGGCGAGACCGCGGGCAGCTCGCAAGGCGTCGCTGCGTTCGAGGCAAACACACCCAGGCCTGCGGCTGCGCAGAGCGAGAGCGCCGCCAGCACCACCACCCGGCGCCGCCAGGGGGGCCGGAGCGCCTTGCGGGCCGCCTCCATCGAGGGGAAGCGGGCCTCGGCACTCTTCGACAGCCCGCGCGCCATCGCCCCGCGCAGCCAACGCGGCAGAGGTGTGAGTTCGACGGTCTCGCGGCGCCGGCTCTCCACCATGGCCTCGAGCGTCGACCCGTCGTGAGGCCGCCGGCCGGCGAGCGCTTCGTACAGGCTCAGCCACCACGAGAATTGATCCGATCGCGCGTCGGCGGGCGCACCCTCGAGCTGGGCGAGCGCCATGTACGCCGGCGACCCCGCCAGGACGCCCGTGGCACTCACTTGCGGCGTGGCCAGGCCGAAGTCGAGCAACCGCGCCCGGCCCGACTCATCGACCAGCGCGTTCTCGGGCTTGAAGTCGCGGTGAATGACGCCCGCGGCGTGGGCTGCGCCGAGCCCGGCGGCGCACTGGGCGAAGACCTCGATGATCTCGGCCGGAGTTCGCGGAGACGAAGCGAGCCATTCGCGCAACGAGCGGCCGCGGGCGTACTCCATCACCAACACGATGCGGCCGTTCCACGAGAGCACCTCGTGCACCGTCACCACATGCGGGTGATTGAGCCGAGCGAGCAGCCGCGCCTCGCGCAGCAGATCGTCGGACTCCAGGTGCAACACCTTGAGCGCCACTTCGCGTTCGAGCCGCGCGTCCCACGCGGCGTAGACCGAGCCCATCGCGCCCGCACCGAGCTTGCGCGAGATCACGAAGGGCCCGACCTCCGTTCCTTCGACGATCACCCCGGGCGGAGGCCCGCTTCGCCCCGACTCCAGGGTCGCGTCGAGTGCGCTGGGCTGCAGGGGCTCAGAAGGGGACATCGGCGGGGCGAGAGCATGCCACGCAACTCGTTCAGAACGAGCCGCTGACTCCGACCGGCGTGACGTTCACTGTGACGCCCTCGAGCAGCTTGCCGGTGAGGCGCGCGTTGACGATGCCCATGGTCAGATCGAAGACGGCCAGAAAGCCACCCTGGATCAGCAACGACTGGCCCAAACCCACCATGCGCGGATCGCCCACCGCCTCGCCTCGCTGCCAGAGGAACGCGGCCGTCGCGAGGTAGGCGAGATCGAGCGCGGCGTTGATGAAGAAGATCTTCTCGATCTGCTCTGAGGCCTCGAGGCTCTGCTTCGCATCGAGCGCGGCGGGGTTCGCATTCCACTCGCGGATGAGCGTGTTCAACGCAAGGCCCAGATTGACGGCGTTCCAGAGCAGGTTGCCCAGGTGGAGGAACCGCACCCGCTCGTCGCGCTCCAGGCCGAACCCGAAAGCACCGGCCGCCATGTTGCCCACCGCCCAGCCCCCGAGAACGAACATGCTCACCCGGCTCGTCTTGAGGCGCTCCTGATTCCAGGCTTCGAGATCGAGCGGTTGAGCGGTGAGGGTCACGGCCGCGATCAAGGCGAGCATGCCGACGTGAATAACTTGTGATGAGGTCGAACGCGTGACGAATTCGGTGGAGCGCGCGACAGAACTCAAGCGGGAACTGCGCACGCAATTGTTGCGGTGGTTCGATCGATCGAAACGCGATCTGCCCTGGCGCAAGTCGAGAGAGCCCTACGGCGTCTGGGTCAGCGAAATCATGCTGCAGCAGACCCAAGTCGAACGCGTGGTGCGCTACTGGACCAGGTTCCTCGCGCGCTTCCCCACGGTGGAGTCGCTCGCAGCGGCGCCGTTGGAAGAGGTGCTCGGGCTGTGGACGGGCCTCGGCTACTACTCGCGTGCGCGCAACCTGCACGTGGCCGCGAAGGAGATCGTCGCTCGGTTCGAAGGCGAGCTGCCCGATTCGGTCGATGCGCTGCTCACCCTGCCCGGCTTCGGCCGCTACACCGCGGGGGCCGTCGCTTCGATCGCCTTCGAGCTGGAGGCGCCCCTGGTGGATGGCAACGTGGCGCGGGTGTTTTCCCGGCTGCTCGAGCTGGATGGGGTGCCGGGAGAGAAGGCGCGGGAGGCCGGGCTGTGGGCAGCCGCCGAGGTGTTGGTGTCGGGCGCGCGGCCGGGTGATTGGAACCAGGCCTTGATGGAGCTCGGAGCGACGGTCTGTGTTCCCCAGAACCCGCTGTGTCTCGTCTGCCCCGTGAGCACGTCGTGCAAGGCGTTGGCGAGCGGGCGCGTCGATGAGCTGCCCCGGCCCAAGAAGCCGCCGAAACGAAAGCGGCTCGAGCTGGCGGTGGCGGTCGCGCAGCGTGGTGACGAGGTGCTGCTGGCGAGGCGCGAGGAGAAAGGCCTGTTCGGCGGGCTCTGGGAGTTACCCGGCATCGAGCTGGTGCTCGGCGCGACGGGCGATCATTCACTGCAGAAGCTGCTCGGAAAGAAAGCGACGATCGGGCCTGAGTTCACCGTGATCGAACGCACGTTGACCCATCGTGAGCTGGTGATGAGGCTGCATCCGGTGGCGTTGCCGAAGAAGCTCGCCACTCCGCCGCCCGGCTATCTCGAGTGGCGTTGGGTGCCACGCGCCGAACTGCCGGGGTTGGGCATGAGTTCGGCCACGCAAGGAGCCCTGGCCGAAGTCCCCTCTCCCGCGGGGCCCGCGGGGAGAGGGTCAGGGTGAGGGCTGGAGACTCTTGAACAACCGGGCCTGCGCCCAGCGAACCTCCGCGCTGATCCGCGCCGCGTCTTCGACCGAGTGCAAACCCAGCCCGCAGGCCGGCGACAACATCATCCGCGAGAGCACGCGTTCGAAGTTTGGAGTGGTCGATCGCAACGAAGCCTCCACCGAATCGCACAGCTCGTTCACGTCGTACTTCGCGCCGGCATTCGTCGGAATGATCCCCAGGCACAGCGTGCCGCCGCCTTCGAGAAACCGCAGCCAGGCGCGCCGATCTTCCAGCAGCGCATCCAGCGACAACCGCGCATCGAGGCTGATCAGATCGAAGCCCAGCCCGAGCAACTCGCTCCACCGCGTCTGCCCACAGCAGTGCAGGCCGACGATCGCACCCGCATCACGCGCAGCTCGCTGCACCGCCTGGAGCGAAGCCACCGGCAGCGGCCCCATGCCCAGCCCCGGCTCATCGAAAAAAATGATCGGAGTCACCTGCGCCGCGCTCAACGCCCGGGTGATCGCCACAGCCTTCGCCGCGAGCTGTTCGACCACGCCTTCGCGCCGATCCGAAAACGCCGTCACTGTCGCGGGCCCCGCGAGCTGAGCCTTCGCGAACCGGGCCCCCCGCAGCCGAAGCGCGCCGGTGAACGCCGCGAGCGAAGGCGGCAACTCCGAACTCAACGCGAGCGGCAGCATCAACTCACCGGCCACCTCCGGCAGGTATGGAACATCCTGTTGCAGCGAGAGTTGCAGCGCTTCGGCCAGTGAAAGCGGGAGGCTACCGATGCCGGTCG
>JANODF010000656.1:0-2029 GCA_031412555.1 Archangium sp. | reverse complement strand
CATGAACCTATATTCCGCTCATCCGCGGGGTTTCCAATGAACCGCCTTCGTCTCGGCGTGAACATCGACCACGTGGCGACCGTGCGCAATGCACGCGGCGAGGGCTATCCGGACCCGGTTCGCGCCGCCGAGATGGCGCTGGCCGCGGGTGCGGACGGCATCACCGCTCACCTGCGGGAAGATCGCCGCCACATCTCCGACGCCGATATCGACCAGCTTGCGGCCACCTGTCGCCGACGCGGGCGGCCGCTTAACTTTGAATGCGCCGTGACCCCGGAGATGGAGGCTATCGCGCTATCCCATCTGCCCTATGCGGCCTGCCTGGTGCCGGAGCGCCGCGAAGAGGTCACCACCGAAGGCGGCCTCGACGTCAACGCGCAGAAGGAGACCATCGCGAAGATCGTCAAGAACCTGAAAGACGGCGACATCATCACCTCGCTCTTCATCGATCCCGACATCGACCAGGTGAAGGCGTCGCACAAGGTGAGCGCCGATCGCATCGAGCTGCACACCGGCCGGTACTGCGAAGCGCGCACCGAGAAGGATCGCCAGCGCGAGTTCAACCGCATCGTGGATGCCGCGAAGACCGCCGGGAAGCTGGGTATTGGCTGCGCCGCGGGACACGGGCTCCACTACGAGAACGTGCGCGCCATCGCGAAGCTGCCTGAGATCGACGAACTCAACATCGGCCACGCGATCGTCGCGCGCGCGGTGATGGTGGGGTTCGATCGCGCGGTGCGCGAGATGGTGGAGATCCTGAGGAACCCGTGAAACGCGCGCTGACCGCCGCCCAGATGCGGGCCGTCGATGCCGCTTCGGCTGAGCACGGCATGCCCGGCTCGGTGTTGATGGAGAACGCCGGCGAGGCGCTCACCCAGGCGGCGCTGAAAGAAGCAGGGCAGGGCGGCCGGTTCTTCGTGCTCTGCGGCCTGGGCAACAACGGCGGTGATGGGCTGGTGGTCGCGCGCAAGCTGGCGGGCCTGGGCCGCACCGTCTTCGTCGAGCTCACCGGTGATGGCGCTGCGTTGAAGGGCGATGCGGCGCGCAACTTCGCCGCGTTGAAGGCGTGTGGAGTTTCACCGGCTCCGATTCCTTTCGAGTTGGCCGCGGGCCCGGGCGACGTGGTCATCGATGCGCTGCTGGGCACGGGTTTGAGCCGCGCTCCGGAAGGGCGCATCGCCGAGGCGATCGGGAAGATCTCCAGCTGGCAGGCTGGGGGTGCGCGGGTGATCGCGGCAGATCTTCCGTCGGGCCTCGACAGTGACTCCGGCGTGGCGCTCTCGCCGTGTATTCTCGCCGACGTCACCACCACCTTCGGCTACGCGAAGCTCGGTCAGGTGATCGAGCCTGGTGCCAGCCGCTGCGGCCGGTTGGAGATCGTGGACATCGGCATTCCCCGCGCCGCCGAATCGGTGCTCACCGGTATCGGCGTCTACCTGCTCGAAGAGAGCGACGTGCGCGGGCGCATTCCGAAACGGCGCGCTGATTCGCACAAGGGCACCTACGGCCACGTGCTGGTGATCGGTGGCAGCTGGGGCAAGACCGGCGCGGCGGCGCTCGCGGCCCTCGGGGCCCTGCGGGGTGGGGCCGGACTGGTGACCGTGGCCACCCGGCCCGAAGCCTTGTTGCCGGTGATGCAGCACGCGCCCGAGGTGATGGGTCTCGAGCTCATCAACGAAGGCGCGTTGGGTCCGCGTGATCTGAACGCGCTGCTCGACGCTGCGGAGGGCAAAGACGCTGTGGTATTCGGCCCCGGCATCGAGCGGGGCGACGAGACGTGGAAGTTGATCGGCCCGTTCCTCGAGGAGCTGACCTGTCCCTGCGTGCTCGACGCCGACGGGCTCAACGCGCTGTCGGGGAATCTGGAGCTGCTCAAGCGCGCGAAGGGCGACTTGCTGCTGACGCCGCACCCGGGCGAGATGGCGCGGCTGACGGGCAAGACGATCGAGGCGGTGCAGAAGGATCGGATCGGGGTGGTGCGCGAGGTGGCGCTGAGCACCCAGGTGGTGGTGGCGCTCAAGGGCGCGCG
>JANODF010000655.1:0-2564 GCA_031412555.1 Archangium sp. | reverse complement strand
CCAGAACCTCATCAGCGATCCGCAGTTCGTCGACAGCTCCGACAGCATGAACGCGGTGGTGCTCGACTTCGAGAACCTGCAGGTGCGTTCGGCGATGGGCCAGGTACCGGCCACTGCAGGGCCGTTTGAAGTGACGGAGGTGAAGCCGTGAAGCGCGTGATCATGTTGGTGACCTCGCTCACCGCTTCCATCGCGCTGGCGATGGAGACTCAGGTGCTGCCGCAAAGCACCTTCACCTTCGATTTTTCCTATCTCGGCACCAGCCTCGACAAGCAGTGGAGCGGTGACGGCAAGGCGCTCCCCCTGGTGGAAGAGAGCCGTCGTTACGAGCCGGGCGCCGGTCTGCAGGGCATCTTGCGGCCGCGGCCCCAGGCCCAGCTCGACGTGCTGATGATTCAGGCGCTGTACGGCATCACCGATCGCCTCACCGCGGCGGTCTACGTGCCCATCGTGCTGAACTCGCGGGTGAACACGAACATCAGCTGGGAAGAGGGCGACTACCAGTCGCAGCTCGGCCGCAAGTACTCGGAGGATGACTTCTGGGGCTGGGCGAGCTCGTTGGGTCAGCCGCGGGTTCCCGAGCAGTGGCAGGCCGGCGTACGGCTGGCCGACATCATCCTCGGGGGCCGCTACCTGTTGCCCGAGAACGAGTGGATGTCGCAGAACCACTTCCGCTGGTCCGCCACCCTGCAGGTCGCGTTGCCCACGGGCACCAACTTCGATCCCGAAGCGGCCGTGAGCGTGGGCACCAACCTGTGGGAGCTGCACGCGGCCGGCGACGTCGAAGCGCACGTCGCGGCCGACAAACACTTCTTCGTCGATCAGTACGGCGTGTACCGGCTCAACATCGGCGCGGACATCTTCTATTCGTTCTTCCGGCCGCGTGAGTACACGGCGGGGCGGGGCACGGTGAACCCGCTGCTCAACAACAACGCGTTCTTCGTGGGCGACAAGTACATCGTCGATGGCGGCGATTGGATCGGCGGCACCATCTCCGTCGATGCGGTTCCCTTTCTGGGGCCTACGCGGGCGTCGATCGTCTCGGGCGGGAACCTGGAGAAGGCCAACGCGCTGCCCGGCATGCTCACGCTCACCGTCAGCTACACGCGGGTGCAGACCTTTCAGAGTGATTGGCAGAGCCAGTCGCCGCTGTGGGACTACGACCGCGAGAAGTTCTGGCAGCCGGGCGTGAAGAACATCGTCAAGGCGACGGCGACGGTCTCGTTGCTGCGCGTCGGCGTGCCCGTGCAGATCTATGCGCGGTACCAGTCGGGCGATCTCCTCCCCGGCGCGTACACCCGGCCCGCGAACGTGTTCTCCGCGGGCGTGCGGCTCGTCGCGAAGTTCTGGTGAGAGCGGCTTCCAACATTTCTTTCGCGCCTCTGACGCCCGCGGCTGCAGAACCCTGCGCCCCTGCCGGCTGCGGGGGGCAGCTCTTCTGCAACGACGACGGGATCTGTCAGTCGATTGTGTCGCTCTGCCGGTGAGCTGAGTGGATTGAAGCAGCGCTTCTCACCGTCAGAGCGGACGGCCCTTCACGCGGCTATCTTCCGCGCATGAACGACGCAGGTAGAACGAGGCCGCCGAATCAGGTTCCTCGCGTGGTGATCATCGGGGGCGGTTTCGCAGGTCTGTACGCCGCCAAGCGCCTCTCGCGCGGCCCCGTCGAAGTGACGCTGGTCGATCGGCAGAACTACCACCTGTTTCAGCCGCTGCTCTACCAGGTGGCCACCGCGGGTCTTTCACCGGGCGACATCGCCACGCCGATTCGATCGCTGCTCGCCAAGCAGTCGAACGTTGAAGTGCGCATGGCCGAGGTGGCGGGCATCGAGCTGGCCGCGAAGAAGGTGAAGCTCTCCGATGGTGAGGTGCTCGACTACGACTTCCTGATTCTCGCCACGGGCGTCAGCCACACCTACTTTGGTCACGATGAGTGGGAACGTTTCGCCCCGGGCCTCAAGACGCTCGACGACGCGCTGGAGATGCGCCGCCGTGTGCTCACCGCCTTCGAAGAAGCCGAGAAGGAAGACGATGAGAAGGCGCGCGAGCGGTTCCTCACCTTCGTGGTGGTCGGCGCGGGCCCCACGGGTGTCGAGCTGGCCGGCGCGATCGCTGAGCTCTCGCGCTTCACGGTGGCGCGTGACTACCGGCGCTTCGATCCGAAGAAGTCGCGGGTGCTGCTGATCGAAGCCGGCCCGCGCGTGCTCGCTGCGTTCGACGAGAGGCTCAGCGACAAGGCGCTGGTGTCGTTGCGCCGGCTGGGCGTCGAGGTGCGGCTCAACACCAAGGTCACCAACATCGATCCCCACGGCGTGTCGCTCGGTGAGGAACGCATCAACGCAGCCACCGTGCTCTGGGGGGCCGGCGTGCAGGCCTCGCCGCTCTCGCGCACGCTGGGCGTGGAGCTCGATCGGTCTGGCCGGGTGAAGGTGACCAGCGACCTCACCATTCCGGGGCACCCCTCGGCGTACGTGGTGGGCGATCTCGCCAGCTTCACCCAGAAAGATGGCTCGCTGGTGCCGGGCCTTGCGCCCGCGGCGATTCAGCAGGGTGAACATGCGGCC
>JANODF010000654.1:0-7111 GCA_031412555.1 Archangium sp. | reverse complement strand
CAACAGGGTCTGTTTCGGAGGCGCGGTGAAGCCATCCATCCACCGGAGCATCTCGTGCCAATCGGCGTGGGCGGAGAACCCGCTGATGTTCGCAACCCGGGCGCGTACGTCGACCAGCTCACCCAGAATCTTCACCTGCTTCTCGCCCGACACCAGCCGCTGACCGCGGGTGCCCTCGGACTGGTAGCCCACGAAGAGAATCGTCGACCGCTCGTCAGGCAGCCGGTGTTTGAGGTGATGCAGCACGCGCCCACCGGTCGCCATGCCGCTGGCGCTCACGATGATGCCCGGCCCGCGCAGCGAGTTGATGGCCTGCGATTCTTTGCGCGAGGTGACGAAGCGGGTGCGCGGCGTGCGGAGCGGCTCGTGCCCCTCGTCGATCACCGACCGCATCTCGAAGTCGTGCTCGTGTGCGTGCGCCAGGTAGAGCGGGGTGGCGTCACAGGCCATCGGCGAGTCGACGAAGATGGGCAGCTCGGGAATGCGCCCGGCGCGCTCCAACATGCCCAGGTGGTAGAGGATGTCTTGTGTGCGGCCCACCGCGAAGGCGGGCACCACCAGCACGCCGCCCCGTTTCACCGTCTCGTTCACGATCTCCGCGAGGTCGCCCTGGGGATCGTGGTTGCCATGTTCCCGATCGCCATACGTGCTCTCGGCCACCAGGGTGGTGGCGCTGCTGATGGCCTCGGGATCTTTCAGGATCGGCGCACCGTAGCGGCCGAGATCACCCGTGAAGACCACCCGCTGCCCGCTGCCGACGAGCTCGAAGCTGCAGATCGCGCTGCCCAGAATGTGGCCGGCGCGCGAGAAGCGCAGGTTGATGCCCTTCGCCACCGAACGCGTCTTGTCGTAGCCGAACGTCTCGAACAGGCGCAGGGCTCTGAAGGCGTCTTCTTCTTCGTAGAGCGGGAGCGCCGGCTTGTGTTTCGAGTAGCCGCGTTTGTTGGCGAAGCGCGCTTCTTCCTCCTGAATGCGCGCTGAATCGGGCAGCAGGATCCCGCACAGGTCCCTGGTACCGCCCGTCGAATAGATGGGCCCCCGGTACCCTTCGCGCACGAAGCGCGGCAGCCCGCCGGAGTGATCGATGTGTGCGTGGGTCAGCACCACCGCGTCGACGGTCTTCGGGTCGAAGGGCCAACGCGCCCAGTTTCGTTCGCGCAGCTCCTTGCGGCCCTGGAAGAGCCCGCAGTCGACCAACACCCGTGATCCTTCGTGTTCGAGGAGAAAACGAGAGCCCGTGACCGTGCCCGCCGCGCCGTAGAAGGTGATGCTGCTCATGCCGGCAGGTTAGTCGAAGGACACACCCACCACGTGAAGTGGTGGCAGGCCGAAGTCGAAACGCCAGGCGAACTGGTACGTGAGCGAGACCGGAATGAAGCCGCCGATGGAGGTGCGGAAGGAGATCGCCGCGCCCGCACTGCGCGCCACCTGCGACTCGGTGATCGCCGCTGCGCCGAACGCTTCCACGTCGACCTGCCGGAAGAAGATCGACGGGAAGATGTAGAGCAACGACGCGAAGCCGCGATCGATGATGAAGCTGTACCGGTACCGCCCATTGAAGAGCGCCAGGTACTGCGCCCGCAGCGCGAAGTCGTCGAAGCCGCGTACGCCTTCCACCAGGGTTCCCGGCAGGTACACGCCGGGCCCCACCGGGAACGGGTCGGTGCTCCCGCGCTCGAACAAGGTGGTCAGTGACGAGGTGCCGCCCACGCGCAACGCGCCCGAGGGTGCACCGGGCAACGCGCGGCCCGTCGCCGAGACCGAGAACGAATGACGCTTCGAGAAAGGCAGCGGCAACGACAAACCCACCGAGCTGCGCACGTCGAGCATGTCGCGCTCGCTGGCGAGGAAGCGCGGGTAGGCGGAGACGTCGAGCGAGAAGCTGAAGGTGCGCTGGGCCCCGGCGTACGCGGTGCTGTCACCCGCGGCGTACGAGATCGCGAAGGTGGGCCCGATGAACTTCTCGGCCGCTTGCCCGAACGGCTGCCAGACCTCGGTCTGCACACCGAAGAAGAGGGGCACCGTGAACACCGTGCGCGACGCGTAGAGGCCGCCCGTCCAATACGCCTCGGTCGCGTAGGCCGTGCGTTCGGCGCTGGCGATCAACGACCACGGCGCGAGGGTCAGGTTGCGGTAGCCGAGCTGCAGCTGGTTCTCCAGCGCCGGAATGCCCAGGTAGCCGTTGATCGCCCAGGTGTGTTTGCCGAGCCGATCACGGCCCATCAGCGACAGCGCCACCGAGCCGGTGAAGGTGGGCGAGCCGTCGCTCGCGTTCGGGCCGAACCCGATGGTGCCGCTGGGCACCCGCAGCTGCGGCACGAACAGTTGCTCGAGCGAAGAGTACTTCTCATCACTGGTCACCTCGAGCGGCGCCGGCTCGTGCTTCTCGGGAATGGCGACGGGCTCGAGCGTGAAGGTCTCTTTCGAGGCGCCCGGCATGGTGTCGATGGACCAGTGAACTCCATCGCGCACCACCGCCACGACTTCGCTCCCCACCGGCGCCGGATCGAGCAAGCCATAGGGCGTGTCGGTGAGCCGCTCGATGGCGCCGGTCGCCAGGTCCATCCGGTGGGCTTGCAGGTATTTGCCGGCCGTACGCGCAAAGATGAGGTGCGTGTCATCGGCCCACTTCGCCGCGTAGTTGAACGCGCCATCGGTGGTCAGATCGCGGCTGGTGCCGTCTTCCGAGAGCAGCACCAGGTTCCAGCCGTTCGAATCGAAGCGTGAGTACACCAGCTGCGTGTGCGCGGCGTTCCACTGCGGCGCCGAGACGGAGACGCCCAGGGGGAACTCGGCCACCACCCGGTCGAGCCCCGCCTCCAGCTCGCGTTCGATGATGCGTGACTTGCCCGCGGGGAAGTCGACGAAGGTGAAGGTGAGGCCATCGGCCGAGACCGCGCCGCCCATGCCGCGCCCGACGTCCTGGTAGACCTCGAGCACCTCGCCGGTCTGCGCATCGACCTTCCAGATCTGCGCACGCGTATCGCCGCGATCGATCAGGTCGTCGTTGAGCAGAAAGAGAAACTTTCCATCTGCCGTGAACGAGAGCCCGCTCATGCTGCCCGGCCCCACGAAGACGTAGTCGCGATCGGTGCCCAGCTTTGCCAGTCGGCGTTCCACGCGAACCGTTCCGTCGCGCTCGAGGATCCGCAGCATCGGGACCTGCTCGTTGCCTGACGAGACGATGGCCAGCGTGCCACTCGCGGGGTGTGAAGCGAGCCGCGCGACCTGACCCACGTCGGCGAGCAGGGAACGTTCTTCGGCGGGCCGGGTGCGCACCACCAGGCTCGCCGCGAGATCCTTCGACCACTCGTCGATCAACGCGCCGGTGGAGAGCCCGTAAACCTCCTTGAAACGCAGCGTGGCGCCGAAGGGCGAGAAGACGCTGCGGCCCTGGATGTCCATCAGCTTCCACAGCTTGTCTTCGCCGTACTTCGCCACCAGCCACTCGGTGAAATAGAGGCCGGTGATGTACGCGCCGCTGTACGGAGCGAGCTCACGTTGGCCCAGCGACAGATCGCCGGGCCACACCGCGCCGCCGCGCATCGCGACGAATGAGTCGAAGCTGCCGCGGTACACGGGACTGAACGGCCGGCCCACGCTGCGAGCGATGCGGCCTTCGTAGAACTGCGCCACGCCTTCGGTGAACCAGCGCTCGAGGAACGCCTGGGGCGGGAGCACGGGGCCGAAGACCGTGTTCACCACCTCCCAGAAACCCTGCACCTGCTCGTAGTGCACGAAGTGGAACATCTCGTGGCACGCGACATCGCCGACATCAGCGCCGCCCAGCCCGTACCAGTGGAAGAACTCCGAGGTGGCGGAGAGCGGGTTGACCACCTGCAGCGGCTCACCACCCGACTGCCCGCCGACGTACGCGTTGTTGTAGTTGGCCGAGGTCAAGAAGAGCAGGGCGCGGCCGTAGTCGCGCCTGGTGACGTCGTGCGCGCGCATCGCCTTGAGACACTCCGAGGCGCGCGCGGCGACCCGCTTGGCGGCTTCGGCGTATTGCACCGGGTAGTAGATCTCGGCGTCGGCGGTCACCAGCTTGCGCATGTCGTCTTGCGCGAAGGAGGTGGCGAGCTCCTGGTCGAACCGGGGGGCAGTGGTCGCGCAGCCCACGAGCAGCAGCACGAGAGACAGACTGAGGCGACGCATGAGGCGCGCACCTTATCTCCCCTCAAGCGCTACGCTGCCGTTGATGGTCAATGAGTTCGACGAACGCCAGGCGGCCCTCACCGCGTTAGGCCAGAGACTGGAAGCAGAGCTGCGCGCCTTGTTGCATCAGGCGGGCGTGCCGGTGCAGTTCGTCACCTGGCGCCTCAAAAGCCCGGCGAGCCTGGCCCATAAGCTGTCTCGGCCCGACAAGACCTATCGCCACCTGTGGGACGTGACCGACCTCGTCGCGTTGCGCGTGGCCACGTACTTCGAAGATCACCTGGAGCAGGTCTCGCGTCTCATCGAGCAGCACTTCCGGGTCGACTTCACGCACTCGGCCGACAAGACGAAGCCAGCTGGCTATCGCTCGATTCACTACGTGTGCGGCGTGGCGGATGGCCCGCATCCCGATTTCCGTTTCGAGATTCAGCTGCGCACGGTGCTCCAGCACGCGTGGGCCGAGGTGGAGCACGACCTCGGCTACAAAGTGGATGACGCGATGCCTGAGCTGATTCGGCGGCGGTTCAGCCGGGTGGCGGGCCTGCTGGAGATCGCCGACCAGGAGTTCGTCTCGATTCGCCGTGAGCTCGCTTCGTCACGTGAGGCCGCGCGTTCGACCCTGGCGAAGAGTGGGGCGCTGCCGCTCGATCTCGTTTCGCTCGACGCGTTGGTGCGTCAGCCGGCCATCGAGGCGCTGGATCGCGAGATTGCCCAGGCGCTCCACACCGAGTTCGGTCAGGCGCACTTCTTCCCGGACTACCTGGTGAAGCTGCTTCGGCTGTCGGGCCTGGAGACCACGAGAGATGTGGTCACTGCGATCGAGAAACACGGCCCAGCCGTGAAGGGCGCACTGCCGAAGTACTTCGAGTTCGCGAAAGGTTCGCTGGGCTTCGCGCCGGAGTCGATCACCGAAGTGCAGCGAGGGTATTCGCTCTTATTCGTCGCGTTGCTCAGCGTGATTCGCGGTGAGGCGTTGGCGATCAACAAGGTCGGGCGCCTCACCCGCGTGTACCTCGAGACCGAATTCCCCGGAGACGAGCGCAAAGCCCAGAAGGTCGCCGGCGAGCTGGTCTCGCTCGCCCTCTGAAAGGGTCGCTCTCCTATTCGAGGGGATTTCGATTCGGCCCTGACGTGATACGAGCCCGCGCACCATGTCGATGCCCCGTCCTCCGCAGCTCGATTCAGCCTTTCAGCAGGTGTCCGCCGTCCTCGCGCAGGTCGAGGGCAAACCCGTCGATCTGGTGAAGGACAGCTGGGCCGACATCGAGCAGGGCGTGATCAAGTTGCTCGGAGGTCCGTTCAATCCCCAGCAGCCGGAGCACCAGGTGATCGCGCTCGGTCTCGCCGCGGCGATGGGTGAGCGGCTCCACACGGAGTACCAGGCGTTCTGGTTCCCCTACCGGGAGACTCCGGAAGGCGCGTCGCTCGGTTTTCCCGATGCGTTGATCATGCTCGCCCCGTTCGGCGCGGTGGTCGATGCGCTGGGCGCCGGCAAGCTCGAGAAGGTCGAGGAGGTCACCAAGACCATCCGCACCTCGCTCGCGCAGGCGAAGTTCGGCGCCGGTGGTGGTCAGCCGATGCGACTGGGCCCTGAAGATTACATGCGCTTGTTCGACCCCGGCTTCGTGCAGGTGGTGGGTGTCGATCCGGCCAAGCTCAAGCAGGCGTGGGATTCGGCGCCCGAGCGGTTGTCGATCGATCTGCGCGACGCGATCAACCGAGCGCCCCGGCTGCCTGCCGAGCTGAAGAAGCAGCTCGAGCAGCAGCTGGTCGGCGCGCTCAACCGGCTCGAAGGCGGCAAGCCCATCATCACGCAGGCTGCCCGTGCGCCGCGCGTGGTGGAGACCGTCGGTCTGCTCAACAGCGCGACCACCAACACGGGTCCCGCTGCTGAGGAGTTCTGGCAGGAGGTGGTGATGCCGCTGCTGTTCGTGGGCGCGCCGGCCACCTTCCCGCCGCTGGGTGACGAAGAGCTCGCCGCGGCCAAGCAGGGCATCGACCCGTTGTTCCTGTTCCTCGACGTGGTGCCCTTTCAGTTCAAGGCGGCCGAAGAAGGGCTGCTCGGCGCGTTCACGGATCTGCAGGTGCCGGCGCCCGAGTTCCGCAGCAGCACGCAGGTGCGGTTGATCAAGGTGGGCACTGAGTCGGTGAAGGAAGCGCTCGCGGCGTTCGACCAGGTGAAGACGCGCGATGCGATCAAGCGCTTCGGCGATCACCTGAAGGAGAAGGGTGGGGTGGCGGCGGAAGCGAAGGGTGCGCAAGAGGCGAAGACCATGCTCGATGCCGCCATGACGTTGCTCGGTGAGCTGAAGCAGGCCGTCTCGGGTGGGCGCGACATCTACGTGCGCCGCATGACGGAAGCCGAAGCCGCTTCAGAGCCCGCGCTCGCGCAGGTTCGTCAGGCGCTCTCCGCTCCGCGAATCATCCTCTCGCCTTGAAATAGGAACTCCCTCTCCCTCTCTGGGAGAGGGTCGGGGTGAGGGTGACTCTCAGTCACTTCGAAGCGGGCTCTTTGAGCTCGACCAGCAACACCTCGGTGTCGGTGGTGCCGATGTTCTCCCCGACGTGAGTCTGAGCGGGCATGAGCACCACCTCACCTGCCTTGAACTCGCGCTCCATCGTCTTGCCATCCGCGAAGACGAGCCGCCGTTTGAACGGCGAGAGCGCGTAGAGCACGAACTCCGGGTGCGTGTGCTGCGTGCTCTTGTCGCCGGGTTTGTCGTGAAACCGCAGCACTCGAACGCGCGCGTTCTCCTCCACGAGTTTGTATTTGTCCGGGTCGGTCTTGAGCGGATCAGCGGACCAGGCTGGAGCAGCAGACACCACGGCGAGCACGGCGATGAACCAGCGCATGTTGAATCCCCCGGCGGCTTGTTAACCGGTGCGGGCGCCTTTTGCTGCGTTTCGCGCTCTAAGATCATGAACTGATTGATGAAATTCGATGTCGCGAAAGGTC
>JANODF010000653.1:0-2597 GCA_031412555.1 Archangium sp. | reverse complement strand
CGGCCGACCCGATTCAGTGACATCAACAGGGCGGGGCGCAGCGGAGCTTCATGTCGGCCTGGGGAATACAGCGGCCGTCGAGGCACTCGCCGTCTTCTTTGCAGATGCTGTTGCGCTGCAGGTACGGAGCCCGGCACTGCATGGTGACCTCCTTCTCGCAGAACCCCGAAGCACAGGGGATGGCGACCGTGCGCGAGGCATCGATGCGCACCGCGCAGGTTTCACCTTCGCTCGCGGGGCCGGTGCACACCCCCACGTCGCCCGAGCCCGACGGCTTGCAGTGGACCTGAAAGCCGGAGCAGTTCTGCTTCGAGGGCGTGCACGACTGGCCCCGCTCCGGGAGCGTGCTGCACTGGTTGGTGGTGTCGCGGCAGGTGAGGCCCGGCGCGCATTGATCGCCCACGAACGCGGCGTAGGCGGTCTGCGGGCAGCTGAACTGCTCTCCGTCAGGGGCGCGGCAGGAACCGGCGGCAGGAGCGGAGGCTGGAAAACCAACCCAGCTCAGGTCGGCGCAGACCAGGCCGGCTCGGCAGCTCCAGTGGAACTTGCACTCGGCTGATTCGCCGCGCGGCACGATGCAGGTGCCTTCGAGGCCGTCGACGAAGGGCACCACGTCGCACGCGAGGCCCGGCTCACAGGGGCTCAAGCGATCGAGATCGACCCGACAGCTCTCCCCGAGCTTGCGGCGGGGCCGGCAACTGCCCAGGCAGATGAGATCGGGCTCGCACTCCACGCTGGTGGTGCAGGTCTCATCGAGGGTCTTCAAGTACGTGCAGCGGGTGCCGTCGCAGCGCAGACCGGGGGCGCAGCCGATACCGCAGGGCTCGTCGAGCTGGCCCAGGGTGATGCAGGTGCCCTGGCACGAAGTGGTGCCCTTCACGCAGAGGGTGCCGGCAGCGCACTCGACCAGGTGATCACACGTGTCGTTCGAGACGAGGGTGCCCGTCACCAGCCCCGTCTGCAGCCCGCAATCATCGAAGGGCTGCGCCACGGCGAGCGGATAGTCGGGCGGAAACGACGGCGGGCAGGCGCTCGAGGTGAGCCGCCGCTCACAGGAACTGAGCTGGGCGGCGTCGAACGAGATTCGTTTCGCTTCGAAGGAGGCCGCCAAGGGCTCGTATTCGGCAAGGCAGGCCGCCTGCGTCTGGTCGACACACTCGCCGCGGCTCAGCCGGCTGAAGGCGGGGTAGCAGCGCAGCTTGAGATCACACTTGGCCGCCGCGATGCGCGAGCACACCTCGAGCGCGAACAGCTCACTGCCGGCATCGATGCCTGCGTCGACGACGGGCGTGGGGGCAGGGCACCCGAGCGTGAGGACAGCCGAGGGGATCAGCCACCAGGCGCGCGACATGCCGCCTAACTTAGTCACGGCAGAAACTCAGCTGCCGCGCTTTTTCACCACGCCCGACTTGTCGACGACGGTGCCTTCCGGGAGCTTCGCTTCGACCTTCTCGCGGAAGCCCTGCACGGTGAAGCCGGTCTCGATCAACGTGGCGAAACACGCGGTCTGCACGCGTTTGGCCGTCTCGTCGGCGGTCAGCAAGGTGAGCAGCGGCTCGCGCGCCGGCTCATACTTCAAGCTCGCCAGCGTCTTGAGCGCCGCCATCTTCACGTCGTCCGACATGTCGTGGAGGAAAGGCACCAACACCGGGCCCACGCGCTCGTCCTGCTTCCCCTCGAGGAAGCGGATGAGCACCTCTTTCTTCTCGGGATCGCGGGTGTAGTTGGCGCCCAGCCGTTGAAGTTCGTCGGTGACCACCGCCATCACCTCATCGGGGGTGAGCACCGTGTCGAGGATCTTGAGCGCCCAACTCGAGGCCGCGTCGCTGCGGGTGAGGAACGCCTTCACCGGGGGCACGGCGTCTTTCTCGAGATCGCAGATCGCCTCGAAGACGTGCTGCTTCTCTTCGGCGTCGGTGGTCTGCGGGTCGACCGCGAAGATGAAGCGGTTCATCAACACCGGCACCGCGTCGGGGTGCTTCAGCTCGGCCAGCTGCTGGAGCGCCTTCTGCCGGGTGGCCGCGTCGCCATACTTCTGCGTCGCCTTCGCCTTGAGGCGCTGCGCCTTGTCAGCCGGAGTACCGCCACCGAAGAAATCGAGCAGGCCCATATTGAGGTCGCCTTACCAGTCCGTGTTTGAGTTCGGAGCTAAAGATTTACAGCGTCAACTTCGCCCGCACATCGCCGTGGTAGTGCTTGTCGAGCGTGTGCACGGCCTTGCGGGCGGTGTCGTCGAGGTGCTCCGGCAGCTTGACCATCACCACCAGGAAGAAGTCGCCCGCCGGCGCGCCCCTCATGCCGGGAACACCCTTGCCCCGCAGGCGAAGCTTGGTGCCCGACTGGGTGCCGGGTTTGAGGGTGACGGTCACCGAGCCGCCGAAGACGGGCACGTGCACTTCGCCGCCCAACGCCGCTTCACCGACCGTCACAGGCAGGTCGAGATAGAGGTCTTGGGCTTCGCGGCGTACCAACGGGTGTTCGGCGACGGTGAGCTCGAGAAAGAGGTCTCCGGGAGGACCGCCGCGATCACCGGGTTCACCCTGGCCGCTCAACCGGATCTTCGAGCCGGTCTCCACGCCCGGGGGGATCTTCACCGA
>JANODF010000652.1:0-14763 GCA_031412555.1 Archangium sp. | reverse complement strand
GTCTGAACGACCGGGCAAGTTTCAGGTCAGGGGCCAATTCGAGCACCGAAGCCCATCACTCTCCCCGCGAGCAGGGAGAGGTCTTTCATTTCTTCTGCTTCTCGACCGCGAAGAGCAGCGCTTCAGGCGTGCACGGCATCGGCAGATCCACCTCGCGGCCCTTCGGCCCGAACGCGGTCACCGCATCACGCAACGCAGCGACCACCGCCAACGCGAGCATCAACGGAGGCTCACCCACCGCCTTGCTCCCGTGAATCACGTCGGCCTGCGGCGCGTTCTGCAGCAGCGCCACATTGAACTCGAGGGGCGCATCACCGAACGCGGGAATCTTGTACGTGTCGGGACTGTGCGTGCGCAGGTAGCCCTTCTCGTCGAAGCGCACCTCTTCACACGTGAGCCAGCCGACGCCCTGAATGAAGCCACCCTCGACCTGGCCCCGATCGATCGTCGGCACCAGCGAGTTGCCCACGTCGTGAAGAATGTCCACCCGACGCAGCCGGTGCTCACCGGTCAGGCCACTCAGCTCGACCTCGCAGACCGCCGCGCCATACGCGAAGTAGTGGAACGGCTTCCCCTTCCCCGTCGTGCGGTCGTAGGTGATGTCGGGCGTCTTGTAGAAGCCGGTCGCCGACATGGAGACCTGCGAGAGGTACGCCTCGCCGGTCACCTTCGCGAACGGCAACGCCAGCTCAGGCCGTGACGCGAGGAACACCCGGCCACCGGCGAACAGAATGTCCTTCGCGCTCTCAGAAGGAACGCCGAGCAACCGCGCCGCCACCGGCCTCAAACGCTCGCGCAGAATCTCGCAAGCCACCTTCACGGCCTGGCCATTCAGATCAGAACCACTCGAGGCCGCCGTCGCCGACGTGTTGGGCACCTTGTCGGTCGCGGTGTTCATCACGCGAACGCTCGATGGCGACACGCCCAGCTCATGCGCGCAGATCGCGAGCATCTTGGTGTGCAGCCCCTGGCCCATCTCCGTGCCGCCGTGATTCAGCTGCAGGCTGCCATCGCCGTAGATCATCACCAACGCGCCGGCCTGATTGAGGAACGAGGTGGTGAAGCTGATGCCGAACTTCACCGGCGTGAGCGCGAGGCCCCGCTTCACGTGCGTCTGCGAGGCGTTGAACGCGGCGATCTCCGACTTCCGCTTCGCGTAGTCAGACGACGCCAACAGCTCCTCGAAGATGCGAGGCAGCCGGCTGTCTTTCACCTCTTGCCAGAACGGCGTGAGGTTGCGCGGCGCCGCACCGTACAGGTTCTTCCGGCGCACCTCGACCGGATCCAGCCCGGTGCGCTCGCAGAAGCGGCTGATCAGATCCTCGATCACCGCCATGCCCTGCGGCCCGCCGAACCCACGGAAGGCGGTGTTCGAAGGCAGATTGGTCTTCGCCACCCGGCCGGTGAGGCGAACGTGCGGCAGGAAGTATCCGTTGTCCGAATGGAACAACGCGCGATCGAGGATGGCGCGGCTCAGGTCCGAGCTGAAGCCGCCGTCGCTGTAGAACTGCGCGTCGAGCGCGACGAGCATGCCGTCCTTCGAGAAGCCCACGTCGAACTTCGTGAGGAACGGGTGACGCTTGCCCGTCCACATCATGTCCTGGTCGCGATTGAGCCAGACCTTCACCGGGCGGCCAGTCGCCAACGCAGCGAGTGAAGCCATGGCGGCGTAGTTCGCGGCCTGCGTTTCTTTGCCGCCGAAACCGCCACCCATGCGCGGCACTTCGACGACCAGCTGATGCCGCTGCCAACCCAGCGCGTGCGCGACGATCGTCTGCACCTCGCTCGGGTGCTGCGTGGAGCAATACAACTTCAGCGCGCTCCCCTCTTCGGGCACCGCGAGCGTGACCTGCGTCTCGAGATAGAAATGGTCCTGCCCACCCGTACGCACCTCGCCCTGGAAGCGCACGTCAGCCGTGGCCAGCGCCGAGCTCGCATCACCGCGCTGCATCAGGTGCAGCTCAGACAGCCAGCTCTGTTTCGCGATGGCGTCTTCGATCGTCACGATCGCGGGAAGCACCTCGAGATCGACCTTCACCGCCGCCACGCCCGCGCGGCAGGCCTCGTAGGTCTCGCCCACCACCAGCGCGATCGCCTGCCCGAGGAAGTGCACCTCTTCGCTGGCGAGCAACTCTTCGTCGTGAACGACGGGACCGACGTTGTTCTCGCCGAGCACGTCTTTCGAGGTGAGCACCGCCAGCACGCCCGGCACCTGGCGAGCCTTCGACGTATCGATGCCACGGATACGGCCACGCGCGTGGGTCGAGCCCACCACCTGGGCGACCAACATCCCCGCCGGCGCTGGAAAATCGTCGACGTACTTCGCTTCACCACTGGTGTGCCGCAGCCCGCTCTCGTGGAGCAGCGGCTGGTGCAGCGGCGTGAGCGGAGACTCCGGCTCGGAGGTTGCGCGCGTCTTCGAGTGCTTCTGCAGGTCAGCCACGGGCCACCTCCGCTGCGGTCTGCACGGTCGCGGCATGACGGCCCACCAGCGCAGGTTGTTTCACGGCGCGCGTCTCATCGAAGAAGCCGCGCAGCAGATTGGCCGCGACCAGGGTGCGATACGGAGCACTGCCCCGGTGATCCGACATCGGCGTGAAGTCCGTCGCGATCGCCTTCGCCGCCGCGGCGACACTCACTTCATTCCAGGGCTGCCCGACCAGCGCCGCTTCGGCATTCGCTGCGCGTTTGGGAGTCGCCGCCATGCCGCCGTAGGCCAACCGCGCCGAAGTCACCCGGCCACTCGCATCGGTGTCCACGTAGAACGCGGCGGACACGGTGCTGATGTCGAGCTCACGCCGCTTGGACACCTTGTACGAAATCGCCCGCGCCGACGACGCGACTCGAGGCACCTCGATGGCCGCCAGGATCTCCTTCGCAGCCAACGCCGTCTTTCGATACGCCGGGAAGAATTGATCGAGCGCCACGCGCCGTTCACCACCCCGCCCGCGGATGATCGCCGTCGCGCCCAGACTCAGCAGCGCCGGAGCGAGATCTCCAATCGGCGACGCGGTGCAGAGATTTCCACCGAGCGTGCCGCGGTGCTTGATCTGCCGCGCACCGAAGTACCGCACCATGCGGTGCAACGAAGGCAGCCGCTCTTTGCAGAAGTCTTCCAGCTCCGAGACGGTCGCGCCGCTGCCCAGCCGGAAGCCGCCTTCGATCTCCGTGAGCGACTTGAGGTCCCTCAGCGCCTCCAGCGAGATCAACTTCGGCAGCACGGCGAACTTCTTGGTGACCTCCAGCGACAGGTCCGTTCCGCCCACCACGAAGCGCGCGTCAGGGTGCGCATCGAGCTCGCTCCACAACGCCTCGAACGTCGCCGGCGTGGCGAAACGCTGGCCCGCGTTTTCATACGCAAGGGCCATCGATTCGGGAGCGGAGCGCGGCAGCGACTCGGAGAAACGATCCTTCGGGCACGAGCCGGCCACCACTTCCGCCGCCTCGCGGATCGGCCGATACCCGGTGCAGCGGCACAGATTTCCGCAGAGCTGATCGTCGAGCTTCCACGGTGCATCGAGGTCAGTGCGATAGGTCGCCTCGAACATCGCCATCACGATGCCGGGCGTGCAGTAGCCACACTGACTGCCGAGCGCTTTGGCCATCGCGACCTGCGCGGGGTGATAACCGTCGTCGCCCTTCGCCTTGAGCGCCTCGACGGTGACGAGGTGTTTGCCCTGCACCATCGGCAACAACAACAGGCACGAGTTCACCGCGCGCCAGGTGGGCTTGCCGTCAGCGCCGAGCTCAGCCACCGCCACGGTGCACGCGCCGCAGTCACCTTCAGCGCAGCCCTCCTTGGTGCCGGTCATGCCCCGTCGATCTCGCAGGTAGCGCAACAGGGTCGTGGTCGGGCTCAGACCACGCTCTTCAATCCACTCGCCGTTCAGGTTGAAACGCAGGTGATTCATCGGGGGCGTTTCTACCACTCGGCCCGGCGTATGTTCACCCTATGCAGAGGCTGGTGCACGCGCTCGACGCCGTCAAGGCGACCCGTTCGAGGAAGGCGAAGGTCGGCCACCTGTCTGCCCTGCTGCGCCTGCTTTCGAAGGAGGAGCTGCCCGTCGCAGCGAGGCTCATTCTCGGCCGGGTGCTCCCGGTGGGCGACACCCGTACTCTGGGGGTGGGCTGGGCCCTGCTGAGCGCCGCCGCGGCTGACGCATCGGGGCAACCCCTGGGGGTGCTCGCGCTCAAGAGCCGCGAGCTGGGTGACTTCGGAGACGCGCTCGAGGTGCTGATGCCCGCGGGGAATCGCCACCTGCCGTTGCTCGAGGTGCCCCGGTTTCTCGATCGCGTCGCGACCACGGTCGATCGAGTGGAAAAGCAGAAGGTGCTGGCCGAGCTGCTCAGCCGCTCCGCGCCGTGGGAGGCGCGTTACCTCGTCAAAGCGATCCTGGGAGAGCTGCGCATCGGCGTGCAGCTGGGGATCTTCGAAGAGGCGCTGGCCGATGCGTTCGGCGCGACGTTGGATGAACTGCGAAAAGCTTCGGCGCTCACGCCTGATCCCGGCGCGCTGGCGGTGCTCGCGCACGAGAAGCGCCTCGGCCACGCCGGCGTGATTCCCGGCAACGTGGTGGCCTTCATGCTCGCCACCCCGGCCGAGGCGGTGAAGGAGCCCATCGAGCTCGCGATGACCATCCTCGAAGACAAGCTCGATGGCGTGCGCACGCAGGCCCATGTCTGGGACGGCCAGGTGCGCCTCTTCGCGCGCGGGCAAGACGACGTCACCGCGCAGTTCCCGGAGATCGCTGCGAGCTTGAAGCAGCTGCCCCGCGCGGTGGTGCTCGACGGAGAAGTGATCGCCGTGCGCCCCGATGGGCTCGCGCGGCCCTTTCAAGCGCTCCAGGCCCGGCTCAATCGCGCCAATCCTGGAGCGAAGGTGATCGCCGCCACACCCGTGGCCTTCGTCGCGTACGACATCTTGTTCGATGGAGAGTCGGTGCTCGACCTCCCGTGGACCGAGCGACGGAAGCGCCTCGAGGCGTTGCCGCTCACGATCAATCCGGTGCTGGCCCTGAAAGCCGATCTCGCGCTCGACCCACAGCTCGACGACGCCTTCACCGCGGCGCGTGCACGAGGCAACGAAGGGTTGATGATCAAACGCGTCGACGCCCGGTACGAAGCGGGCAGACGGGGCAATGCGTGGCGCAAGGTGAAACGCGCGTTCGCCACGCTCGACGTGGTGATCACCCGGGCTGAACGCGGTCACGGCAAACGCGCGGGCGTGTTGTCGGACTACACCTTCGCAGTGTGGGACGGCACGCAGTTGGTGGAGATCGGCAAGGCGTACTCCGGGCTCACCGACGTGGAGATCGAGCTCATGACGAAGCGACTCGAGGCGATCACCATCAGCCACTCCGGCCCGTACCACCTGGTCAAACCCGAGCTGGTGATCGAAGTCGCCTTCGATGGATTGCAGAAGTCGCAGCGACACAGCAGTGGTTTTGCGCTGCGCTTTCCCCGCATCGCCCGGTTGCGTGACGACAAGCAGCCGCACGATGCTGACACGCTGGCGACGGTGAAGGCGCTGTTCGACACGCAGGTCGACTCAGGTCACCGGGAACAACCGCCTCAGCTCAGCTTGTTCGACTGACCCAGGTCTCCCCGAGCGAAGTCGACGGGGCACTCATCATCCGACGGCGTGGTTGTTCATCGCGCAGCTCTCCGCGCGTTCCAGGATCTTCTGCTGCGCAGAGACATCTTTTCCGGGGGCGAACACCTTCAAACACTGCAGCGCGAACGAGAGCCGCGAGGTGCGCCGATGCGAGTACATCGGGTGTTCGCTCGGGCACGCCGCCACCGTCTTTTCCTTGTCGATGAACGACGTGAACAAGGCGGCCGCTTCGGTCTTCTTGCCCTGCTGGCCCAACGTGAATGCACGCAAGGTGAGCGGCACCGATTCGCCGTACTCCTTCAAGATCACGCTGGCCGCCTCGAGTTCCTTCGCCGTGAGCGCACCACACGCGCGCGTGGCGATCTGATTCTCCGAGCCGAGCAAGCCACCGTTGTCGCCCCACGGCCCCAGGGTTTCCATCGGGCTTCCGATCGGCGCCTGCATCGACTTCTGCGCGAACACCTCGCCATAGAAGCGCACCGAGGCGAGCTCGCTCTTCGAGCCCGGCTTCTTCTTGAGCGCCTCGACGATCTTCGAGATCTCCCGCGGCTCCATGGGAGGGGGCGGCTCTGCCGAGACATTGCGAGCGAGCAAGGCGACAGCCAGACCCAGCACCGCACAAGCGACGAGGAGAGAGCGCATCGGAGAGAGCCTACTTCACCGCATCGAGCGCGGAGACATGAGGGCGCCCGTTCGCCCCGAGAGCAGTCGAGGGGCCACTTGCCGCACGCAGCAGAAATGGCATCTCGACTGCGCTCGATGCGAACGGTGAAGGTGTTCCTTCGGAGGAAATCGCCGTCGAAGCCGGTCCGTGCTCGAGAGGACCGGTGTGTTCGTTCCTGCCCGGAGGACTGGGTGCACAGTTTCCCGCGCCGCCGGGGTTTCCTGACCTAGACTCCGCCGCCGGTGAACACCCTCGGCGAGCCCATGTGGATCGGGCAGTACCGCCTCACGTCGCGCCTTGCGACGGGGGGAATGGCCGAGGTGTACGTGGGCCGCCAGATCTCACCCGACGGCCAGTTCGGCCCGATGGTGGCGGTGAAGCGGTTGCTGCCTCACTTGATCAAGGACTCGGCGATCGTCCGCATGTTCCTGAACGAGGCGCGCATCACCGCGCAGATCCGGCACCCCAACGTCGTGACCATCTTCGAGCTCGGTCAGGTCGACGGTGAACCGTTCATCGCGATGGAGCTGCTCGAGGGCCGCACCTGGGCCGAGCTGCGCCAACGCGCCGCGGACAACGGCAAGCGCATGCCCGCCGGAGTCGCGCTGCGCGTGTTGACCGAAGCCTGCCGGGGCCTCGACGCCGCTCACCGCGCGGTCGACGAAGAAGGCAAACCGCTCGCGCTGGTGCACCGCGACTTCACGCCCGACAACATCCACGTCGGGGTGCGGGGCGACATCAAGGTGATCGACTTCGGCATCGCGCGCACCTCGGCCTGGGGCGCCGGCACCGAGCCCGGCACGCTCAAGGGCAAGTTCTTCTACATGTCGCCCGAGATGATCACGGCCAAGCCGGTCGATCACCGCGCCGACATCTTCGCCGCCGGCGTGATGCTCTACGAGCAGCTGTGTGGCCGCAGACCGTTCACCGGCAACAGCATCGACGAGGTGGTCATCCGCATCGCGCGCGAAGAGCCTGCGCTGCCCTCTTCCTACGATCCGGCCGTGCCCAAAGCGCTCGAGGCGATCTGCTTGCGCGCGATCGCCAAGGAGCCCCGCAACCGTCACCAGTCGCTCGCCGAGTTCGTCGAAGCGATGGAAGCGGTGGGCGGAGACTCGGTGCTCGCCACGCATCAGGAAGTGGCCGACTACGTCACCGCCCTCTTCCCCGAGAAGACCGACGAGCGCCGGAGCACGCTGCGCCGCGCCCGCGAGGCCGACCCGTCCGTTCCCGGCGTGATGCCTCCGGTGACGCCCGGCCAGGGCCTCGATGCCACGTTGCCTTCGCCGATTCCCGCTCACGTGCCCACGCCGCCGCCGCCCGCAGCAGCGCCGGTGAAAGTGAAGGCGAACGACGGCAAACGTTCTCCCCTCCCGTTGATCCTCGGCGTGGTCGCGATCATCGGCGTGGGCATCGCGGCCTTCTTCGGGCTCAAGGGTCCTCAGCTGAGCGCCACCGAACAACTCGCGAAGGCCGAACAGTCGAAGGGCAACGATCGGGTCAGCGGGCTCGTGCAGCTGGCGACGCTGCCCGACTCCACCGACACGCAGCTCGCGCGCGCGGGTGCGCTCCTGGCCGAAGCCAAAGAATGGGACGGGGTGCTCTCGCTCGTCGACGGCTGGCTCCTCAAGAGTCCCAGGAGCCTCGACGCACGGCTCCTCGAAGCGAAAGCCTCGGTGCAGACGCGCAAGGGCAAACGCGCTGAGACCGCGGTGCGTGAAGCGGCGGGGCTCGCGCCCAACGACGCGCGGCCCGACGCGGTGCTCGCCGAACTGCGTGAGCTGCAGGCAGACACGGGCGCAGCCCTGGAGTCGTGGACGAAGGCGGTCAACAAGGCTCCGGGCAACACGCAGTACCTCGCGCGCCAGGGCTACTGGTTGTCACAAAGCGGCCGGCTCGATGAAGCCGAAGTCGCGCTCACCAAGGCGAACAAGAAACGCAACGATTGGCTCACCACCGCTGAGCTCGGCTTCGTGAAGTACCGCAAGGAGCAGAAGGAAGAAGCGATGCGCCTCTTGCGCTCGGTGGTGAAGGAGAAGCCGGATCTCCTCGAGGGCCACTACTACCTGGCCACCGTGCTCTTTCAGAAGAACGACCTCACTGCCGCGCGCGCGGAGTATCTCGCCGCTGACGCGCTGGCTGGCACCGACACGCGCCCTTTGACGGCGCTGTGTGAGATGGAACAAATGCAGCAAACCTCCGAGCTCGCGGCCGTACAGAAGAAGATTCGCGAGCGCTTCCCGAAAGAGGCCGAGGCGCTGCTGAGTAAGTGCGCCGCTTCGGCTCCCAGCCCATGACCCGACGACTGATCTTGAACGCCGACGACTTTGGCTACGACCCTGCCGTCACCCGGGGCATCGCCGAGTCGATGCGAAAGGGTGTGGTGTCCTCCACCACGATGATCGTCAACTCGCCGTGGAGCGAAGACGCCGCAGCTGACGCGCAAGGCCTGGCGATCGGCCTGCACTTGAACCTGGTGCGCTTCAGCTCGGTCAGCCAGCCCTCGCAGGAAATGACCGAACGCGCGGTGCTCACCCGCCAGTTCGTGGTGAACGAGACGCGTGCCCAGCTCGACCGCTTCAAGGTGCTGCTGGGCCGCGACGCCACGCACATCGACGTGCACAAACACGCGCATCGTGAACCGACCGTGCTCGGCGCGGTGGGCATCGTGGCCCGTGAGCGGGGCCTCGCCGTGCGCAGCATCGACCCGGCCATGCGCAACGCGCTCAAAGATGCAGGCGTGCACACCAACGACTTCTTCATCGGTGATGCCGGTGACGCCGCCTACTGGACGCCCGAACGGTGGCTCGCCGAGCTCGATGACATGCCCAGCGAAGGCGTGATCGAGCTGATGTGTCACCCAGGTCACCGGCCCAGCCACGTGAGCAGCGGCTACGGCCCTCAGCGTGAAGTCGAGCTGGCCACGTTCCTCGCGCCGGCGGCCCGCGAAGCGCTCGTCTCCCGAGGGCTCGAGCTGAGTTCCTGGGCCGGCGTGTGAACCTGCTGAGGGATGCGGAAGGTCGCATCCGCTCGCCGTACGTGGTCGGTGTCTTCGTTCTGGTTGCGGTCGCCTCCCAGGGCGTCTTGAGCCTGGGGTTGGGCCTCGCGGGGCTGCTCTCCTTCGAGGATCTCGACTCGGCGCGCGTCTTCTTTTCCACCTTCCCCACCCTCGTCTCGGGCGTGGGGGCCACGCTGGTCTGTTGGTTCGCCTTCCGCGAGCCAACCGGCCTCGCCGCACCAAGGCCGCAGCGGCTGTTCGGCGTGGGCTTTCTCATCGGTGCCGTCACGCTGAGCGTGTGTTGTGTCGTGCCTGCACTCGTCGGAGCCACTACACTCTCGGTGACCCCGAAGAGCGCAAGCGTGGTGGCCACGGCGGGACTCATGCAGCTGCTCACGCTCTCCCCCGCGGGTTTCGGAGAAGAGCTGCTCCTGCGCGGCCTGGGCTTCAACGCGCTGCGAAGGGGCATGGGCGACGTCGCGGCGGTGGCCGTCTCGAGCGTGGTCTTCGGTGGGCTCCATCTGTTCAACCCCGGCGCCACCTGGCTCGCAGCTCTGGGTGTTGCGCTCGTCGGCGCCTGGTTCGGCGCGCTCACCGTACGCAGCGGTTCTGTCTGGTTGGCGATGGGCCTGCACGTGGCGTGGAACTTCTTCGAAGGCTTCGTCTTCGGTCAGCCGGTGAGCGGAAATCCCCCCGGCACCTCGCTGCTCATCGGGGGCACTGCCACCGCGCCCACCTTCTGGTCGGGTGGTGCGTTTGGGCCAGAGGCTGCGGGGTGGACGGCCGTGGTGCTGGTGCTGGGTCTGGGCCTGACGCTCACCCTTGACTTGAGGTCGACACAGACTAGACGACCGAGCCGATGATCAAGGTCGAAGGCCTCACCAAGTACTACGGAGAGCGCGCGGCGATTCGCGACCTCTCGTTCAACATCGAAAAGGGCGAAGTCATCGGCTTCCTGGGCCTCAACGGCGCCGGCAAGTCGACCACCCTCAAGGTGCTCGGTTGCGTGCTGCTGCCCACCAGCGGCCGGGTGCTCATCGATGGTTTCGATGTCACGAAGGATCCACACGAGATCCGCAAACGCATCGGGTTCCTCCCCGACACCCCGCCGCTGTACGACGAGATGACGGTCGAGGGGTACCTCGAGTTCGTGGCCCAGCTGCGCGGCGTGAGCAACGCCGACCTGGCGGCCCGCGTGCGCGAGGCGATGGAGAAGACGTCGCTCACCGATCGAAAAGACGACGTGATCTCCAGCCTCTCGCACGGCTACCGGCAACGTGTCGGTGTGGCGCAGGCGCTGGTGCACAACCCTCGACTGCTGATCCTCGACGAGCCCACCTCGGGTCTCGACCCGGTGCAGATCGTCGAGATGCGCGAGCTGATTCAGAAGCTCAAGGGCGAACACACGGTGCTCGTCTCCAGCCACATCCTGGGAGAGATCAGCCAGATCTGTGATCGCTACCTGGTCATTCAGCAGGGCGAGATCATCGCTCGCGGCACCGAAGCCGACCTGAGCAACCTGCTCGGCAACGCGGGTGCGGTGGAGATCGAAGTGCACGGCGCGCCGCAGAAGGCGATCGACGTGCTCAAGACGGTGCCCGGTGTGACCGACGTCACGGTGCTCAAGCTCGATGGCGAGGTGGCTTCACTGCGCGTCGTCGGCAGCGGCGAGCTCCGCCCCGACATGGTGAAGGCGCTGGTCGGAGCGGGCATCTCGTTGCTGCGCATCGACAAGGCTGCCGCTCGCCTGGAGAACATCTTCTTGAAGCTCACGCACGGCAAGGAGGCGGCTTGAAGAACGTATCGCTCATCACCCGCCGCGAGCTGCAGTCGTACCTGCGCACCATGAGCGGGTACATCATCATCGCGGTGATGCTCTTCATCGACGGCCTGTTGTTCAACGCCTTCGCGGTTCCCGGCACGGCCAAGAAGTCTTCCGAAGTGCTGGCCGACTTCTTCACCCTCACCTCCGGCATCACCATGGTGGGCGCGGTGTTCCTCTCCATGCGGCTCATCGCGGAAGAGCGGCAGACCGGCACCATCTCGCTGCTCTACTCGTCGCCGATTCACGACGTGGAGATCGTGCTGGGCAAGTTCCTCGCGGCCTTTCTCTTCCTCTGCGTGTTCTTCCTCTCCACCTCGTACATGCCGATCCTCATCGCGGTGTACGGCAAGGTCTCGCTGGGCCACATCTTCGCCGGCTACTTCGGCTTGATGCTGGTCGGCGCATGCGGGCTGGCCATCGGCACCTTCGGCAGCGCGCTCACCCGCAGCCAGGTGGTCGCCTCCGTGCTCTCGGGCGTGATGGTGCTCGCGCTGACCACCTGCTGGCTGCTCGCCAAGGTCACCGAGCGCCCGCTCACCGACATCATCAACGGCCTGGCCTGGTGGGGTCACTTCGACGCCTTCCGCATCGGCCTCGTGCACGTGAAACACGTCGCGTACTTCGGCCTGGTCACCTTCCTCGCGCTCTTCGCCGCCACGCGCGTGCTCGAAGCGCGAAGGTGGAGGTAAGTCATGCAGCTCTCCATTCTTCTCGTCGTCGGTCTCGCGCTCGCCTGGGTCGGTGAGCGCATCGTCGAAGCCTCCAACGCGCGGTACGCCCTCACCAGCGTGGGCGCGGCCATGGTGCTCGTCGCCACGGTGCTGCGTTTCCTCCGCTCGCGATCTCAGAAGGACGAGCTCGCCCGGGTTCAGCGCCTGTTCGCCGCCTTCAGCGGCCTGGCGTTGTTGGCCTTCGTTCTCTACTTCCTGCAGTCGGATCTGTTCACCAAGCTGACCGGCGCTTCGTTGGTGAGCGCCTCGCCGAAGATCTCCGGTGTGCTGTCGGTCTTGTGGCCCGCCGTGCTGGCCATGGCCCTGCTGCCCACCCTGCTGATGGAGCTGTCGTTCGGCACCATGGCCAAGGCGCCCAAGCTGGAGGACGGCCGCATCGACGAGGCCATGCTCTCGGGCGTGGGCCTGGCGTGCGCGCTGATCTTTGCGTTCTCGGTGCAGTACGTGGCCACCGAGCGCGACTCGAAGGCCGACTTCTCGTACTTCCGCGTGGCGAAGGCGGGTGAGGCGACACAGAAGCTGGTCGCGTCGTTCGATGAGCCGATCGAGGTCTACCTGTTCTTCCCTCCGGCCAGCGACGCGGCCGAGGCGGTGGCGGGCTACTTCAAGGAGCTGCAAGACGTCAGCACGCAGATCAAGGTCACCCGCCTCGATCACGCGATGGAGCCCATCAAGGCCAAGGAGCTCGGGGTCAGCGGCAACGGCACCGTGTTGATCAAGAAGGGCGGCCGCAAGGAGAGCATCTTCATCGGCACCGAAGTGGAGAAGGCCAAGAGCCAGCTGCGCGGTCTCGACGCTGAAGTGCAGAAGCGCATGCTCCAGGTCGCCAAGTCGCGCCGCACCGTCTACCTGACCGGTGGTCACGGTGAACGCAGCCAGGATCCCACCAACGGGATGGATCAGCGGGCCACCATCGAGATTCTCTACAAGACGCTGCAGGATCAGAACTTCGAGGTGCGCACGCTGACCACCGCCGAAGGCCTCGGCAACGAGATCCCCAAAGACGCCGCGGCGCTGTTCATCCTCGGTCCTTCACGTGCGTTCTCAGAACCCGAAGCCGCGTCGATCGAGGCGTACGCGAAGAAGGGCGGCCGGTTGTTCTTCGCGCTCGACCCCGAGAACGGCCTCACCTTCGAAGAGCTGCTGACGCCCCTGGGGCTGTCGTTCAAGCCGCAGTCCATCGCGCAGGAGCGTGGCACCGCCAACGTGCGCCCGCCCCCCGGGCTGGCCGATCGCATCAACATCGGCACCCGCACCTTCAGCTCGCACCCGGTGGTGACGTACCTGGGGCGCAGCAACGTGCCGGTGCTCATGCTGGGCGCGGGCGGGCTCGAGGAGCTGCCCAAACACCCGGCGGATCTCACCATCGACTTCGCCGTGCGTTCGGCGCCCGAGTCGTGGAACGACGCGTCGGGCAACTTCGAGTTCGACGAGAAGCTGGGCGAGACCAAGAAGGCCTGGGGTGTGGTGGCGGCCATCGAGCGCCGCGCGCCGTCTGCGAAGAACGAAGACGCGATGCGGGCGCTGGTGTTGGGCGACTCCGACGCGATCGCCGATCTCGTGCTCCAGCAGCTGCCGGGTAATCAGTACCTGGTGGTCGACGGCTTCAAGTGGCTGCTGGGTGATGAGCAGCTCGCCGGCGTCACCAACACCGAGGTCGACGTGCCGCTCACGCGCAGCCGCCAGCAAGACACCGCCACTTTTTACGCCACCACGTTCCTCGCGCCTCTGGGCGTGCTCGGCGTGGGCTTCCTCGCCCGCCGTCGCGTGAAGAAGCAAAGCAGCAAGGAGAACAAGTCGTGAAAGCCCGCAGCGCAGCCCTGCAGGGAGGCCTGGCACTCGCCGGTCTCGTCGCCGCGTACACCACCTGGCAACGCCCCAAAGACTCGGTCAAGAGCGAGTCGGTGGTGGTGGTCGATGCCACGAAGAACTCCCTCGAGCGCGTGCGCTACGAAGACGGCGTTCGTTCGGTCTCGGTGGAGAAGAAAGACCGGTTGATGGTCACCCTCGCCTGGTTGCCGGGCAAACGGCCGGTGTTCGACGCGGGCGTGGCCCTGGTCGAGGTCGATGCAGGCGTCGATGGTGGCACCGTGCTCGCGAGCGCCAAGCCCGCCGAGCCCACGCCCGATCGCACCGTCTTTGCGAACGATCGTGCTGACACGTTGTGGACCAAGCTGACGCCCTTCGAAGGCAGCCGCGCACTGGGCACCCTGAGCAAGGAGAAGCTCGACGAGGTCGGCCTCACCAACAGCGAACGAAAGCTCGAGCTGCAGGTGGCGGGGGTCAGCCGCCGCTTCACCATCTCGCGCCCGGTCAGCGGGCTCATCGGCAACTACGCGCAAGACGAGAAGTCGGGCGAGGTGTTCCTCATCTCGTCGAGCCTGTTCAACGAGCTCGACCCGAGCTCGCAGCTGCTGGTCGATCGCCGGCTGCACGTCTTCAAGCCCACCGAGTTCGACGCCTTCACGATCAAGTTCGGCGAGAAGTCAGCCGCGTTCGTCTCCACCGGGGCCGACATTCCGCAGACCGCGAAGGTCGCCCGCGCCGCGACACCCGACAAAGCTGAAGAGCTGGCGAAGAACTGGCACGACAAGATCTGGAACCGGCTCATCGTCACCGAGGTGCTCAGCAAGGACGAGGTGCCGAAGCAAGGCGCGCCGGTGATGCAGCTGCGCCTCGACTACGCCCTCAAGGGACAGCCGAAGGGCTGGCTCGAGCTCGGGCTCGATCCCACCGGTGGCACGTGGGCGCGCAGCGAGAACACGCCCTCGTGGGTCTCGGTGCACCAGGGCAGCGAAGAGATGATCCACGAAGGCCAAAAGCTGCTCACGCCGTGATGTCATTTCCCTCTCCCCCTCGGAGAGAGTTGAAGAAGCCATCGAATGCCAGAGCCCGTTCATCCCGAGCGGAGTCGAGGGACGCGCTGATTTC
>JANODF010000651.1:0-6183 GCA_031412555.1 Archangium sp. | reverse complement strand
CCGGCGGCGGCACTGCGACGGGCGGTGGCTCTGCGACCGGCGGCGGCTCTGCGACGGGCGGCGGCTCTGCGACGGGCGGCGGCTCTGCGACCGGCGGCGGTTCTGCGACGGGTGGCGGCACCGCGACGGGTGGCGGCTCTGCGACCGGCGGCGGTTCTGCGACGGGCGGCGGTTCTGCGACGGGCGGCGGTTCTGCGACGGGCGGCGGTTCTGCGACCGGCGGCGGTTCTGCGACCGGCGGCGGCTCTGCGACCGGCGGCGGCTCTGCGACGGGTGGAGGTTCTGCGACCGGCGGTGGCGGAGGCAGCGTGAACGGAACAGGCGCATCGTGCGCATCGCCCCTCATTCTTCCGACGACGGGGATGACGCTGACGAACAGCACCTCCGGGGGAACCAACAACTTCGACATCGCCACGACGAGCACCAACAACTGCATGGCCACCGCGGCCACGCGCGACCTCGTCTATGCGGTCGTCGTTCCTGCCAGCACCACGGTCGTGGTCACGGCCTCGGCCGCCTGGGACATGTCGTTGAACGCGGTCGCGGCGCCTGCCTCGAATTGCGGTCTCTTCGTCGGCGGCGTTACCCAGGGCATCACGTGCGCGAGCGGCTCCGACGGCACGTCGGGTACCGAGACGCTCGTGCTGACGAACACCGCCACCACGGATACGACCTATTTCCTCATCATCGACGGCTACTCGAGCCCCGACGAGGGCAGCTTTCAGCTCAAGGCCGACCTCGTCATGCGTCCTTCCGGGCCCACGGAGATCGAACCCAACGATACGCGCGTGCTGGCCGACGCCACCGGGCAGACCTTGACCTCGGGCACTGCGATGAACGCTGAACTCGCAGTGAGCGAAGCAGACCTCTTCCGAATCAACATCGCGACCGCGGGAGTCCTGCGGGTCGAGGTGAACTCCTACGGATGCCAGGACTTCGGGACCATTCGCTTCGGACTGTTGGACTCCACGGCGACGCAGCTGAGCGTGGACGACACGACCACCAGCTTCGCTTGCCGCGTGATGGTGGCGCAGGTGCAGCCGGGCACCTACTACCTCTCGATGACGCGCACGGCGACCGGTTCGCAGCCGCTGCCGTATTGGCTGACGCCCACCCTGATCACCGCGCGTGGCGTCGAGAGCGAAGTCAACGACACCACCAACCAGGCCAACCTCGTGACGGGGACCGATCTCGTGATGTGCGGTGCGCTCAACAACTCGACGGACCTGACCGACACCTTCATCTTCACGCTCGCCTCTCCGGCCACCCTGCGTGCCGAGGTGATCGAGACCTCGACCACCGGCACCTCGTGTGAGTCGCTCGGGCTCGACTCGCGGCTGGAGCTGCTCAGCGGCGCAGGCATCACCTTGCGCAGCGACAACACCAGTGGCCGCGGGCTTTGCTCGCGCCTCGACACGCCCACGGCGCTGCAGCCGGGCACCTACTTCCTGCGAGTGACGGAAGCGTCGACGACGAAGACGGGCTTCGCGTATTGCCTGAACGCCCGGCTGCGCTGAGGGTCAGCGCTTCAGCGCGACGTCGAAGAACAAACCGATCTGCAGCTGAATTGCCCCGGTGGCGAAACGCTGCGGGTCGGTCAAGTAGCTCAGCTGCAGCGCGAAGCCCGCGGGATCGCGCTTGTAGAGGCCCACCGAGAAGCTCACGTTCGCGACGTTGCTCGAGGGCGAGACGTTCGGGCTCCCGTTGAAGCGTTGACCGAGCGCGGTGCTGGCGACCAACTCCCAGTGGGCGAACTGGAGCCCGTAGAACAACGGCACTGCCCACTCGAGGTGAGCCCAGAGCGGGAGGCCGAGCCTTCCCGCGATCGCACCGCCACCGAGCAGCCCGATCGAGACGATGTGCGTCGGGCCCGAGGTCGGCAGCCGCAGCAACTCGCCCTTCACGTCGGCAGTCAGTCCCATTTGAAACGGGCGCTCCGGAGCGAGCAGTTGCGCGTACGCCTGCAGCGAAAGGCCGAAGTCGAACCCGCGCGCGAAGCCGGCACGGGCGTTGACCCGCAGCTCAGGCAGCGGAACGCCGTCGGGAAACGAGTTGCAGCTCAACACGCCGAGCAGGCCGTCTTCGAGTTGACCGCACGGACCTGCGGTGAGCTGACCACCCACGCGCACGCGACCTCGCTCGACCACCGAGGCCGTCTGCAGGGGGGTGACGGTCGCGCAGCCGGTGAAGAAGACGATGAGAGGAAGCCACTTCATGGGGCGGCGTGTGCCTCGAGCCAGTCGAAAGTGGCCGAAGTCCACTCCGCGTTGAAGGCGGGCACGTGACCGATGCCGTCGAGCGTCCACAGTTCGAGCGGCGTGGGGCAGGCGATCGTCTCGATGGTGGTCTCGAGATCGGCGGGTGTGACGAAGTCGCGCTGCTCCCCCCGGATCCAGTCGCCCTCACACCCATTGCGACGCGCGAAGCGCTGACCGGTGACTCGGGCCGAGGGATATTTCCCGTCCGCGCCTTCGTAGAGGATCGTTCCGTCGTCCGTGCCGTGCACGAGCAGGATCGGAATCTTCCGCCCATCAGGACACCGGCTGAAGTCGGTCCACGTCGAGCCGGAGACCGCCACGATGCCGTCGATGACGTCGCTCGCTTCACAGGCCAGCCGCAGCGCCATGAACGCACCGTTCGAGTGACCGACCACGAACACGTGACCCGGCTTCACCGCGCGCTGCGCCTTCACGTCTTCGATCACTGCGCGGAAGTACGCGACGTCATCGACCGGAACGTCTTCGAAGTTGCAGCAGAAGTCAGTCGCGTTCCAGAAACGTTTGCCCACGCGATCCAGGGTGCCGTTGAGCCGCGCGTAGTGAAACGCCCTGCTCTCCTGCAGCTTCGAGAACGGAAAGACGAAGTCCTGCAAGGGCCCGCTGGCCGAGTACCCGTGCGCGAGGAGAAGCAGCGGCAGTTCGCCCTCAGCCCCTGGTGAGGTCACGAGTTCGTACGGACGGCCCAGCACCGACTGGTCCGGCGCGCAGCCCAGAGAAAGCACCACGACGAACGGAATGAGCCGATGCATCAGCTCAGCTTCGAGACGAAGTCCGCCAGGCGCCCCAGGCCCTTTTCGATGTTCGCGTCGCTGGTGGCGAAGGAGAGGCGAATGAACCCCTCCGCGCCGAACGGCTGGCCGGGCACCGCAGCGAGCAGGAAATCCTCGAGGAGGATCTCCGACATGCGCAGCGAGCCCGTCACTGGCGCGCCCTTGTACGACTTGCCGATGAGCGAACTCAGATCGGGGAAACAATAGAACGCGCCATCGGGCATGCGGCACTTCACGCCGGGGATCTTGTTGAGCCCGTCGGTCATCGCGATGCGGCGGCGCGCGAAGGCAGCCACCATCTCGTCGATCGGCGCCGTCGGCCCATTGAGCGCAGCGACCGCGCCCTTCTGGATGATCGAGGTCGCGTTCGAGGTCGACTGATCCTGAATCATCTGCATGCCGGCGATCAGCTCTTTCGGGCCGGCCGCGTAGCCGAGCCGCAGCCCGGTCATCGAGAACGCCTTCGAGAAGCCGTTGATGATCAACGTGCGCGGCGCGAGATCAGGGGCGACGTTGGCGATGTTGAAGAAGGGCTCCTTCACGTAGAGCAGCCGTTCGTAGATGTCGTCGGTGATGATGAGGCAGTCGTGGCCGCGCAGCACTTCAGCCAGCGCCTCGAGGGCCTGCCGCGAGATCACCGCGCCCGACGGGTTGCTGGGCGAGTTGAAGATCACCGCCTTGGTGCGCGGCGTCAGCGCCTTGCGAAGCTCTGCCGGGTCCGGAGTCCAGTTGTTCTCGACCGAGGTCTGCACGAAGCGCGGAACACCATCGGCCAGCATCACCATGTCGGGGTAGCTCACCCAATACGGCGAGAAGATGACGACCTCGTCGCCGGGGGAAAGCAGCGCCTGGAAGCAGTTGTAGATGGCCTGCTTGCCACCGACCGTCACCACCACCTGCTCGGGCGTGAAGGTCAGCTTGTTGTCGCGCGCGAGCTTCTCGACGATGCCGGTCTTCAGCTCGGGGATGCCGCCGGTCGCGGTGTACTTGGTGAAGCCGGTATCGAGCGCGGCCTTGATCGCGTCTTTGATGTGAGCGGGCGTATCGAAGTCAGGCTCACCGGCGGCGAAGCTCAAGACGTCGGCGCCCTTGGCAGCGAGGGCACGGGCCTTCGCGTTGAGCGAAAGCGTCGGGGAAGGCTTCACGGACTTGAGGCGGTTTGCGAGCTGCATCGGACTCACTTTTTGACGGCGTACTTCGCCTTGAGTTTCTCGAGCACGTTCGGGGGCACCGTGCCCTCGACGTCGCCACCGAACGAGGCCACTTCACGGACCAGGTTCGACGAGATGTAGAAATAGTCTTCGCCGGTCATCATGAACACGGTCTCGAGCTCGGGGCTCAAGCGCCGGTTCATGTTGGCCAGCTGAAATTCGAACTCGAAGTCGCTCACGGCGCGCAGGCCGCGGAGCACCACGTTCAACTTTCGCTTCTTGGCGTAGTCGACCAGCAGGCCCTGAAAGTCGTCGATCTCCACGCGGGGATCGTCGTGGAGCGCCTCGCGGATCATGTCCTTGCGCTCCTCCACGGAGAAGAGCGGGGTCTTCTTCGGGTTGACCGCGATCGCGACGATCAGCGAGTCGAACATCTTGAGGCCACGCTGAATGAGCGAGAGGTGGCCGTTGGTCAGGGGATCGAACGATCCCGGATAGATGGCGGAGCGCACGTGGGCAGAGTCCGTCATGCGTTCGACGGCGTCAATCTGAACATGGTGACGATCGCCGTTCCGAAATCGCGCTCATCGATCTGGACGAACTCGCCGACGCGTTCAGGCAGCTGTTCTTCTTTGCCGTGTTCGATCACTGCCACCCCGCCCTCGCTGACGATCTTCGCCGCCTGAAGCGCTTCCAACACGCTCACCCCGGCGTTCAAGGCATAGGGCGGATCGCTGAAGACCAGCTCGAAGATGGCCTTCTTCCGACCCAGCGCAGCGACGGCTTCGAGCGCACTGGCCTTGAGGATCTCCACCCGATCCTCGAACTTGAGGGCCGCCACGTTCTGCCGGCACAGCTCGAGCGCTTCGGGCCCGCGATCGACCAGCACGGCCTTGATCGCCCCTCGGGAAACGGCCTCGAGCCCCAACGCACCGGTGCCTGCGAAGAGGTCGAGCACGGTGAGCCCGTCGCAACGTTGGCCCAGCACGTTGAAGAGCGTCTCGCGCACACGATCCGCCGTCGGACGAATCACGTCGTCCGATTTCGGGGCGGCCAGCACCCGGCCCTTCGCTGATCCCGCGACGATTCGCATGCGACTGGAGCGGCCTTTCGCACACGTCTCCGCACGGTTCCACCCATCAAATCGTCGCGTTTCGAGACGGTGACCGACTTAGAGTGTCCTCCTTCGCGACGGGAGTCTTGGAACGTGGATTACGACCGATACCAGAACCTGCACACCATCGTGATGCTGCGGGACATCTTGCGGAAGTGGTGGCGCGCCGAGCTGTGTTTTGCCGACAAGACCGGCACGGTGATCGAATGGTCGAAGGGCCAGATCACCCCGCCCCCCAATGATTTCTGTCGGCTCTCGCTGTTTTCGAAAGAAGGCTTCCGCCGCTGTACGGCTTCGGTGCGGGTGCTCCACGAGAAGTTCAAGTCGTCGCGCAAGCTGCGCCGCAGCCAGTTCCACGACTGCCACCTGGGCTTCGCCATCGTGGGCGCGCCGCTGTACGTGGAGAACGAATACGAAGGCATGATCTTCGTGGAGGGTTTCGCCCGGCAGGAAGTGAGCCCCCGCGAAGCCGAGCAGCTCAAGGCGAAGATCACCGAGCTGAACCCCGGCACCACCGATCTCGAGCGTGCCCTCGAGCGCATTCCCCAGATGGATGATCGCGAGACGGAGAAGATCTGCGACCTGCTCGAGTTCGGCGCCAACGAGATCGCCAACTACGAGTCGGAGCTCGCCCGCCGCGACGAGACCATTCAGACGCTCAGCACCGAGCTGTCTGATCGCTACAAGTTCGAGAACATCATCGGCAAGTCGAGCAGCATGATCGAGGTGTTCCGCATCCTCGAGAAGGTGTGCAACTCGGATGCGACGGTCTTGGTGAACGGAGAATCAGGCACCGGCAAGGAGCTCGTCGCCCGCGCCATTCACTACAACGGCCCGAGGAAGGACAAGCCGTTCGTGGTGCAGAACTG
>JANODF010000650.1:0-9563 GCA_031412555.1 Archangium sp. | reverse complement strand
CAACGCGAACTCGCGCAGCTCATACGCCGGTGGCGAGACCAGGTTGAGGACTGACGGCGGCAACGGGAGCAGCTGCAACGCACAGACGAGCGCGCCGCCCACGGGGAAGACCAGCACGGGATGGAAACCCCAACGCCGGTGGTTTCGCGCCGCTCCAACCGCCCACAGCAGCAGTGCAGCGCCGCCCAGGATCACCACGCTCCAGAGCGTCCAGGCGGGAGCTCCGCCAAATGACCACGGGGCCGCGATGAGGGACAGGGCGATTGCCGCCTCGGCCGCAAACCACCACCGGCTTTGATCCGACTTTGGCATCAGCCTCCTCGCCGCTGACGCAGGTATCGTTTCGCGCCCTCGAACAGATGGCGGACACCTTGCCCGGGTGAGTCGACGAGGTACAGCCTGAGCAAGAAGCCGGCGAGCGGATCGTTCGACCAACGAGCGTCGATGACTTTCTCGACCGAGAAGATCCGGGCGCCCAAATGCCGGCGCGTGAAAGACGCTGGAAACGCCGCCCGGGCTGCAGGCGGCAGGGTGACTTCAAGCATGCGCTCCAGGACTTCGAGCGCCGTCGTCACCGGCACTTCGAAGCCGGCAGCCTCTGCGCGCTCGCGCATGAGCCCCCAATTGAGACCGGGCGCAAAACGCAGGTAGCGCTCGAGATCCACCAACCACGAGATGCGAAGGAAACCGTGATTGGCGACGTGGGTGGCGAGGTACAGAAACTCGTCTTCGGCGGCAAGCCAGCGCACGGGACGGCCCTCGAAAGTCCCGAACGTGGTCCGTTCTCGGATTCGCAAGTCATCAAAGACGCCCCCGCCGAAGCCGGAAAAGAGGCGAAAGTGGAGTTCGACCAGACCTGCAGGCCCGCTCCAGGGGCGGTGGTGGTGCTCTTCGAAGACGTCGTCGACCCCGGGCACCGAACCGAGCCGAAGCCCAAGCCCGGCCAGTGCTGCTTCGGCCGCAGCCACCTCATCGGGCAGCACGAGCAGATCGACGTCGGAGGCCGGCCGAGCGAACGGCTGCTCCGGGAAGAGTCGCGACGCGAGCCCATGGCCCTTGAGGAGCACGGGCGTCACCCGCGCCTCAGCCAGCGCGTCAACCGCGGCCAGGGTGAGCCGCTTCAACCGGGCCGCGTTGGCCAGCTGAGCACGGGCCGACTGAGTGATTTCGGGCGGAACGGGGAGGCCGGACGCCGAGAGCTCGTCGGCGACCCATGCGGCGAGGCCATGGCGCTGGGCCGCCTCTTCCCATGCTGGCCACCGACCGAGGATTTCGAATAGGGGTCGCATCAGAGGAGACTCAATCCGCGGAAGTCATGGAAGACCTGATCTTTGCACCGCTGGTGCTCCTCATCGGCTTCGGGATTCACCAGGTGGTGCTGCGCCAGCACCCTGCGCCGTTCGAGCAGCGGCTGCTTAACCGCAGCTTCCTCGCCCACATGGCCGCCGGGGTGGGGCTGCTTCTCGTCTACACGTACTACTACTCCGGCGGAGACATGATCTCGTATCACCGTTTCGGGATTCCCATCACCGAGGCGCTTCGGTACGACTTTGGCGAGGTCTTCCCAGAGCTGTGGGAGCTCTTCGTTCACGGCGACTACCGACTCCCTCTGGAGCCGGTCGGCCTCGGTTCAACCGGAACGATGCAGGTGGTTGCCGTAGCCCTCTTCTACTTTCTGGGAGACTCGCTCTACGCCGCGGCAATTCTGATCAGCATCTTCTCGTACCTCGCCAAGGTGATGATCTATCGAGCTCTCCGCTCCGAGTTCCCGGCTGAGCTCCATGAGAAGGTTCTTTTTGCCATTGCCCTGTCGCCCACCGGTATCGTCTGGACCTGCGCTCTCCTGAAAGAGCCGGTGCTGATGGTCTTCTTTGGCCCTGCCTTTCTCGGTCTGAAATGGATTCTTGATGGCCGGCGCGTCGCGGGTGGGGTTGTGCTGGTCGTGCTGGGGAGCTCCGTCATTCTTCTCATCAAACCCTACGTGCTGATCGCCCTCGCGCTGGGCGGGGGCGTCTGGATCTTTTGGGCACGCACCCTGAAAGCGGGCGGCAACATCATCGTGAAGCCGGCCTACTTCGCAGTGGCAGGGGCGGTGGTGATGCTCGGCTTCACGGTCGTGTCCAACTTCTTCCCGTCGTTGTCACCGGACAAGGTGGCCGAGTCGATGCAAGCCCAACGACGGAGTTCGGCCCAGGAACAGGGTGGCTCGAACTTCTATCTCGAAGGTCGCGACGCCCCGGTCGGGGAGGCGCCCCAGGAGGGACTGCTCAGCCAAGTGGCGATCATGCCTATCGCCCTTGGCACTGCCCTCTTCCGCCCGTTCATCTTTGAGTCGTTCAGCGCGATGCAGTTTCTCAACGCCATCGAGATGACGTGGTTGCTGGTTCTCTTCGCTCAAATGCTGCAACGGAACCGCTGGACGGATTTGGTACGACGAGTGACCGCAAACCCGGCCCTCATGTTCTGTCTGGTTTTCGTGGTGGTGCTTGCGTTGGGCACGGGGCTGTCGACAGCCAACCTCGGCACCCTCTCCCGCTATCGCGCTCCGATGATGCCGTTCTTCCTCTTGCTGCTCTTCATCCTGCGAGAGCCCGAGAAGGCCCCCGCCAAGACTTTCACACTGCCTCTCCTCAAGACCGCGCAGGCTTGAGGCTTGGCCCAGGGACAGCTTCCGCAGCCAGCACCGGCGCGGGCACCGCTGGCACCCACGTACTACCGACCCGGCGCAGGTGCTCTTCGAGCTGGTCCATGACCAGCTGCAGCAGAATGTCCATCTGCGGCGGCACGTCGCCGTACTCGCTCTTCCACCCAAAGCGCACCTCGCCCGCTTCTCCCAAGAACGGAAAGCTGGCGAAGGTCACGTCTCGCTCCGACATGTCTTGGTAGTCGTTGCCCGCGAAGCGCTTGATCAACACGCCCTGGTGACGGAGCTCAATCGAATCGAGCTTCGCCTCGCGCGCCAGCCAACCGAGCTGCTCGAGCAGGCCGTCGTGGGTGTTCTCTGCGCCCCACTTCGCGGGCACCTTGAGCACGAGCTTGCGCAGCCACTCGACGTGGCGGCTCCGCATGCGCTGCTTCTGTCGACCGAGCACCATCAGGTACTCGAAGTACCCGATGAACCGAATGAGCCCGAACAGCACCGCGCTCACGCCAAGAATCGCGGCACCGACCTGCCACTGCCGCCCGAAGGCGATGGCGATCGAACTGATGCACAACAGCACCGTCACTCCGTAGATGATCAGCACCGCGCGCCGATGGGTGATGCCCATGTCGAGCAGACGATGGTGAATGTGCCCGCGGTCCGGCGAGAACAAGGGCCGCTTCTCGAGGAACCGGCGCACAATCGCCAGGAGCGTGTCGATGATCGGCACCCCCAACGCGACGAGGGGTACGGCAATCGAAACCGCGGCAGACGCCTTCTGCAGAGGGCCGGCGATGCTGCACGCCGCGAGGATGAAGCCGAGGAAGTAGCTCCCCGAGTCGCCCATGAAGATGCGCGCGGGGTTGAAATTGAAGAAGAGGAAGCCAAGCACCGCACCCGCCAGCGTCGCCATCACCAGCGCCACCAGCGTCGTCCCCATCATCCATGCGACAACGAAGTTGGTGACCGCAGCGAAGAACACCACGCCCGCAGCGAGGCCATCGAGGCCGTCGATCAGGTTGACCGCGTTGATGATGCCGACGATCCAGATGATCGTGAGTGGCAACGACAAGATGCCGGTCTCGAAGCTCGGAAGCATCGGTAGGTCCACGACATCGACTCGAAAACCAAAGTGCCACGCGATGGCCGCAGCGAGGATCTGACCGTAGAGCTTGTAGAGCGCCCGCAGCGTCTTCAGGTCGTCGTACAACCCGACCGCGAACATCACGCTGCCACCAATCAGCAGTCCGAGGCCGAGCCGAAGCTGCTCCGGTTCCAGCACCGAGTTGGCAAAACCGGTGGCGACGAGCGAAATCACCGTCGTCATGAAGGCGGCGAAAATGCCCAGGCCTCCCAGGCGCGCGATCGCCTGACCGTGAATGTGCCGACCACCGGGCGAAGACACCGCGCCCCAACGGAATGAGAGCAGACGCGCCACGGGCGTGAGGGCCGAACCGGCCAGGGCAGCAACGACGAAGCTCGTGAGGTAACTCTGCATCAAACGCCCTTGAACTCGTCCCCGCGTACCCCGGCGACGTTCAGAGGAATCGCTCTACCCCAGCAAGAGCGAGGCGTACAACTCCAGGTGGCTCGCCAACACCCTGTCTTCGCTGAAGTTCTCCCGAGCGTGCGCCGAGGCCAGGTCACCCCAGCGCTTCCGTTCGGTAGCCGATGCGATGAGTTCGCCTAGAACGACTGCGAGCGCGTGTGCGTTTCGAACCGGCACCAAGCGGCCGATGGCCCCGCCGGCCACCGCATCGCGACAGCCGGCAACGTCGGTTGTGACGATCGCTCTCCCCATTGCTGCGGCCTCGAGCAACGCCTTGGGCATGCCCTCTCGATATGAAGGCAGACACACCACGTGCGCCTGCCGAAGCACTTCGGGCATGTCGGTGCGGTGGCCCCACCACTCCACGATGCCCTCAGCGACCCAGCGGTCCAATTCAGCCCGCGACACGCCCGCAGGGTTGCCCTCGTCTTCCCCTCCGACCAGCGCAAAACGAGCGACCTTGCCGAGAAGCCGCGCCGCCTCGGCGAACTCGCGCACCCCCTTGTCCACCAGCATCCGCGCCGGGAGGACGACGAGGGGAACGCCAGAAGGCTCAGGCGTGGCCGGGAAGCGCGCCAGGTCGACGCCCGATCCTCGAATCTTCACCACCCGCGCGCCGTCGAGCACTCCCAGCGATCGCAGCGAAGCCTCGTCATCATCGTTCTGCAGAATCACCGCAGACCCGGGAGTGGTGAGCGCCATGCGATAGCCAGCCCGAAGCACCTGACGTCTCACCTGCGCGCGGAGGCCAGAAGACAAGAACACGTAGCCCAGCCCTGATACCGCGTTGACGACCGCCGGAACGCCGTTCGCGCGTGCCGCGAGACTGCCGTAGAGCATCGCCTTGACGGTGATGTGATGAACCAGGTCAGGCTTGAGCGACCGGTAGAGCGAACCCAGGTGAGCCAGAGCGATCGCTTCCTCGTGTGGCCGCTGACCAGTTCTTCGCAGCTTCCACGCCGCCACCTCGCACCCCGCCTTTTCGAGAACGCGCAAACCGGGGCCCTCGGGAGCGATCACCGTGACCCGATAGCCGGCCTTCTTGGCGCCCTGAACGAGAACGAGCCGATGCGACACAAGGAAGTCGGCGTTGTTCACCACGAAAACCAGATGCGGCATCAGGGGCGTTCCTTAGCCGAGAAGCTCAGCGGCTTCATGGTACGACGCGGATTCATGGCCAACCTGCATGAACGGACGGTCGCCGGCTTCGGAGAGGAGTGGTCCCGCTTCGATCAGAGCGACCTCTCCCCCGCGGAGGCCACTTCCCTCTTCGAAGAATACTTCTCGGTCTTTCCCTGGGCCGAACTTCCTCCGAACCCTGTCGGTTTCGACATGGGTTGCGGAAGCGGGCGATGGGCGAAGCACGCGGCGCCACGCGTCGGAGCGCTGCATTGCGTGGATGCGAGCGGTGAAGCTCTCGCTGTCGCGAAGAGGAACCTCGCCGCACAGAAGAATTGTGAGTTCCACCACTGCGGAGTCGACTCACTTCCGTTCGAACCGGGGTCGATGGACTTCGGCTACTCACTCGGCGTTCTGCATCACATTCCGGACACCCAGGCCGCGCTCGACCAGTGCGTCAGGGCGCTCAAGCCGGGCGCCCCCTTTCTCGTCTACCTCTACTACCGCTTCGACAACCGCCCCGCCTGGTTCCGCCGGCTGTGGGAAGCCTCTGATCGCGCTCGACGCCTCATCTCGCGTCTCCCAACCGAACGGCGTCACCTCGTGACCGACGTCATCGCGGGCACCGTCTACCTTCCCCTCGCTCGCACCGCCGCGGTGCTTGAGAAGGTCGGGATGGACGTGTCCAACTTGCCGCTCGCCGCGTACCGGAAGCTGAGTCTCTACACGATGCGCACCGACGCCCTCGATCGCTTCGGCACCCAACTCGAGCAACGGTTCACCCGTGACGAGATCGGTTCGATGATGGAGCGAGCCGGCCTCGAACGAATCGAGTTCCGCGAGGGTGTCCCTTATTGGTGCTCCGTGGGCAGGAAGCGACCGCAGAAATGAGGGTGGGCTTCTTGGCGCTCCAAGCGCCTGACCTCAGCCCCGGCCAGCGTTACCGGCTCGAGGCGTTCCTCCCTCATCTCTCGCAACGAGGCATCGAGGTCTCTTACGACTGGCTTCTCGATCGTGACGACTTGCGAGTCTTCTACGGCCGCGAGTCACCGGTGAAGAAGGGGCTCATCGCTGGCAAGGCCGCACTCAAGCGACTCAGAAGCCTCGTGAGGCCCAAGGGGATCGACGTCTTCTTCGTGCAACGCGAGGCCTTCTTCCTGCTCAACCACTGGAGCGAATGGCTCGCCCACCTGCGCGCCCCGGTGGTCTTCGATTTCGACGACGCGATCTGGATTCACGCGGTCTCCGAAGCGAACCGCCGCTTCGCCTTCCTCAAGAACGTCGAGAAGATTCCCCGCGTGGTGGGGCTCGCGCACACCGTCATCGCCGGCAACGAGTACCTCGCTACCTGGGCGCGGCAGCACTCGCGCAACGTGCAGGTCATTCCCACCTGCGTCGACACCGAGCGGTTCGCGCCAGTCACGAACCGGGCTGACGCGGTCGTCACCATCGGCTGGAGCGGCAGTCCCTCCACGGTCGCGCACCTGCGCCCGCTGCTGCCCGCGTTGGAGCGGGTGAAGGCCCGCTACCAGGATCGTGTGCAGCTGCGCGTGATGGGCGACCCCACCTTCAGCCACGCGCCGCTCGGGCTGAAGGGTGAAGCGTGGACGGCCGAGGCCGAACTCGGGCTCCTGCGACGGATGGACATCGGCCTGATGCCCCTGCCCGACGACGAGTGGACGCGCGGCAAGTGTGGCCTCAAGGGCCTGGTCTCGATGTCGATGGGCGCCGCCACCGTGATGAGCCCCGTCGGCGTGAACACCGAGATCGTGAAGCACGGAGAAAATGGCCTGCTCGCGCGCACCGATGACGAATGGGTCGAGGCGCTCTCCCGGTTGATCGACGACGCGACCCTGCGCAGGCGCATGGGTGAAGCCGGCCGCGCGACCGTGGTGCAGCGCTACTCCGTGCAGCGCTGGCAGGAGCCGCTCGCTCAGCTGCTCCTCGACGCCACTCGGTGATACGCCACGGGGCGTGAACTCCATTCGTGGGAAACGTGCGGTCGTCTTCGGCGGTGCCGGGTTTCTCGGCTCGCACCTGTGTGAACGCCTGCTGGCCGATGGCGCCGAGGGTGTGATCGCCGTCGACAACCTGGTCACCGGAAATCTCAAGAACCTCGACGGCGTGAAGCGTGACGCCCGCTTCGATCTCCTGCAGCAGGACGTCTGCAGTCCCGTGGCGATCACCGGCCCCGTCGACTTCGTCTTCAACCTCGCCTCCCCCGCATCTCCCAAGGACTACGAGGTGCTCTGGCTGGAGACCCTGCGCGTCGGCAGCCTGGGCACGCAGCACGCCCTCGAGCTGGCCGAAGGCAAGAAGGCCGTGATGCTGCAGGCCTCCACCTCGGAGATCTACGGCGACCCGCTCGTGCACCCGCAGGTCGAGAGCTACTTCGGCAACGTCGACTCCACCGGCCCGCGTGCCGTCTACGACGAGGCCAAGCGCTACGGAGAGGCGATCGTGCAGGCCTTCCGCCGCAAGCGCAACGTGGCCACGCGCATCGTTCGCATCTTCAACACCTACGGTCCGCGCATGCGCCTCAACGATGGCCGCGTGGTGCCGCAGTTCGTGGCCCAGGCGCTGCGGGGTGAAGATCTCACCCTCTACGGCGACGGCTCGCAGACCCGCAGCTTCTGCTTCGTCGACGACCTGCTCGAAGGCATTCTGCGCCTCGCGCTCTCGAACGAGCAGGATCCCGTCAACATCGGCAACCCGCGCGAGCAGACCATTCGTGAATTCGCGGAAGCCGTGAAGCAGGCCGCCGGGGGTGGTGGAAAGCTCGTGTTCGAGCCGCTCCCGCCGGGTGATCCGAAGCAGCGCAAGCCCGATATCTCGCGGGCGCGCGCGATCCTGGGCTGGGAGCCGAAGGTCACCCTGGAGGTCGGCCTGCCACGAACCATCGACTACTTCCGCAGCGTGCTCTGAAGTTTCAGCGAGTTGCCTGAGGGCCACCCGCACTTGTCAGACCCCGGTGAGAGAACCCGGGCATGAACACTCAAGACCCCATTCGCCTCGAGCGCAGTCGAGATGCCACTTGCAGCTCGGTCGACGACCTCGTCACCCGCCTCTACCGTGCCGCGCTCTCCATCAAGGACGCCAGCTGGCAGGGGCTGCTCAAGAACGCCGCCTTCTCGCTCTCGGCAGCGCAGCGGCCTTCGGCGCTCGTGGCGGCGATCGCGCTGACCGACACCGTGCTGGTGCTCGCTGAACACGCGCACCACCTCGACGCCGCGCTCACCATCGGACTTCGCACCAACCTGCGCGCTGCGTTGAGCGGGCCCACTGCCATTGCATCGCCGGCCGTCGAATCCGACGTGAGCGCGAGCGCACGATGAGCGCCCGGCCTCGGAGCGTGCTGGTGAAGGCGCCCGCACGCGCGCTCGACCCCGCCTACGCCGAGGTGTTCCACGACGTCGCCGGGCTGCTCCAGAGCGCCCGCGCGGCCTCGGCCAAGTCCGTCAACGCGCTGATGACCGCCACCTACTGGCTCGTCGGCAAACGCATCTTCGAAGAAGAACAGCGCAGCAAAGAACGCGCGGAGTACGGCGCCCGCCTCGTTCGTCAGCTCGCTGAAGATCTCACCGTCCGACTCGGCCGGGGCTTCGGCCGCGCCAACCTGTTTCAGATGCGCGCCTTCTTCCTGGGCTACCGCGACATTGTCCAGACGCCGTCTGGACAATCACGGCAAAGCCTTGCCCTGCCCACCGTGGCCGGCGCGTTCCCCCTGCCCTGGTCGCACTACGTGCGGTTGTTGTCGGTGAAGACCGCCGAGGCGCGGGGGTTCTACGAAGCCGAAGCCCTGCGCGGCGGGTGGACGCACCGGCAGTTGGACCGCCAGATTCAGAGCCAGTTCTACGAACGCTCCGCCCTGTCGAAGAACAAGGCTCCGAAGGCGCCTTCGGGGCGTGACGAGCCCGAGGCCGAGGACACCATCAAGAGCCCCTTCGTGCTCGAGTTCCTCGACTTGAAAGATGAGTACTCCGAGAGCGATCTCGAGGAGGCGCTCATCAAGAAGCTGGAAGGGTTCCTGCTCGAGCTCGGCGGCGAGTTCACCTTCGTCGGCCGGCAGCGACGGCTGCGCGTGGGCGACGAGTGGTACCGGGTGGACCTGTTGTTCTTTCACCGGACGTTGCGGTGCCTGGTGATCATCGACTTGAAGCTGGGGAAGTTTTCACATGCCGATGCGGGGCAGATGCACCTGTATTTGAACTACGCGCGCGAGCACTGGATGGTGAAGGGGGAGAATCCTCCGGT
>JANODF010000649.1:0-6622 GCA_031412555.1 Archangium sp. | reverse complement strand
TTCGGCCGCGAGCTCACTGAGCCGCATGAACGGCCTCCCCGGAGGCGCCGCCACCTTCATCATCTCGAGCACGATCCGCTGGGTGCGGGTCAGCCCATCGAATTCATCGGGCCACTCGGTGGCCATGGTGAGGAATGGAGTGGGAGGCAGCACGAACTCGCGAGCAACGATGGGCGGCGCGTAGCCAGCCATCTGATCAGCTGTTCGCCCGCGACCCGTCGTCCTGAGCGCCGCCACGATCAACCGGAACAGGACCGGGTCACCTCTCCACCGGCGCGCGAGTTCGAGCAGCTTCCTCCCTGCACTCGCCCGAACGCACTCGAACACCTCCCGGCTAATCGCCTCGCGATCCACCGGCTCAGGTTCACTGACCGCCAGCGCAGGCGGCGGAAGGTCACCCTCGACCTCACTGGGCGGCTTCTCGAACAGGGGCAGAGGCGACCATCTGCCAACGCCATCAGCCGGAAGGCCACCCGGTACCGGCACCACCACGGCGGCCAGCGCCGCACGCGCCGCGGCGACCGACGCACGCAGCTCCTCGCAATACGTCCGCTCCTGATCCAACCGATGTTGCGGAGTGCGTTCGCAGTAGCCCGGTTCAGCGAGCCTCGCCTCGATCGCAGCGAGCTCCGCTTCCCACCGCTGCAGCTGCTCGGGGTTCAGCGGGTCGGCGCGGCGGCCATGTAGACGAACGACGGGTTCAGCCGGAGCTGCCCATCAATCCACGCGGCGGCATACGGCGCGCCCGGCGTGCGCACGACAGTCACCGGACCCGCCGGCTTGATGTTCCACAAGGTGATCAGCGAACGGGCGATCTGCTCGGCGGCTTCCCGCTCCGACAGGCCCTGAAACGCATCACGGCGATCTTCCGCGAACCGATCACCGCGGGTCTCGAAGTTGAGGTCGACCGCAGCACCGGCATCACCCGGGCCCAGCAGGTCAGCGCCGGGCTCCAGCGCAGGTGCCGCAACGAACTCACCCGCGACCAGAATGGGGAAGAGCACTGCACCCCGGCTGCCCGCCTGACCAGCCGATTGGCGAGCCAGATCGCGGAACAGCTCGACCCGAACCTGCGGCGACTCGAACTCGAGCCACTCGGCAGTGCCGGTGAGGGCCTGCGTACTGGTGACACCACGAGAGGGGCTCGCGCCCATTCCGCAGCCGGCGGCCAGCAACAGCGACAAGGTGATCAGGGCAGTTCGCAACACGGCTCCTCCACTATACCTTTGAAGACACGCTCCAGCCAGCCGAAGGTCCAGGCAAGTGTTCACGCCCGTCGTCGTCTGCCATCAGTTGCGCTCACCCGAGAACCTCGCGGCAGTTGCGAGGGCAATGGCCAATTTTGGCTTCACCGAGCTGATCCTTTCGGATCCGCAGACCCACGAATTCAGGGTGGCGGGGCGGATCGCGGTGAAAGCCGACTCCGTAATGGAGCACTTCCAGGTGGCGCAGACCCTCGACGAAGCGCTCTCGGGCGTCGTCTACGCGGTGGGCAGCACCTCGCGCACCGAGCTCAAACGGTTCACCCCACTGACCCCGGAACAGGCCGTCACCCGCATGGCCACCCACGCGGCGCGCGGCAAAGTGGCGCTGGTCCTGGGGGGAGAAAAAAGGGGCCTGTCCGACGACGAGCTTTCGCGGTGCCAGGACGTGTTGGTGATTCCCACGCCGGGCCCGCAGCCGTCGATGAACCTGAGCCACGCGGCCTCCATTCTGCTCTACCTCTGCTCGCGGCAAGACGCGCCGCCACCCGCTCCGACGCCCGGTGCGTCGTTGGGAATGATCAAGCGGCTCGAAGCGAAGATGCAGGACGCTTTGCTGGCCGCCGAGTTCCTCAACCCGCAGGCGCCCGAACACATGCTCACCGAGCTCTCGCGCGCACTGGTGCGAGGTCAGCTGACGGAACGCGAAGCGCAGGTGTGGCTCGCGGCGTTCGAGCACGTGCGACGAACTATCCTTTCGAACGCTTCGAAATGATCTGATCGATCGCCTTGCGGTCTTCTTCGTTGTGCCGCTCTTTGGGCGGATCCTGCGTCGAGACCTTCTTCTTCACGTCGTCGACCAGGTCTTCCGCGCCGTCTTTGACCTTGTCGAGGCGGGGCGACTGCTCTTTCCACGCGCCCTGCATGGTCTGCCACGCGGTCTTCCCGCCCAGCTGGTGCGTGCCGAGGAAGATCCCGAACCCGATGCAGAGCGTCGTCCACAACACGAATCGAAGGATGCCCATGGCTCCTTCCTACCTGTGCCGACATGTGGATCCAGTTTCCGTCCGGAACGCATAGAAGCAGCCCATGGAGTTGGAGGAACTCAGACAACGGGCCCGGGAGCGGTTGAAGCAGCTCTCCGCCCAGCGCAACGACGGGCTCGACGCCTTTCAACGCGACGCCCTGGCCTTCTTCTCGCGGGTCCCCGAGCCGCCGCTGTATCGGCGCCGGGATGATCCGGTACGGAAGCTCTCGGCCGCGCTGCTGGAAGAAGGGGAGACGTTGCTGGCCCGCAGCTGGCGGCTGGGCAGTGAGGTGAGCGCGTTCACCGCGGCGATCGAGCAGCACCTGGTGGCGCTCTCCCTGATGGCGGAAGGGCGAGTGGAGCCGGCCGAACCCGCATGGCACGTCGCGATCGATCTCGAGCGCAAAGCCACCGCTTCGCTTCGGTTGTGGAGCCGCACCGACGAACGCCGGCCGTCGGTCTTCGAGACGGACACGCGGCGCTCCCGCTTCGACCCGCGACCCGAAGCCCAGGTGGAAGCGCGGCTGGCCTGCCCCAGCTGCCGCAAGGTGAGCCAGTTTTCGCTCTCGCCGCGGGTGGCCACGCATCACCTCGGGTGCCCGCACTGCGCGTCGCCTTTCGTGGCGTACATCGCGGAGCTGCGCGCGCTCGAGCTCCAGCCGTTGGGCCGCAACCGCAGGCGTTACCTGTTTCGGGTCGACGAACTCTCCGGCCTGGCCACGCGCATCGAGTTCGACGACGGCTCGCCCGGTGAACTCGGCGCGGCGCGGCGCGATCTGCTCGCATTTCTCTACATGCCCGAGACCATCTTGCGCGGCGTGCTCAACCTGAACTCGAGCCGCGTGCTCTGGGTCTCCACGCCGGGGCGTTGTTTCGTGGCCACCGTCGCCTTCGGGGAAGACGCGCCCGAGCTCGAGACGCTGCGCGCATTCCGCGACGAGGTGCTCGCGCGTTCACGGCCGGGCCGTGCGTTCATCGGTTGGTATTACCGCGAAGGACCGGCGCTGGCGGCGATGGTGGCGAAGCGTCCCGCGCTCAAGGCCGTCACCCGCGCCGCGCTGCGTGTCTTCACCCAGCAACTGGAAAAGCGATGAGCGAGCCCGCGAAGAAGATGGATGTCACCACGATGTTCTTCATCGGCCTGCTGATGCTCGGCGCGGTGTTGCTGGGGTGGCAAGAGGTGATGGAGGCAGACGTCTTGCCCAAACACTCCGTCGCGCCGCCGTTCACGGTCGAGCGCATCGACGCGCCGCCGCTCGAGCTCGCGTCGTTGAAGGGCAAGGTGGTGGTGGTGAACTTCTGGGCCACCTGGTGCCCGCCCTGCCGCGACGAGCTGCCGCACCTGATCAGCACGGTGAAGGAATACGAGTCGAAGGGCGTGACCCTGGTGGCGATCAGCAACGACGATCGCCCCGGTCAACGTGAGGCGGTCAAAAGATTCCTCACCCAGTTTCCCGAGCTCACGCCCTACGCCGCGCTGGGCGTGCCTGCAGTCGGTGAGCGCTACCAGGTAAAGGCACTGCCGTCGGTCTACGTGATCGATCGCGACGGTCACGTCTCCGCGTCGTTTCAGGGGCAAGCGACCGAGTCACAACTCCGCCGCTGGATCGACGGAGCGCTGAAGCACTGAGAAGGTCCCCTCTCCCCGCCGGGGAGAGGGTCAGGGTGAGGGGCCGTACTACTTCTTCTCCTCAGCACCCTTCTCGACCTCTTCGACCAGCTTGAAGTCCGTGCGGCGGTTCTTCGCGCGGCCGAGCGGCGTGTCATTCGTCGCGATCGGCTTATCGAAGCCATACCCCTCCGACCGCAGGCGCTTGGCCGAGATGCCCTTGCTCACGAGGTACTTCACCACCGCACCCGCGCGGCGCTTCGACAGGCTCATGTTCGCGTCACGAGAGCCGACGTTGTCGGTGTGACCTTCGATGAGCACGGGCCCGACATCTGGGTTCTTGGTGAGCACGGTGGCCACCTCATCGAGCAGCTTGAACGAGCGAGGGTCGATCCGGTCGCTGCCGAACTCGAAGAGGATCTGGTTGTTGATGCGAATGCGTTCAGACTCGAGAACGACCTCTTCCTCTTCTTCCGGAGGAGGGCAGCCATTGAGCTGGGGAGTGCCCGGCACCTCAGGACACTTGTCGACGTTGTCGGGGATCTGATCGCCGTCCTTGTCGGGGCAACCATCGAGCTCCTGGGGACCGATGACCTCGGGGCACTGGTCGACCTTGTCGGGCACGCCGTCGCCATCGCGGTCAGGCTCGCGCGCTTCGGGGCAGCCGTCGGTGTCTTCGATGCCGTCTTTGTCTTCGGCCTGATCAGGGCAGCCATCGACCTTGTTGGGCACGCCGTCGTTGTCGTCGTCGGGATCAGCGACGTGCTGGTAGGTGAGCGCGAGGGAGAAGCGGATGGTCTCACGGCCGTAGCCGTTGGCGCCCAGGCCCTTCCCGACGGCGAGCTGCGCGCCCCAGTTGCCGGCGAACTGCGTGCGAGCGCCAATGAGCAGCTCGAAGGGCGTCTTGAGCGCTTCGGCTTCGGTGAAGGTGAAAGGCGCTTCGGCCGGGGTGGCGAGGTTCAGCTCGGCGATCAGCTGGTTCGACTGGAACTTGCTGAAGCTGGGCAGGTCGATGATGCCGCCGCCTCCCAGGGTGAACTCCTGGGCGACGTAGAGGTTGATGAACTGGCCCGCGGCGGTGCGCAGGCGCCAGCCGATGTTGCCGATGAGGCGAACAGGGCCGATCACGCGCTCGACGGCGAGGCGGGGAGCGAAGACGAAGCCGCGATCCGAGAGGAAGCTCTGTTTGTCGCCGAGGGGAATGCGCACCTCGAGCACGGCGGCCAGGCCCACGATGGGGAACTCGCTCTGCTTGAGGATCTGCACGCGGCCCATCACGCGGGGAGCACCGATGCCGGCGGGCGCGGGCGGAGGGGTGGAGAACCCCTGCTGCTCGAGCAGGGCGAAGTTGTTGATCTGCCCGACGGTGATGGGGAGATCGGCGGAGACCTCGACGCGGGGATGAAGCTGGTAGGCGGCGAGCAGGTGCAGGTCGGCGCGAAACGGCATCAGGTCGCCGAGGCGCTCATTGCCGTTCTTGGCGTGGAGGATGCCGACGTTGAAGTCGAGCAGGGCCTGGAAGAGGAAGGAGCGGGTGAGCTGCAGCTCGCCGCCTTCGAGGGAGAGACCGGACTCCATCGCGGGGGTGAACTTGATCGGCACCAGGTCGATGCCGCGCGCCGTGAAGGGGTCGATGGTCTGAGCCCCCGCGACGGTGGCCAGGCAGATCAGGGCGAGGCTGAAGGGGTTGACCGTTCGCACGAGACGAAAACTCTACCGCGCGACGGTAGGATGAAAAGGATTCTCCCGAGACTGTCTCCCGTGAGGCCTCCCTCTCCCCGAGGGGGAGAGGGTCGGGGAGAGGGCTATCGCACCATCACGTCCACAGCCTTCACCAAACGCACATGCTCGACTGCGATCGGCAGCTTCACGGTCGAAATCACCGCGTCATCCCGAACCAGGTCCTCCGCCTTCGGAGAAGAGTACGTGATCGGGCTCGGAGTCCCCGACTTCAAAGCCGCCGCCAGGCCCGCCGCATCCTTCGTCACGAACGCAAAGTTCAAATTCTCCGGAGCCACGTACTTCCTGACCGCCTCCTGAGCCTGCGCCGGGGTGATCGTCTCGAGCGTCTTGCGCACCGAGCCCAGAAAATCCGGAGTGCCCGCGATCACCTCATCGATGGCCCACCCCAGCCGCCGCTGATCCGTGGTCGTCCAAATTCGCGTAGCCCCGGCAAGAAACCCTCTCGCGGTCTCGAACCGCTCCGCCGGAATCGGCTTCGAACGAAGCTGCTCCAGAAAGTGCAGGACCGCGCGAGTGGCGAACACGGCCTTGTCGGGAGAAACCGGCCGCAGCCAGAACGTGACGTCCTCCTGGCTGCGAAGAATGTTCGGCCGGGGAATCGAAGACCACCCATCCTGCCGATAGTGCTGCGCGTAGGCGTAGGTGCCGTAGTTGAGGCCGCGACGTTCACGCACCTCCTGGTACAGCACGCCGTGTTCCTGGCGGTGTTCGCCGAAGTAGGAGAGGGCGATGAAGAGGGCGAGGAACTCCGGCGAGTCGCGGCGCAGCGGGGTGGTGAAGCCGAAGTTGCCGGCGGTCGAGGTGGTGTCGCGCTCGATGATCAACGTGAGGCCCTTCGGTCCCGCGGCCGTGGGAAGCGGAGCACGCACGGTGCCCCGGACCGGCAAAGCACTGAGCGTGGTCTTCACCTGAGTGGCGAGCGCGTCATCCACCGCGCCGGCGAGCCCGATGATCAAACGGTCCTGGGTGAAGGTGTTCTTCCAGTGCGCCTTGACGTCATCCAGCGTGATCGCCTCGAGCCCCTTCTCGGTGCCGCCGGTG
>JANODF010000648.1:0-3223 GCA_031412555.1 Archangium sp. | reverse complement strand
TGCTCTCCACACCCGCGTCGGCGGCCAATCGCGCGACCGAGGTGAGCTCTTTGGTCTGCTTCGCGTGAGCGGCGTTCTGCGTGGTGCGGCTCGACATCTCTTCGAGTGACGCGCTGGTCTGCTGGAGCGCGCCCGCCTGCTGCGTCGCCCCGTGCGCCAACGAGTTGCTCGAGTTGCTCACCACCTCGGATCCCGAAGCCACCTGCGTGCTGGTCTGGGAGAGCTTGGCCGCCAGGGCCTGCAGCCGCTCGGAGATCTGGTTGCGCAGCCGCCACCCGTAGAAGGCGAGGCCCGCCAACGAGACGATCACCATCACCAGGATCCCCATCAGGGTGCGCGCCTGCAGACGCTCTTGCTGGGCCACGTCTTCCGCGGTCTGGGTCTCGATGCTCCGGTAGTACGAAGCGAGTTGACCCTGCAGCGTGTCGAACTGCGGGTTGGCCGTTTCGATGAGCGCTTCGTTGGCGCCGCCCAGGTCGCCGTGCAGCACCCGATCGAGCACTGCCGCGTTCTCCCGATTCACCGCGCTCAGGGTGTCTTGCAGGCCGTTGGCGGCGCTGCCACAGCCCTTGATCAACTCTGCGCACTCCTTCTGCTCGGCTTCGATGGCCGCGAGCTTCAGTTCCAGCTCATCGGGGTCCTTGAGCCGCAGGGTCTGCTGCACGTCACTCTGGGCGCGCGCCACCGTGGTCATCAGGGTGTTCGCCCGAGCCAACGAGGTCATCGCCTGCGAGATCATGCGCTGCGAGTCGGCCGTGCTGCGCTTCAACGTCACCGCGAGAACCGAAGAGGCGATCGCCGTCACGGCGAGGCAGACCGCAACCAACACGCCCAACTGCCGGGGAATACTCGTCATGACTGCGTTCCTCACTTGAGCTTGGAGACGACGAGCCCGACCACGAGCGAGCCGATGGGTTTACCTGCGTCGATCACCGGCACGGCCACCTGCACCAGCACCAGGCCCGTCGAGTCGTCGACCTCGGGTTTGCCCTGCCAGGTCTCGCCCTTCATCGGCTTCTCATGCTTGGGGCTGCCCTTGTGGTTCCAGCCGCTCGACTTGTTGAGGAAGCCCACCTTGAGGCCATCAGCGCCTGAGACGAACGCCTCGCCCACCACCACGGTCTTCTTGCCCTTCAGGAAGACACCCGCTTCGTTCTTCGAGAAGGAGCGCACGAACGGATCGAGCACGGTCAACGACTTCCACTTCTCCTGCGTCATCGCTGCGCTGTCGGGAGCGGGATTGCGATTGTGCTGCCGCACCGCCTCGACCAACACGGGATCCGAGGCCCACCGGCGAAGTTCACCGAGCCGGGCATCGAGCCCACTCTGCACGGCAGGGTCGAGCCCCTCGGCAAAAGAAGCGCGGGGCACCAGGGCCAACGCGACGAGGGAAATCAAAAGGCAAAGCTTCATGGGAGAAAAGCTACGGACCGCCTCATGGCGCCGCTTGGGATTTCCGCTCCCGTCAGGATCATGACGGTCGAGCTGACCTCACCACCTCCAAACGACTCATCTGCACGACCTCGAGGCGTGTGCCGAACAGGGTCGCATGAAGCGTTTTGGTTGTGCCTTGATCCTCCTGTCCGCCTTCACCGCTGCTGCTCAGGCCGATGCCGGCGTGGTGCTCTCCCCCTCGCCTGCAGACCCCGTCGTGCTGAAGATCGGCATGGGCCGCGGCATCACCGTCTCCAAGGGCGACGCCCTCTCCATGACCATTCGCGCGCGTTTCCAGGTGCGTGACGTGGTCACCGCGCAGGGTGATGTGCTGGCCAACGAGTTCTCGTTGCGCACCGCGCGCCTGTTCATTCACGGCAAGGTGCTCTCGCCGCAGCTCTGCTACTTCGTGCAGCTGGCGTTGGGCGCCAACGACTTCGAGACGGGCATCTCCAGCCCGGTCTTCGATGCATACGTCGAGTACACCGGCTGGCGCGATCTGCAGCTGAAGGCCGGCCAGTTCTTCGTGCCCTTCGATCGCGCGCGCACCATTCGTGAAGTGGCGCTTCAGCTGGTCGATCGCCAGATGGTGATCACCGAGTTCGGGCTCGATCGGGATCTGGGCGTGGTGTTCAGCTCGCAGGATCTCTTCGGCTGGGGCGGGCGGCTCTCGTACTCGTTGGGCTTCTTCGGCGGCCAGGGCAAGAACCGCGTGTTGCCGGAGAAGAAGCCGGGCTTCCTCTATTCGGCGCGCGTGGCGGTGCGGCCGATGGGCGCTTTCGACGACGACGTGGAAGCCGACATCGAACGCAGCGTGAAGCCTCACCTCTCCATCGGCCTCGCCGCTGCCTACAACCAGAACACCCTGCGCTCGAAGAGCGTCATCGGCACGATCTACACGCTGGGTGGCTTCGACCAGCTGCACCTCGCGGTCGACGTGGTGTTCAAGTGGCGCGGCTTCTCGCTGCTCGCCGAAGCAATCATGCGCCAGGCCAATGAGCCGTTCCACGAAGGCGAAGTGAACGGCGCGCCCTTGCGCGAGTACTCCCGCTCGGGCTGGGGCTATCTGGTGCAGGCCGGCTACATGGTGACCCCGAACCTCGAGGTCGCCGCGCGTTGGGATCAGGTGCGTTTCCTCTCCGGTGATCCCGCGCTCGCCGTGATGGCCACGCAGCAGGGCCGGGAGTTCGGCGCAGGCCTCAACTATTACTTCAACGGCCACCTCGCGAAGCTGCAGGCCGACTGGACCATCCGGTTCGGTGACGGCACGGTGCCGCCCACCCACATGGCGCGCGCGGCCATCGACGTCTCATTCTGAGTAGAGCCGGGCCAGCAGCGCGGCGAAGGCGTCACCTCGAGAAGGCAGCACGGCAGCCAGCACGTGCTGCGCCCGGAGCGTCTCGATCAGCAGCAGCGGGGGCACTCCGTTTTCGCCCACCACCGCCGCGTGCCCTTCTTTGAGCTCGACCGTGGTCACCCGCGGATCCGAAGTGACCAGCGGGCTGTACTGCTCGTGCAGGTCGAAGACCGAGTCGCTCTTCTTGCAGGCGCCGGTGGCATCACGAACCCGGCAGGTCGCGCGTTCGTCGGTGACGATCTGCAGGTGGCGGGTGCTCAGCAGCGGCGCCGGGTTGGTCATGAAGCCCGAGCCGGGTGGAATCTCCGTCCACTTGTTGCCGGTCACCACCAGGCACACCACGATGGTGGCGGTGAGCGTCAGCGCATGCAGCCAGGGCCGGCCACAATCAGCAGACGAGTCGATGCCCGAGAACGGTGAAGAGACGGTCAC
>JANODF010000647.1:0-3628 GCA_031412555.1 Archangium sp. | reverse complement strand
GCGGCAACGCAAGCAAATCTTTTCCCAGGAAGGTAACGTCTCCACCGAGAACTTCATACTCTTCACGACCTGCCAACACCGAAGCCAATGTGCTTTTTCCAGAACCGTTTGGTCCCATGATAGCATGTACTTCACCCGCCTTCACTTCGAAGGTGAGTCCAGTGACGGCGACCCGATCTCCGAAGCGTTTCTCCAGCCCCTCGACCGCGATGCTCATCTCGACTCCACGTCCATTGCATCGGGCAGGACGTGACGAAATGTCACGTGGCGCACGACCAAGCGGGGGGAAACCCGGCCTTGGCGTAACCGCTCAGCACATCGCGTGCCGACTGGGCGAAGCCGAAGGGAAGTGCCCCTTCGACTTCTCTCGGGGAGACCGGTTACTCGATTTTCTGGCTCGTTCCGCCTCGGCCAGATCTCCGCTGCGCTGCGTTCTGTCTCGCGCAGCGTGCCGCTGCTGCCGGCGTCACTCGATGACGACGAGCACGAACTTGTTGTTGAGATCCTTGTCGACCAGCGTGACCGTCTTGTCGCCCACCGCGCTCTTGAGCATGCCCAGGCGCGCGTGTTCGACGAGGCTCCACTCGCGGCCCGGCTGGTCGGCGTAGTTCTTCATGCCGACCTGCGGGTTGTCTTTGATCTGCTTGACGGTGTTCCGCGAATAGAAGGTCTCGCCACGCCAGTTCATCAGGAACGCGGCGATGGGCTCTCCGGCCCGGCGCTGCGTGTAGTAGCGCCAGAACTGGTCGCGCTGCGTCCAGTGGTGGCTCAGCTGCACCCAGTGGCTCCAGTTGAACCAGAGCGCGAAGACCATCACCGAAGCGAGGCCCGCGGTGAACATCATCGCGCGTGAGCGCAACATGGCGAACAACCCGATCGTCACGCCCGCGAGGCCCATGCCCAGGCCCATCAGCTGCTTGATGTTGTTGCTGCCCAGCACCGGCGTCTCGGTGATGAAGGCCGGGTACGGGCGGTCGTAGTTGTAGACGAACAGATCGGTGAAGTGCTTCGGGGTCGAAGCGAGATCCTTGCCGACCAGCATGAAGAGCGGCACGCCGAAGAGCAGCACCAGGCCGTGCGCGTCGATGCCTTCTTCCCAGAGCTTGTCGATGAACAGGCCCATCAGGATCGCCAGCGGGGGCAACATCGGCGCGGTGTAGTGGTGGAACTTGGTCGCCGAGCTGCCGATGAGCGCCCAGGTCACCACGAACCAGAGCACCGCCACCAGGCCCACGCCGTCAGCCGTGGTCAGGCCGCGAATCTTCAGGCGGCCCGCGGTCGCCAGCGCGCCCGGAATGATCGCCACCCAGGGGAACATCGCGTAGCCGCCCTGGAGGATGAAGTACGTGAAGTCGCCACCCGGCGTGGTGGTGTGAACGCCGCTGCCCAGTCGCGCGAAGTGATCGTGAATGATGAAGCGGAACCAGAAGATCTTCGACTCGTCGTCGAGCCGCCAGAACGTGAACATCTCGTAGTACCAGGGCAGGCACACGGCCAGGAACAGCAGGATGCCCGTGCCCAGCCGCATGTCGTACGCCATCGAGAAGATCGGAGGCGGCCGCTCGGCGGTGGCCTTCTTGGCGAGGCCGAGCATGATCGTGGTCACCACCCAGAACGCCAGCGAGCCCCACATGATGAACAGCCACGCGGGGGCGCTGATCTTCGACACGTTGTCGATCACCGGCACCGCCATGAAGGTGGTGTTCCAGCGTTTGCCCAGCAGGTACGCGAGGCCGCCCACCACCACCGCCGCGCCCACGCCCGCGAGCATCGGCATCAGCAGGTGGTTTCCCATCCACTTGAAGTGCGCGCCGATCGACTTCCAGGTCATCTCGCGCAGCGCGACGTAGGCGATGAACACCACCATCGGCACGCCGAAACCCAGCAGGCCCTTGGCCAACGTGGCGATGGCGAAGAAGACGTACGCGCCGTACCACCACTCGCTGCGGAACTTCGTCGTCTTGTCGAACAGCCCGACCATCGCGCACGCCACGCCGCAGATGGTGGCGCTGATGATGGGGGTGTCGGTGACGGCCTGCCGCGAGAGCAGGAAGTAGAGCGGCATGGTCACCAGCACCACCGCCGTCGCCAGGGCCGCGCGCGGGTTCACCGCGATGCTCAGCGAGTAGGTGAGCAAGCCGATCGCCAGGATCGAAAAACTCGTGAACGGGAGCCGGAAACCCCACTCCGTATAGATGGGCAACGCGCCAGGCCCGGTGGGCACCGTCGAGGTGAGCCACGGCAGGGTGACCGCCTTCGACCAGAGGAACAACACCAGGAAGAACAGCCCGAAGGTGAGGCCGAGCACGCCCCAGAACTCCTTGGTGGCCGAGGCGCCCTTGAGCTTGCCGGTGTACGCGGCGAAACCCAGGCCGCCCAGCAGCACGCCGAGCACCAGCGCCAGCATCGAGCCCGCCTCAGCGGCCTGCAGCCCGAGCGCCTGCATCCACATGGTGAACGCGGGCTTGCTGAAGAACCACGCGTTTTCCCAGAACGGGTGCACGTAGTCGTTGCGCGCAATCATCTCGCGCGCGACCTCGCCGTAGTGGACCTCCCACGGATCCCACAGGCCGACCGCGCCGAGGTACGGCAGCAGCACCGCCGAGGCCAACAGCACGGACACCAGGGCCGCCCGGAGCTCCGCCGGCCACGCGCGCACCTTCGAAAAAATGGGCGCGGTGATCAGCTCTTTGCCGAGAATGGCCTCGGTGAGAGTCGCCGGTTCGTTCGTCGCCACCTGGGTGGACAAGGGGGTACCTCCGTTGACGTAAGGTCAGGCAATGCTTGAAGGCTGCGGTACGTCGCATGGTTGCCCTCTCGAGGCAACGCGCGCGTTTCTTCAGGGGCTTCAGCGTTCCTGGCTGCCGAACCACATGAGCAGGTCCTTCAGCGCCGACACGGTCACCGGCTTGGGCAAATACGCATCCATTCCGGCCGATAGGCACATGATGTCGTCGCCCTTCATGGCGTTCGCGGTCAACGCGACGATGGGCAGGTGCCGGGTGCTGCCTTTCTCCTGCTCGCGGATGACCCCGGTGGCCTTGAGCCCATCGAGCACCGGCATGTGCACGTCCATCAGCACGAGATCGGTCTGGCCCTGCCCCGCCACTTCCACGCAGTCCTGGCCGTTGCTCACCACCTGCACGGAGTGACCCAGCTTGCGCAGCAGCGCCGCGGTCATCGAGGCGTTCACCGGATCGTCTTCGGCCAGCAACACGCGCATCGGCCGCGGCGCGGGCGTCACCCGCGAGACCTGCGGCGGCGCGTGCGAGATCACCACCGACGGGAGCGGCACCTCGAGCTCGAAGGTCGCGCCCTGCTTCAGCGCGCTGGTCAACGTCACCTCACCACCCATCAGGCGCGCGATGCGCCGGGTGATGGCCAGCCCCAGGCCGGTGCCGCCAAACCGCCGCTGCACGCCGACGTCGGCCTGCTCGAAGGCCTCGAAGATGCGCGCGTGGTGTTCAGGCGCGATGCCCGGCCCTGAATCTTTCACCGTGATGCGCACCCGGTCGTCTTCGATGCGAACCACCGTCACCCGCACCGAGCCCGTGTCGGTGAACTTCACCGCGTTGCCCACCAGGTTGTTGATGATCTGCCGCATGCGGGTGGGGTCTCCGCGAACGGG
>JANODF010000646.1:0-2480 GCA_031412555.1 Archangium sp. | reverse complement strand
TCTTCCCCTCACGAGGGAACACGCTCAGCTCGACCTTCCCTGCGCGCGAAAGGCCGGACCAGGTGAGCGTGCGCCCGATCGCCGACACATGGCCCACCACGGCATGCGGGCCCATCAAGGAGCGGAGCTCCGCGGCCAGCGCCTCGTGAGCCGCCGTGGTGATCTCTCCATCCACATCCCGCTCGAACACCTGCCGAAGGGGCGCCCCGGCGAACTTCGCGCCCGCACTCGTCTCGCCGCGTTTCTGCTCGAGCTCCTGAGCCGCGCGACGCACCAGGGTCGGATCGAGCCCGGCCTCCTTCGCGATCGCTTCGATCTCCGACAGCTCCATCGTGGGCCGGTCGAGCTGCTTCTTGCGCTCGAGGCTCGAGGTGCGCTGCAGGATCTCCTGCACCTCTTCTGCACCGTATTGTCGGGGAGGCTGCGTTCGCTGTTGCGACATGGCGCGGAGTGTACCGGCTCCGCGCCACGACGCTTCAGTTGGCCGCGCTGAAGATGAAGGGCAGGGTGACGGGCACTTCATCCTCCGGGGTGAAGGGCAGCACCCACGCACGCATCAGGCCCGAGATGCACTGCTGCACCTGGGCGCTGCGCAACGAGTCTTCTTCGAAGCCCACGCCACTGACACGCCCCCGGCTGGTGATGGCGAACTTGATCACCAGGCGGCCCGCGAGCTTCGGGCTGCGCTTGAGTTCGCGCTCGTAGCAGCCCTGGATGGCGCCCTTCCGGCCGTTGAGCCACTGGGTGAGCGCACGTTCGTCGACCTCGGGCGTGTCGATCACGATCTTCTCGGTCTGCAGGCGCGAGGCGATGGGGTTGGCGGTCGCTTCGCGCAGCTCGACGCGCTTGACGCCATTCGTGCCGAGCACCTCGATCTCCGAAGTGCCGCCCGTCTCGTTACCTTTGCGCTGGCTGGCGGTCGCATCTTCCACCGATGCCACTGCCACACCGGGCTGAGTGCCCCGCAGCGCTTCGGCGATCTCCCTCACGCCGGTGTCTTTCAAGATGTCTCCGAAGCCGCTCTGGCCGTCACCGCGCGAGCCGATGACGCCCATCATTCCCATGGTGCGCACCCGCTTCTTGAGCGCTTCGGCGGTGAGCGGCGTGCTGGGCCTGGTGGGTTCGGTGTTCTTCGGCTTCGGCGCCTCGGCGACGGTGGGCCTCTCGGGCTCGCTCGACTTCGGCGGTTTGGGCAGCGGCATCAGCACGCTGGCCCACCGATCGACGTTCATCTCTTCGATGGTGAGGTCGTGCTCGTCGGGAACGGGTTGCGAGGAGAGATAGCCCGCACCCGCGAAGTGCGCGCCGATCGACACGGCCAGAATCACGATGAAAGAACGATCGAGCTGCGCGACGAGACCGCGTGCCCCCTTCGGAAGCTCCGCGGCCACGGGCGTCTTCGGCGGGTCGACGAACTGAAAGAGCAGCGAGACTTCACCGATCGACACCCGGCCCTTCGCGTCTTCAGGCAACGCCAACGAGAGCTTCGAGCCGTGCGCAGTGGCTCGGCCGACGTACGCGTGCAGCGGCGCATCGGCTCCATCGAGGGAGACCCGGCCTTGCGTGTTGGCGTCGAAGATCAGCGCGGTGCCTTGTCTGGTGAGATCGAACACCGCGGTGGTGACCGGCACCTCCGCCAGGGGAACCAGGAAGGTGCTCTTCGCATCGGTGCCGACGGTGATCTTCGTGCGCCCGGTGAAGGTGCGGTCTTCGACGATGCGGCCAGCTTGAATGAGCGCGACTCGGAGTGCGCGGCGGGTGCTCATGGAGGCACGGACACCACGCTGGGAAAATGGGTTCCAGCCTCAGCGTTCGAGGGCCCGCAGCCGGGTGACCCAGCCCAGTGGAAGCGCGGCGCGGTGGATCACGCAGTCGCCCCCATGGCGGTGATCCTGATCAATGCAGCCTGCTGGAGGCTGGCCGCTGGCCCTCCTGATTTGGCCGTGCACTTGCGCAGTCTGCCCGTGCCGTTGATCATGGCCGGGATGCCCCGTTTCCGCCTCGGACTGCTGTGTTTCGCCGCCTTCGTCGCGGCGTGCGGCACGGCGCAGAAGGCCGAGTGCGAGCCGGGAAAGATGTACTCCTGCTACAGCGGGCCCACGGGCACCGACACCGTGGGCGTCTGCCGCAAGGGCTCGGCGCTCTGCAGGGCGGCCGGCAAGCTCGGCGTCTGCGAAGGCGAGATCATCCCCGAGAGCGAGTTGTGCGACGGCGATGACAACGACTGCAACGGCCAGGTCGACGAAGGCGTCACCAACGCCTGCGGTGGTTGCACGCTCCTGGAGCACCAACCCGGAGAGCCCTGCGAACCCTGCGGCACGTACGCCTGCGCGGGCCGCGAGGTCGTCAACTGCAGCGGCGGCCGGCTCAACAACTGCGGTCAGTGCAACACGCCCGACGTGAGCGGCCTCAACACGGCCTGTGTCGGTGAGAACGGGTGCCCTGGCTCGAACGCGTGTCCCGACGCGGGCACCGACCCG
>JANODF010000645.1:0-1655 GCA_031412555.1 Archangium sp. | reverse complement strand
CCCGATGCCACCTGGCTCGACATCGAGCTCGTCGCGGTGACGTCAGACGCCTCGGTGAGCGTCCGGGCGAGCACGCTTGCGTTTCGACCTCACTCAGTCCGTATTGTGCGCATGGCGACGATGAACACCCGGAAGCGCCTTGAGAAGGTCCTACCGGCTCTGCACGAGGACGATGATGCGACCCTTCTCCGCTTGGTACCCGTAGACGAGATTGAACGTGTCATCGGGCGCCCTCTCGAATGGAGCGTCCTCAAGTCGCGGGACGCAACCCGATCGGCCGACCTTCCGGCCTACAACACGATCAGCTACGTCGATATCCACCGTCGCCTTCTGCACCTTCCACACGACCACCGGCATCCACTGGGGCAACGCGGGGGACATTTGCGGACTGGGGCCACGATCCGACGTTTGCGGAGACCATCGGCTCGAGGCACAACCAGATCCACGTTCGAGGCGAACTTGGCGGCGTGTCACCGATCCAGCTGCAGCTCGCCGCCGTCTATGACGACTCACTCCTGCTGAACGACCTCGCGCTGATGAATCCGCGGGCGCCGTGGCAGCGCCCACCGCTCGAGCCCGGCCAGATAGGGCCAGGGATCGGAAATGGAATCTGCGCGGAAGTCATCCGTCGGCTGTCAGCCTATGCCCTTTCGAAGGGTCTGACGTGCATTCGAGCCTACGGTGCTGATCGTCAACGCGCGGCGATCTTCATGAAGCACGGGTTCTCGATCGATGAGAGCGACCCCGTCATTCTCCGAGCCCCCGAGACAAACGGCGGCCAAGTCCCAATCTGGAAGAAGCTGTAGTGGCAGCCGCCTCCTTCGAGACGGGTTGCATCCCGTGCGCGCGGGTCTCACGCTGAAGCTCACTCGGCCCCAGCGATTCGAGCTGCGATGCGCCGGATGCCGCCTCCGCGACGGCTATCGAGATGGCGCGAGTTTGTTCAGCCGTCTGCTCGAAGACCGCGGCGTCCCTTCTGCAGGGTGCAAGCGCTCGCAAGGCTGACACGTCGACTGAATGCGATCCAATCAAGATGGCATCACGCTGGTCTGTCTTCGGAGCCCTCACACAAAGGCGCAGTGGACGCGACGCAGCCTCAGTCACTGCAGTCTGCGAATCCTTCTTCTAGAGCCGCTACCGCGCTTCGAAGCTCTTTCACCTCGTTCGCAAATACCGGCACCGTGATGTAGGGGCCGCGTGTTCTTGAGGCCTACCAGGGGAGCGAGAAGCTCACGATCGACGACCGGTTTAGAGGTGCGGCGGAGGTGAGCTGAATGCACAATCTCGCGGTATCAGCGGCTCCGAATCAGCGGGCTCGGGCTGTTGCTATCAGTCCTGAGTACGGGGCCCATCGGAACGGGAGTGCCTGCAACAACGACTGGGATCAGGATGTCGTCGAGCGTGTCTTCGGTCGCCAGCCTTCGCGCCTCTTCGAGCGGCGGCACTTTGGGTTGGACGATTCTTTCCCGGAGAGCTCTAGACGTACGCAAAGCGCCCAAAGGCACCCCCTCCTCGCTGCTGACCTGAATCGAAACCTCTTCGTACGCTCGGTGCAGATCGAGTGTGAGCTGAAGCAGCCCATACACCTGCGCTGCCAGTGCGACCATTCTGGTTTCCACTGGCTGAGTGTAGCCGCGTGACCATCCCGGCCCCGC
>JANODF010000644.1:0-2444 GCA_031412555.1 Archangium sp. | reverse complement strand
GATGCCCGCTGACGAGGTGGAGAAGGAGAAGGGCCTGCTGCGTGCGCTCTTCGAGACGAGCGCGAACGTGGCCGAGCTCGACTCGCACTGGGGCCGCGTCAAGAAGCTGCCGAACGCGGACGTTGCCGAGCTGACGCCCGTGTTCAAGGCGCGGAAGACCATCCTCGCCCAGCAGGCCGCGAAGTGAGCGCGCAAGAGAACGCGAAGAACTGGAAGGGCCGTGCGTGCGCTGCTCTGGCGAAGTTCTACGCAGTGAAGGCCGAGCAGGAGGAGTTTGAGACGAAGCTCGAGGCCGCGCGAGAGGAGTGCCGGAAGGCGGGAATCAGCTTTCGCTATAGCCACTCGGAGCCCGACATGCCGAGCGCTTCGGCGGCGCTGATCTGCCCGTGCGGCACGGTGGTTCCGTTGGACTGGGACAATGAGCGCGTGCCTCGCACGGCCGGCGTCCTGCACTGCGCCGCGTGCCGCGAGAAGGCGGCGACGGCCGCGCGGGAAGACGCGATCGCTGAGGGCCGCCCTGACCCCGCCGCGCCCACTCCGAAAGCAGCGCCCATCACCGCCACCAAGCCCGAGGAGATTCCGTTTTGAGCGCCGCAGGGTTCGGAGGCATCGAGGGCGCGATCAAGCGCGGCGTCGAGGAGGCCTTCAAGCGTGGCTTCGACGCGGGCGTGGCACACCAGAAGAAGGCGGACCCACCGCCCAAGGCGAAGCAGCTCCGCGATCTGCTCAACGAGGCAGTGGGCGCGCTTCAGGATCTGCATCACCACGCAACGTGGGATGCGGACGGAGAGCTGACCCAAGAGGAGTTCGACACGCTGATGAATGCGGCCGAACAGGCGCTGCTCAAGGCCGCGAAGGTGAAGCGATGAGCGACCAGATGACGTTCGTCGTGCGCCCGAAGGTAACGCTGCGCCAGGGCAACCCCATCGCCATCCTTACCGCGTGCAAATACGCCGCGCTCAAATGCGACGTGTCGCTCCTGTGGTGGGAGGAATTCTCGAAGACCGCGCGTGCATGTTTATCCGCCGACTGCGCGCCCGAAGAGATGCAGCTGTTCATGGCAGTGGTGCGCGAACGCTTTGAAGTCAGCGAAGCGCCCGGCTTCCAATTCGAAGCACCCACGAAGCACGAGAGGCACGAGGAGATGGCGCATGAGTGAAGCAGCGAGATCCGAGGCGATGGCGAAGCTGGTGACGAAGCTCGACGGCATTCAGGCCGGGCAGGCGAAGCTGCAGGAGTCCTTCGACAAGATGATCGCCATCCTGGCGAAGCCGCGCCCTGCTGCTGCGGCATCGGGAGCGAGCGGCGGCGGCGCCATCTTCCCGAACTACGGCCGCAGCAAGGGCACGCCGGTCGCTGGTGCGTCGAAGCAGGACCTGGAGTTCTACAAGCGCGGCTGCGAGCGGACGTTGGCTGACCCGAGCAAGGCGAACTGGCACGCGCGCGAGGAGATCCTGCTCAAGGCGATCAACGCCGAGCTGGGCATCAGCGATGCGCCGCCCCCGGCCGCTGACGGCCCGCCGCCCGCTGGCGACGCGGCCTTCTGACGTACCGCGGTGCCGTCGGCTTGCTGACCCCCGGGCAGGCGGCACCGCACTTTCCCTTCCCCACCAGGAGCACCGCATGAAGCTGAAGATCACCGCCGAAGTTTCCCTGACCACCACACACAAGTTCGAAGTCGAGGCGCCGCCCGGCTTCGCGGACTTCACCGGCAACCAGCGCGAAGAGTTCTTCACGCGCATCGGCAATGCGTACGCCGCGAGCCTCGATGCCGTCGACTTCCGCACCGACTTCGCCGACGCGAAGCGGGAGATCGACGTGAGCAACGTGGAGGAGTTGCTCAAGGCTGGCTGACCGACAGGAGGACCGCCGCCATGCGCGACGTGCGCGGGGAAAGCCCGCGCGATTCGACGAGCTACGCCAATTCGGCAGAGCGGCTGCAGGGAGTTGATCGCCCCTGTTTGTGCATCGAGGTTCGAATCCTCGGCTCGTCACTTCCCGTTTCACCCTGAGGCAACACGATGGCCACGAAGACCGCAGCGAAGATCTCCCCGAAGAACGCCAAGGCGATGCTGGACGGCCTCGGCAAGTGCCTCACGTGCGGACACGAGTGGGAGGCGCACAAAGACTGGGACGGCCACGGCGCGCACGGTGGCTGCCCTGACCTGCCGCCCGCGAAGAAGCAGGTGACCGTCGACGAGGCCGTTGCCGCGAAGACCGACTTCGAGCGCGACCTGGCTGCCGCGACCGTCGACGAGACGGCCGAGCGCAAGAAGCTCGCGCTGGTGCACTTCGATCGCCGCATCAACACGGCGACGCGAGCCGTCATTCAGATCGAATACCTCCGGCCGATGCGGAACAACCCGCGCGGTGATGACCTGGGCGACGTCTCCGGGCTCGTCACCAGCATCGAGCAGAACGGCTTCATCGGCGCGCTCAACGTG
>JANODF010000643.1:0-3930 GCA_031412555.1 Archangium sp. | reverse complement strand
GACGCCCCGAACGCTCGCGGCCAACGCGATGATGAGCGCGACGTTCGTGGTCGCCGCGCCCAGAGGGGAGCTGATGCGGATCAACCTGAGGCCGGTGCTCCAGCCCCGGCTCGCAGATCAATCAGAACTCTCGTTCGTCTTCGCAGAGTGACGTGACGAGCTCACCGCATCGGTGAGACCCGCACCCGAATCGCAGCACACGGCTTCAGGTTGACGGCTTCGTTGGCCACCTTCACGCCGGTCGCCTCCACCCACACTTCGCCTCGAACGCCTCCGCGCTCGAAGCGCATCGACTTGCCGTGAAGGGCGGTGAAGACCTTCTTGAGTTCGACAGCGGCGGCCTTGAGCTCAGCCATCACGTAGCCCTCACGCACGAGGCGCACGTCGATGAACGGAAAGGCCTGCTGCGGGCCTGAGGGCAGGTGGACTTCGGTGAAGCATTTCCAGGTCGTGCCGCCGAGTTCGACGACGTCGCTTCGCTTGTAGAGGGTGGCGTCGACTTCGCGCTTGGCGATTCGGGTTGTGCAGAGGCCGACGTCGCCGTTCTCGCCGAAGCGGCGCTTCACGTCTTCGATGGTGGCGTCGGCGCCGAGGCCACAGAAGCGTGAGGCGTCGGTGTCTCGCGTGAAGAACTCGGTCAACGCTCGAACCTGCGTGTCGTCGGTGGCCATTGTGTAAGCCCTCTCCCCGACCCTCTCCCCCTCGGGGAGAGGGAGCGCGTGGGTGCGTGGGTGCGTTGGTTGGGTTGGTTCGTTGGTTCGTCGTCGTTTGGCTCAGCCGCCGGCGTAGAGCGTCACGTCGGTCGCTGCGGCGAAGGCGATCTTGTAGGCCGTGTCCCAATTCGGGTGACGGATCATCAAGTGACCGTCTGAGAGCAACGTCTGCTTCCAGTTGCGCCGCATGGTGCCCGGGCGGAGCAGCTGCTCCTCCACCACGTAGTCGCCGTAGCGGTTCATGTAGTCCTTGAGCCCGGTGATCTTCGTGATGCGCCCCTGGCCCAGCGCGCGCTTGAACACGATGCCCGCGTTGTACTTGCGCTTGGTCGACCCCTCGAACGACCTCCAGCACGCCACGCGCGCCCACTCGCGGAAGAGATCGACGTCACCGGTGTAGTTCATCTGATCCACCAGGTGCGCACCGCCGGGCCGGCAACCGATCTCGCCGAACACCGCTTCGCCCTTCTTGGTGAGGAACCACTCCATGTGCGTGAACCCGTCGCCCATGCCGAGCGCCTTGAGCACCTTGCGGCCGAGCACGATGCCCGGCTTGATCTTCGGCTGATCGAGCTCGCGCACCGTGATGATCACCGGGCTGACCCACTCGTTCGACCGCGCGATCAACGGGGGCGGCAGGTACGAAGCCACGTTCTCGTAGAGCGGCTTTCCGTCGACGCACACCGTGTCGTAGGTGAACTCCTCGCCGTCGATGAACTCCTCGCAGCTCACCACTTCGACGTGGCGCATCGCCGCGATGGCCGATTCGAGCTCGGCCTTCGAGGAGACCTTGTACGTGTCTGCGCTGCCGGCCCCGGAGATGGGCTTCAAGATCAACGGGTAGCCGATCTTCTCGGCCGCTTCGCGGATCTCCCGTTCGCTCTTCACCTTGAACGCGTACGGCACGCGCAGGCCCGCGGCCTTCACGCGATCCTTCATCAACATCTTGTCGCGGAAGCCGGTGACCGTGTCGACCGACATGCCCGGCAGGCCGAAACGTTCCCGCAGGCGCGCGGCCAGGATCACCAGCGGTTCCCAGTTCGAGAGGATGCGATCGATGCGGCGGCCACGCAGCCAGGCAGAGACGCGCTTGATGACGTCGTCTTCGTCCATGATGCGCGGCACCTGAAGGTAGTCGGCGAGGTAGGGCTTGAGGCTCTTCGGTAGCGCCTGCCTCGCGGAGTCACCGACGCCGAAGACGTTGGCTCCGACTTCAGCGAGGCCACGCGTGTACTGCTGCATCTCCGGCGGATACGAGGGCGCGAGGAAGACGACGTTCATGGGGGGAGCATACCTGTGCTGCGATGGGGTCCGGCTCCCAGAAATGGTGAACCCTCACCCCGACCCTCTCCCCCGCGGGGGAGAGGGAGAACAACTCGTGACTCGGATGCCGCCCAGACGGACAATGCGCCCATGCGCACCGTCGTGTTCGTCGTCCCCTATCCCGCAGAGGCCAGCCTTCGTTTCGCCCGGGCGTTCGCTGAGCTGAAGGGTGTCCGGTTGATTGGGCTGGTCCAGAAGGCCCCCACCGGCGCCGCGGCCAAGCCGTTCGCCAACTTCGTGAAGGTCGACGACGCCTTCGACGCCAAGCAGCTGGTGGTGGCGTGCGAGAAGGTGCGCAAGCGTTACGGCGGCATCCACCAGATCGTCGGCGTGCTCGAGCCGCTTCAGGTTCCACTGGCCGAGGCGCGGAAGTTCTTCGGCATTCCCGGCACCGATCCCAAGACCGCCGATCTCTTCCGCGACAAGTCGCGCATGAAAGACGCGCTGCGTGCCGCTGGTCTTCCTTGCGCGCGCCACATGTTGATCACCTCGCTCGCCGACGCGGTGGCGTTCGTGAAGCAGGTGCACTTCCCCATCGTGCTCAAGCCGCCCGCGGGCGCCGGTTGCAAGGCCACCTGGCGGATCAAGAACCTCGACGAGCTCAAGAGCGCCATCGAGGCCGTGCAGCCCCGCCCCGACAACCCCACGCTCGCCGAGGAGTTCCTCAAGGGCCGCGAGTACTGCTTCGACACCATCACCGTGAAGGGCAAGGTGCTCTTCGAGAACATCAGCCGCTACTACCCCGGCCCGCTCGAGGTGACCGAGAACCCGTGGATCCAGTGGTCGGTGGTGCAGCCGCGTTCACTGGTCGATCTCGATGACGCGCGCCTGCTCGGCCGCAAGTGCATCAAGGTGCTGGGCCTGGCCACCGGCTTCACCCACATGGAGTGGTTCCGCCGCGAAGACGGCTCGCTGGCCATCGGCGAAATCGCCGCGCGCCCGCCCGGCGCCAACTTCGTCGAGATGATGGGCTTCGGTCACGACGCTGACATGTACAAGGCGTGGGCCCGCGCCGTGACGGACAACGCCTTCGATGGTCCGTACGAGCGGAAGTACGCGGTGGGCTGTGCGTATCTGCGCGGCATCGGTCACGGCCGCGTGCAGCGCGTGCTCGGCGTGCAGGAAGCAAACATGAAGGTGGGCAAGCTGGCGGTGAAGACGCGGTTGCCGAAGCTCGGCCAGCCCAAGTCGGATCACTACGAAGGCGAGGGCTACGTCATCGTGCGCCACCCCGACACCGAGGTGGTGAAGGCCGCGGTGAAGACCATCGTGGAGACCATTCGCATCGAGTACGCATGAAGCTCCCTCAATCCGTCGCAGGCGTGGTCGAGGTCATCGTGTGGGCTGCTCCGGGCAGCCAGCAGTGGCTGCTCATCGAGGTGCCTCACGGCGCCACGCGCAAGAGCGACTACGACGCGGTGGTCTCGAAGCTGAAGAGCACGTTGCCCGAGCAGCTCGAGCACTTCTTCTTCGTGAACACCGACATCGGCGCGCCCGAAGGTGCTGCGTGGCTGGGCAAGACCTTGTCGGCTCAGGGCATCAACGTGGTGGTCGCGCGCTGCCTGATTCCCCGCACGTTCATCGATACCAACCGGGTCATCCTGCAGAACGGAGATGGCAAGGTCGTCGACGGGCTGACCCCGGGCATGCCGGGCTACATCGACTCGCCTGCAGACGCGCAGTGGCTCACGGCGCAACACGCGGCCTACCACCAGGTGGTCAGCGCCGCGTACCAGGAGGTCTGCCGCGGCGCCGATGGGCTCGCGTTGCAGCTGCACTCGTATTCACCGCGTTCGGTGTCGATCGAGAAGACCGACGGGAACATCGTCACGGCGCTGCACGCGGCCTACGTGCCCGAGGTCTACGCGAAGTGGCCCGAGCGCCCGCCGGTCGA
>JANODF010000642.1:0-1696 GCA_031412555.1 Archangium sp. | reverse complement strand
AGGAGCTCGCCGTGGTGGAGGAGCGCAACCGCCTGGCCCGCGAGATCCACGACGGCCTGGGCGCCAGCCTCTCTTCCCTCATCATCCAGTCCGAATACGTCGCGCAGCTGACCAAAGACGAAGCGGTGAAGAAGGAGGTCGCCGAGCTCAAACAATCCGCTGAAGAGGCGATCGAAGAGCTGCGCCGCAGCCTGCAGATGATGCGGGAAGACTTCGACCTCGCCAACGGCGTCGAGGACTACGTGAAGACCTTCGGCGATCGCACCCAGCTCCCGGTGAACTTTCAGAAGAGCGGCACCCTGCTCGGCCGCCTGGCCCCTGAGACTTCGTTGGCCTTGTTCCGGGTGTTGCAGGAGCTGCTCTCCAACGCCGCCAAACACGCCGCCGCCGCGCGGGTCGACGTGAAGCTGCACTTCGGGCCCGAGTCGGTGCAGCTCGGCGTCAAAGACGACGGCAAGGGCTTCGACCCGAGCGCGCCCCGCCCCGGCCACTACGGGCTCATCAACCTGCGCGAGCGTGCGATGAAGGCCGGCGGCGACGTCACCATCGACGCCAAGCTGGGCGCAGGCGTGCACATCACCTTCACTGTTCCGGTTGGTCCCTGATTGACGAGGAGTCGGCGTGGAAACCCCTGATGCCCTGACGAACCCGAGCCCCGTGACGCCCATTCGCGTCTTCGTGGTGGAGGATCAGACGAAGATCCTCAAGAACCAGCTCAAGCTGCTCGAAGGTCACCCCGAGCTGACCATCATCGGCACCGCCCTCTCGGGCGAGACGGGCCTGGAAGAAGTGCGCAGGCTCAAGCCCGACGTGCTGCTGCTCGACCTGGGCCTGCCGCGCATGAGCGGCATCGACGTCACCCGGGTGGTGAAGGCCGAGCTGCCGTCGATCGAGATCCTCATCTTCACCATCTTCGACGAGGAGGACAAAGTGCTCGAGGCGGTGAAAGCCGGCGCTTCCGGCTACCTGCTCAAGGGCACGCCCGCCGACAAGATGGTCGAGGCGATCAAAGAGGTGCACGCCGGGGGCACGGTCATTCAGCCCAACCTCGCGCGCCGCCTGCTCAAACACTTCCGCGTCGGTGAGCCGCCTGCGCCCACGCCCGCCAACACGCAGCAGCCCGAGCCCGAAGGCAAGAAGCTCTCAGCGCGCGAGACGGAGATCCTCCAGCTGATCGCCAAGGGGGTCTCCAACAGCGAAGCGGCCACCATGCTCACGCTGTCGAAGGCCACCATTCGCACGCACCTCGAGCACATCTATCGCAAGCTCGAGGTCACCAACCGCGTGGAGGCCGTCACCGAAGGCCTGCGCAAGGGCCTCATCCAGATGTGATCTGCACTCCCTCTCCCCTCTGGGGAGAGGGTCGGGGTGAGGGGCCGTTCACATGAAAAAAGCGGCCAGCGTTTCCGCCAGCCGCTTCGTTCATTTCATCGAACCGCTTCTGCTCAGAGGCAGAAGCCGACGCGAGCGCCAGTGGTGCTGGTGACGCGGCGGCAGCTGGTGCCCGTCGCGCAACGGGCGCTGGGCTCGGTGGTGCAGCGGGCCGGGCCCGTGCCGCCATCGGCCGGGTTGCAGTCGAGGTCGCACACCGCCGTGCAGCTGGCGGCCGTGTCGGCGTCGAGCGAGGTGCAGAGCTGAGCCGAACCACACGCGGCGCCGCGGAAGGCGTCGGTCTCGGGGCAGGTGGCGCCCACGG
>JANODF010000641.1:0-1950 GCA_031412555.1 Archangium sp. | reverse complement strand
TGGGACACACTCTGGAATGGCTGGAGTCGACTCCAGGCGCAGTACGAAGGACTGCAGGCCTACAAGCGCCTGCAGAGCTTCCGATGACCCTCAGGACTTGTGATCAAGAGTCAGCCCTCTGGGAGAGGGTCAGGGTGAGGGCCAAGTGAAACATCTGATCATGGTGTTCATCGCGTTCCCCGCCTTCGCAGCCGACTTCACGCTGGAGCGGGAAGAGAGCAACTCGAAGAGCACCTACGTCGTCAAAGACGGAGAAGTGACGCTGACCACCGAGTCGAAGTTGACGACAGCGACCTTCGTCGACACGAAAGAGATCGACGCGTTGCTGGCCGTCATTCGCACCACGAAGGACGACAAGAAGCCGGCCGGAGCGAAGAACCGGCGGGCCTGCCTCGTGGAGGGCAAGACGAAGCGGTGTTCGACGGTGACCGGCGGCACCACGCCACGCCTCGACGCACTGCTCAAACTCGAGCAGGTGCTGCTCATGCACCTCTTCCGGTAGAACACGCTCGAGTCCGAACAAGGCGAGGACGCGTTGCAGAAACTCGAGCAGCTGCTCCTCTCCGAACTCATGACCGTTCGGTAGCCAAAACCGAGGGACGAACACCTCACAGTGCGGCCTTTTCCCCCCGCGCGGCGCACCCGCCAACCGTTGCATACTGCGCGACATGTTTGCCGCACGACTCGGGTTGATCAGCGCGTTGTTCGCCTGCTCCGCCTTCGCTCAGGACCAGTGTCAGAAACCACCGGTCTCCACCGATCCTCCGAAGGATCTGCTCTCCGACACGCGGGTGCTGCGCCGCGTCTCACTCGCGCTCACCGGCATCACACCGCCAGTCTCCAAGTACGAGGCGCTGGTCGCGGTGCCTGAAGCGGGTCGCGCGGCTGCGCTCGACGCGGAGATCGACGCGCTGCTCGCGTCACCCGGCTTCTACGAGCAGATGGTGCGCTTCGGTCACGATTGGCTGGCGGTGCCCGCGTACACCAAGGGCGCGCAAGGCGACGCGTACCAGGGCGACATGTCGGGCCATCTTTTCCGCTGCGGAGGCACCACCGCGCACCCCGGTGCGTTCTACAGCGTCGGTGAGAACGCTTCGCCGGGTGCGCAGTGCGATTTGCCTGCGCCCGAGATGAACATGGTGGAGCCCTGGTGGGCGCCCGGCACGACGGTCACGGTGCTCGGCAAAGCGGGCAGCGCAGTCACCACCGTGATGGACACCATGGGGCGTACGGTCGACTGCGGCATCGCGAACGGCGGCTACTACGATCCTTCCATCCCCGGCGGCTGCGGCTGCGGCCCCAACCTGGTGTGGTGTTCGCCACTCTCGGGCCTGGGCGCAGGCAGCAACCACGATCTCTTCAACAGCCAGCGGCGTCACCCGTTCGAAGAGCCCGCGCGCCTGCTCGCGCATCTCGCGTGGCATGACCGCCCGTTGTCCGACTTGATCGTGGGCAACTACTCCGTGGGCACCAACTGGCTGCGCGCGCTCTACGTGCGGCAGGGCCGGCAGCAAGGCGCCACCGACGTCACCACCAATTGGTGGAAGGGCAGCACCGATGCAAGCCCGCGTGATCCGATTCACCCCACGCCCGATGATCCGCAAGCGTGGCGCGAGTTCACCGTCGAGACGCTCAACCCGTACCTGCTGGCGCGGCGCGACTACAAATTCGATCCCCGCACCACCACCGCGGCTGCCGAGGGTCTGCCGGCCGCGGGCGTGTTGACCATGATGGGTTCGCTCTCTGCGTTCCCCCGTGAGCGGGTGAGAGCTGCGCGGTTCCTCGAGATGTTCGCGTGCTCCAGCTTCAGCCCTCCGCCGGCCACCGCGATGTTCCCTCCGTACACCGGAGACCCGGCCACCGGCGGCACCTGCCTGCACTGCCACCGCGCGCTCGACCCGGCGGCCATCTTTTTCAAGCGCTGGGACTTCGGAGCAGGCAGCTACTACG
>JANODF010000640.1:0-27030 GCA_031412555.1 Archangium sp. | reverse complement strand
GTGCGAATCGGGCGCGAGCACCAGGCGGTTCTCGTGACAGCTGGTGCACGGTTTCACCGCCTTCTTCTGGAAGGTGTGCGGGGTGTGACAGGTGCCGCAGCCCGCGTGCCCGTCGGGGAAGAGCGCCTGCGGCGAGACACGCGCGGCCAGCGTCATCTGCGCCTTGGCGTGGCAGCTCAGACACTGCTGGCTGGCCACCGGGACCTTCGAATGCGGCGGGTGACAATTCAGACAGGTCTGCGCGACCGTGTCGCCCTCCGCGCCGTGAACCAGGGTGACCGCGTGGCAACTGGTGCAGTCGGCGGGCGCGGTGAAGGGCACCTCGTGAGGGCGGTGGCAGCTGTCGCAGCGCTCCAGGTGCACCGTGATGGCCGCCGTGGGGCCTTGCGCTTCGGCGTGGCAGCCCATGCAGCCCCACTTCTCGAAACGCACGCCCGGTTCTTTCGCGAGGAACACGTGGCAGGTCAGGCAGCTCATCGCCACGCCGCCGTCGAGCGGGTGGTGCTGGCGTTGTTGCGCTTCGTGGCAGCCCGCGCAGATGGTGACCGGCGGCGCGGCGAAGCCGGCATCGGCCAAAGCGTGACAGTCGCGGCAGGGCACCCGCTGCTCACCCTCGAGCGCGAGGTGCGCCCGGTGGCCCGGGGTCATGCGCGCGAGGTGATAACCACCGGGCACGGTGAGGGTGCCGCCGTCTTGCTCCGGGGGGAGCACCGAAGAGATCGTCTCGCAGCCCCAGAACCCGAGCGCCGCCACTGCCACCAGCGCTGAGCGCGAAGTCATTTGCCGCCGCCGCGCCGGGCCGCTCCATCAGCGGCGATGGACACACCGAACAGCAGGCAGGCGAACACGCCCAGCCCCTGCGCCACCGACATCGAGGCGACCACGGCCAGCGGGGTGCCCAACACCACGCCGGCGATCATGATGACCAACGCGAGCAGGCCGATCCAACACGCCACCAGCAGCGCGCGTTCGGTGGGCCAACGGGCGATGAAAGCGAGCAGGCGGCGCACGTCAGAGCTCCTCGGGGCGTTTGCTGAAACGATGCGCCACACCATGACAGCCCGCAGACGCGCACGAGACCCGATTGCTCTCGAGTTCTTCCTGCATGCCCAGGTGCTCCTGCACGTTGCTGAACGAACCGAGCGTGCCCGAGTGACACTGTTTGCAATTGGCGTTGGGGAACGGTTTGGCGATGCGCACCTCGGCGTGGAACTTCGGCAGGTCCCAATTTCGATACCCGCCCAGGTAGTAATAATAGACATGGCTCATGCCTTTGAGCTTCGTCATCGGGTAGCCGAGCATGCCGTAGTCGGCGTGGCAGGTGTAACAGGCGTGCGGCCCCATCATCGGGTTGCGGCTGTGCCGGGCCGCCAATGACAGACTGGTGGGGTCGACCAGGTCACTCAAGTGCGTTTCCATCACGTGGCACGAGCCACAGAACTCGCGCTCGGTGGTGCGCTGCATGCCCGAGGCGGTGGTGGTCACCGCGGCGAGGAAAGGCAACACCGCCAGCCCCAGCAGCAGCTTGAGCCGGGTGGTGCCCGCCAGCCTGGGGCGGACCACGAGGTGGTGAATCAACAGTGAGGCGGCGGCCAGCGCCGTGAGAATCGCGGCCGCCCCTACCGGTGTGCCAGCGCTTCCCATGGGGTCAGGGTAGCAGGGCGTGAGCGGAGTCGATGCCCGCGCTTCGCCCCGCCTGGTGGCACACCGCGCAGGCTTCGACGCCCGACGAGGTGGTGTTGAGCGACGCGTGGGCCTGGGCCGAGATGCTGTTGTGGCAGCTGGTGCACGCGGCGCTGGTGGGCGCCTGGAACACCGAGCTGGCCATCACCGCGCCGGTCACGCAGGTGCCGCCACCATCGGCCGGGGCGCCGGTGCCGCCATCGGGGAGCAGGCCGCAGCTGCGCAACTCACTGCGCGAGGGCAACACGCCTTGAGGCAACGGCAGGGCCGCGCCGGTGGGGGTGTGGCACTTCGCGCAGTTGTTGAGCGGAGAGGGGTAGAGCGCCGCCGAGTGCACCTCGTGAATGAGGTCTTTGAAGTGGGCCGCGTTGGCGGTCACCACGCCCCCATCGGTGGGCACCACCGCGTTGAGCACCAGGTTGCCGTTGTGGCAGGTCACGCAGTGTTCGGGGTTGTTGCGCGAGCCACCATGGGCAGACAGCTGCACGTGGCAGGCGTTGCACTGGGTGATGGTGACGGGCTGGCGGCGGGCCACGGCGGTGGCGTCGGTGACCGCGAAAGGGGCCACCGAGTTGACCGCGCACCAGCGCACGCCGGCATCCGAGGTCGCGCAGACCTCCATGCCCACGGTGAAGCTGCCGGTATCGGTCGGCAGCAGCGGGGTGCGGCCCCGCCAGGTGAAGACGCCCGCGTCGACCGCCGAGAGGCACTGGCCACCGTCGGTGAGGCTGCTGCAGTCGGGCGCGAGCTCCGCGGTCTCACCCCAGTTGCGTGCCACGTCGGTGTTCGGGCCACCCAGCACGAAGCGCAGGCGGCTCATGCGCTGGGTCAGCACGTCGCGAGGGGCTCCGTCGACCTGCACGGAGAAGGTGACCTCGGGCTGGGCGCCGGGCAACACCCGGGGCACCGAAAGAATGGTGCTGGTGACGGTGAGCTTGTTCGGGTCGCGTGCGGGCAGCGGGTGGTTGCCTTCGATGGGCTCTATGGAGTTGGCCGCGTGACACACGATGCACTGCGCGTCGGTGCGGGGGCCACCGCTGTGCACGGTGAAGCCGGCCGGAGGCGGCGTGGTCGCGAACCAGGTGGTGTCGTGGCAACCGCTGCAGCTTTCCTGGCTGGGGTTGGTCTTCCAGCGCGCGCCGTCGGGGCCGGTGTGGCAGGTGTCGCAGTTGGTGATCGAGGTGGGGAACTCCACCTCGGAGTAATCGTGCAACGAGTTGGCGAAGCCGATGATCTGGTACGGCTTGCCCCCGATGACCGAGGGCAGGTCAGCGCCGCGGTGAATGTTGTGCACCATCACCTTGAAGTCGAAGGTGTTCCCGGTGTCGGGATCGATGTCGTTGGTATTGGTGTGGCACATGATGCACAGGCCGACTTCGCGGCGTGAACCACCGTGCGCCTCGATGCGGGTGTGGCAGGTGTTGCAGCCCGCGGTGGTGGCGATGTTGCGGTGCGCGGTGACCGGCTGGCCGTCGGGGCGAAAGTCGAAGAGCTTGTTGTCGACGTACCGCACGGTCTGGAAGGTGCGGGTCGCGTAGAGCCCCACGGTGTGAGTGCGATTGCCCACCGCGCTCGCGTTGGCCGAGGTGCCGAAGCGGTAGCGGTAATTGCCGCTGCCCACCGGGTCCAGCTCGGTCCACACGCCGTTGGTGTCGGCCGCGTTCTGCACGAAGGTGCCGCCGTCGAAGGTGACGTTGCGCTTGGTGTAGCTGACGTACTGGAGCGGCAGCCCATCGACGCGCTCGTCGAGGTAAGCGAGCAGGAAAGACACGCTGACGGTGCCTTCGGTGAAGAGGCCGGTGCGATCGAGGGGGCGGCCGGTGGTGTCGGTGAGCTTCACGTCGACGGTCGCCACGCCCGCGTCGCTGATGCCCGCGTCGACGATGTTCACGGTGAGGCCGGGGCCCACGGAGCGGAGATCACGGCCACCCGGGCCCGCGTCGCCTTGCGGGCCGGCAGGGCCGATGGGTCCCCCGTCACCCGGCTGCCCGTCTTGTCCCGGGTTCCCGTCGGTGCCGTCGGTTCCATTCTGACCGGGGTTGCCCATGGCGCCGGTTTCGCCGGGCGCACCCTGGGGGCCGCTCGGGCCCGTGGGGCCCAGACAGCCAATGAGTGACATTGCGAACCCGACCACCAAGAAAATTTTGTGAGACACAACGACCTCCCGGATCGCAACGATGGCGCGTGATACTGCACTCCGGGGGCCAGTATCATTAACGGGGAGAATACTTGGTAACGGATGCAACAATGACGTGGAAGCGGTTGGTGGCGCAGATTCTGCGCGTGCCGCAATCCGTTCGCCGAGTGTTGCGCGCTCGCCCCATTGTTGCTTGGGGAGGCGCCGTGAGAGTGCGTCTGGCGTTGGGGTTGTTCTTCGTGCTGGCGCCGGGCCTCGTGCTCGCTGACGAGGCCGTGTGGGCGGACGCCCGGGTGGCGCTGTACGCGCAGTATTTTCAGCAAGCCTTGATTCCGGGCTCCCCGGGTTCGGTGACCCGCATCGAACCTGCGTTCCCTGTTTCTCTTTCAGGCTTCGTGCGTTTCGGCGCGGTGGATCTGCCCGGCGCGCCCGACAGCGTGAGCGGCGAGTTGGCCTTGTGGGGTCGAGCCGGACCCCTCGACGGAATTCAGGGCGACGGCGACGTGACCGCGGCCTGGGCCCAGTACCGGCGGGGCGTTTTCCGGGTGAAGTTGGGGCGGCAGCTCACCTTGCCGGGCTCGCGGCGCTACGTGCGCTTCGATGGCGCCACGCTGGGGGTGAGCCTCGGCCTGCTCGACGTCGACGTGTACGGCGGCTGGGTGGCGTTGCCGCGCTGGAACCAGCCCCGCGGCGCCAGCCTGCTGGGCTTCGTGGGTGATGGGCTGCGCGACCCGCTGCTGCTCGAGGCGCAGAACAGGGCCGGGCAGGTGACCGCGGGTGGGCGGGTGGCTTTCCGGCTGCCGAAAGAGAGCCGGTTGGGTTTTTCCTTTCATCAGCAACACGACATGTCTGGAGTTGCTTCGCGCGTGGTGGCAGCGGATCTCACCACCCAGCCGCTGAGCTGGTTGGGCGCGGGCGCGCGCATGACCTTCGATCTCCAGGCGCTCGATGTCTCGGAAGCGGCGGTCTGGCTCGACGTGACGAAGATTCCCCGGGTGCCGTTGGCGATCGACTATTCGTTTCAGCGGCCCTCGTTGTTGTTGCCGCACACCTCGGTGCTGGCCGCCTTCGGTGGCGCGTCGTGGCACGAGCTGGGCGCCGAGGCGACGGTGCGGGCCCTCGAGTCGCTCGAGGTGAGGGGCCGCGGCGCGGCGCAGCTGTTCGAAGGTGATCAACCCGGCGGGCGCGCGCAGATGCAGGTGCGCTGGTGGCCCGGGCTCGAGCGAAGGTTGTTGGTGCTCGCTGAAGTGGCGCGCGTGCTGGTGCCGCCTTCGGGCTACGTGCAACTGCGGGCGGGCGCGCGGTACCGGGCGAGCGAGACCATCACCACTTCACTCGACGGCGCCGTCTTCCTGTACGACACGCCGGTGCGCGGAGTGGATTCGTCGATGACGGCAGTGGCCAGCGTGGAGTGGGCGGCGCGGCCGTGGTTGCGGGTGTTGGTCTCCAGCACGGTGATGCGCACGCCGTTCGCGGCCTTCGAAGCCCAGGGCCTCGCGCGGTTGGTGGTGGAGCTCGATCCCAAGAGCGCGGCGGGCGCACCATGAAGCGCAGGGCCGTGTTGATCGCCGTCGCTGTCACCCTGCTCGGGGGCGCGTGTGCGCGCGGGTTGCTCACGCACTTTCCCCATCGGGTGCATCTGGCCACGCTGGAGTGCGGGGGGCCCGGGCAGCCGAAATGTCTGTCTTGTTTGAGCTGTCATCAGTCGTCGCCCGGTGGGCACGAGAGCTGGTCTGCTCCCACGGCGCAGCGCTGCGCGGGGTGTCACGAGAACGACAAGCAGATCTTTCAGCACTCGGTGCGGCCGGCCCTGGCCACCGTTCCCGCGGGAAAGAAGATCGTCTTCGCGCACGAGCCGCACCTGAAGATGAGCGAGCTCAAGGGCCAGTGCGTGAAGTGTCACGGCGGGGCGGTGGGCGTGGAGGGGGGCGCGCCGCTGTTTCCCCCGATGGACACGTGTTTGAGCTGCCACCACCACCAGGAGCAGTTCGAGGCCAATCAGTGCACCGGGTGTCATGCCCCCGGCGATCTGCGGGGGCTCGAGCCGCGATCGTTCCTCGCTCACGACACGGGTTGGATTCGCCGGCACGGGCCGATGGCTCGATCGGCGCCGGAGAAGTGCGCCACGTGTCATGCGCAGACCAGCTGTGATTCGTGTCACGACGCCACCCGGCCCCTGGGACCTGCGCAGCGCAATCCAGATCAGCTCGAGCGCACGTTCGTGCATCGGTTTGATTTCTTGTCGAGGCATCCGATGGAGGCGCGCTCGCAGCCGGGGCAGTGCGCGACGTGTCACGCGAAGACGGAGTGTGATGCGTGTCACATCACGCGCGGCGTTTCAGGCGCGGTCAATGGTGGGCAGAGCCCGCATCCGTTGGGGTGGGCGAGCGGCCTGGGCGCGGCGGGGAATGGGCATGGGCTGGCCGCGCGGCGCGACATCGGCGCGTGTGCGTCGTGTCACGATCAAGGCCCGGCGACGAATTGTGTGCGGTGTCACAAGGTCGGTGCCCTCGGTGGTTCACCGCATCCCGTCGGGTGGCGCAGTACGGATCCGGTCAGCTCGCCGCAGTGTGCGGTCTGTCACGGAGGTGCTCTGTGAAGGCGCGCGCGGCAACAATCGCAACAACACAAACAACAACCGCAACATCTGTCTCCCTCTCCCCCGCGGGGGAGAGGGTCGGGGTGAGGGTGTTCGAATCAAGTCAGCCCCTCACCCCAACCCTCTCCCCGCGCGCAGGGAGAGGGAGCCTCGTGACTCTCTCGTTGATCGTCGCGCTCTCCGGCTGCTTCGGTCCGCGCGACCCCGCGCCGGTCGACGCCGATCGCGCCTGAACGCGCTGCCACGGTGACGCCACCCGCACCACCCACCGCGCCGCGCCCCCGTTCGACCTCTTCGCCAACACCGGCGTCGAGTTTCCCGGGGTCGGCGCGCATGAGCTCCACCTCACCGCCAGCCCCACCCACGGCCCGGTCGCCTGCGCCGAATGCCACCGCGTGCCCGCCACCGCCGCCGACGAAAGCCACAACGACGGCCGCACCACCTTCTCCTTCGGCGCCATCGCAGGCCCCGACTCCACCTACGACTTCGGCGCGCGCCGTTGCACCACCGCCTGCCACGGCGGCACCTCCGGCGTGTGGACACGGCCCCGCTCCTCCACCGAAGCCTGCGGCACCTGCCACGGCCTGCCCCCCGCATCCCCGCACCCTCAGGCCGGCAACTGCGCGGTCTGCCACAGCGACGTGCTCGCGCCCGACGGTGGCTTCGCCCGGCCCGAGCTGCACGTCGACGGCGTCATTCAATCGACCGTGGCGGCCTGCAACAGCTGCCACGGTGAAGATGCCTCAGGGTCACCTGATCAAGGCGCGCACCAGCGCCACCTCACCGGCGGAGCGCAGACCCGCCCGGTGCCCTGCGCCACCTGCCACGAGGTGCCCGCGACGCCGGCCACTCCGAATCACCCCAACGGAGGCCGCGCCGAAGTGAACGCCGCGGTCGCCTGGTCGACGGCGAACTCGACCTGCGCCACCGCCTGTCACGGCCTCGGCTCTCCCGCGTGGACCTCGACCACCGCGCTCGACTGCACCAGCTGCCACGGTGCCCCGCCGCCGAGCCCGCATCCCCAGGTGCAGAACTGCGCCATGTGCCACCCGAACGCGACCGGTCCGCTCGGGCGCCAGATGGTCGATCGCACCCGACACGTCGACGGCGTGGTCGACGTGAACCAAACGGCCGCCTGCGATTCTTGCCACGGCAGCCCGGGCAACCCGGCACCGCCGCGCGACACCCGCGGGGAGACCGCCACCACCGCGGTCGGCGTGGGAGCCCATCAAGCCCACGTGGTCGGCCGGGGTCTGGCGCGCGTGGTGCCGTGCGCCGAGTGCCACGTGGTGCCCACCACCGTCACTGGAGGTCAGCACCTCGACGGCGTCGCCCAGGTCACCTTCAGCGGCGTGGCGCGGGCCAACCTCGCGCAGCCCGAGTACCGGGTGGGCGCCACCTGCGCGAACACCGCCTGCCACGACATCGCGAACTACACCGTCGCCCCGGGTGGCGGGCAGTTCACCATTCCCCGCTGGACGTTGGTGGATGGCACGCAGTCGACCTGCACGTCGTGTCACGGCATGCCGCCGCCGTTGCCGCACGTGCAACGCAGCGACTGCGAAGGCTGCCATCTCAACGCGACGGCGCAACGCACCTTCGCGAGGCCCGAGTTGCACGTGAATGGCACGGTCGACTTCGCCATTCCCTGATCGGGTGCGCTGCGGCACTTCAGCTTCGTGCAAGCCGTGCGGGTATCGGGGCCCGCGGCGCAGAATCCGCGCAGGCTGGTTTCAGCCCAGACGGGTGTGCAACAGCTCGGCGAAGGCGCTCAGCGCATCGGTGGCGGTGAAGACGCCCACGACCTTGTGGTTGTCGACCACCAGCGCCGAGCTCATCTTCTTGCTCGCCATCTCCTGAACCACCTCGTCGAGCGGAGCGTCGGGCGAGACGGTGTACGGGTTGCGGCTCATCACGTCTTTGGCCTTGAGCTTGTTCGGATCTGCGTCGTGCAGCGATTCGGCGCGGAAGAGATCGTTGTCGGAAAGCAGGCCGACGACCCGGTCGCCTTCGCAGACGGGCAGGTGACGAATCTTCTGCTCCTTCATCACGGAGTGCGCGTGAGCGAGCGTGTCTTCAGGGAGCAGCGCGCTCGGGGTGGTGGTCATGTACTTGCGGACGGAGGGGATGGTCTTCATGGCGCGCACCGATTCACGAATCGTGCCCCCCGGCTCGGGTGCTTGCGCCCTCCTGTGAACCCGGCTTACAGGCCTGCTCCATGTTGCTGCCCATCGTCTCTGCTCTGTTGTTCCAGCTGCCCGCGGCCCCCATCGCTTTCCAGGACGGCGTGCTCACCCCTCCGATGATCGGCAACCCGGGCGCAGCGGCGCTCAACTTCGCCCACTCCCGCAAGGCCGAGCTGGGCCTCGACGTGCGCTCGAAGCTGGTGGTCGGCAAGCTGCTCAGCACCCGCCTGGGCGGGGTGGTGCACTTGAACCAGCAGGTCGACGGCCTCGAACTCCACGGCAGCAAGCTCATCGTCAGCTTCGATGAGCAGCAGCGGGTGGTGCGTTTCTCCTCGACCCTTCGGCGCTTCGGCGCCGTGCAGACCACCCCGGTGTTGACCGGGGCCCAGGCGCTGGCCATCGCCACCCACGAAGTCGACGGCGCCTGGCTGCGTTCGGATGGTGTGCCGTACGGCGGCTACACCCGGAAGGCGTTCCTGGTGAACGGCTCGGTGCACGTGGGCTTCATCACCTTCGTGCCCACGCTCAAGAACTCCGAGAGCTGGCACGTGGCGGTCGACGCGATCGACGGCGCGGTGCTCTTCGTGGAGAACCGCGCTCACGCCGCGCGCGACGCCAACGTCTACGCCTCGAGCCCCGGTGGTCTGCAAGGGGGCGTGGGCCGCACGCCGACCATCACCACGCAGCTGCAGCACCTCGACGGCGGCTTCCTGACCGGCGCTCGCATTCGGGCGCTCAACTGCTGCCCCACGTTCAACTGCCAGGCCGACGCCGGGCCTGCGCGCGCGACCGGTCAGACCCAGACCTTCCAGGGGCCGATCGACTTCGACGTGGCCATCTGTGATCAACGCCAGCGCGCCACCGATGATCCGGCCGTGCACGCCTCGGGCAACTACGTCTACCCGCCCGTCGATCAGCCCGGCACGGTGGCCCCCAGCATCGACAACCCGGCCGACTACGACGAGTTCGCCGAGGTGCACGCGTACTACCACGTGAACAAGGCCTACGACGCGGTGCGCGCCCTCTCCATGGGTCCGCTCGCGCGCGATGGCGGTTTTTCGCCCTTCAGCATGCGCAACGCCGGGCCGGATCTGCCCGCGGTCTGGGTGAACGTGAGCGACGCCGACTTCAACAACGCCGAGCCCAACGGAGCAGGCGTGTACGTGAGCAACAGCCTTTCGCGCACCGAGAACGCGATGTTCCTGGCGCGCGAGAACATGGAGTTCCTGCTCCTGCCGCCCCAGGTGCTCGCTTCGGATGCGCTGGTCATCTACCAGGGCGCAGGCGTCGACTTCGCCTACGACGGGCCGGTGCTCTGGCACGAGTTGGGTCACGGCATCGTGCACTCCACCGCCGACTGGGGCACCATCGTCACCATCGACTCGCGTTCTTCGAACAACGAGTCGTCGGCGCTGCACGAAGGCGTCTCTGACCTGATCGCCGCGATGACCGGCAACGACCCCATCGTGGGCGTCTACGTGGGCCCGCGCATCGACCCCACCCGCACCTCGATCCGCAACGTGGACAACGCCTCGCGTTGCCCCGACGTGCTCTGGGGTGAGTCGCACGAAGACTCGTTGCACTTCACCGGCGCCGTCTGGGAGGCGCGCACGCTGCACTTCCTGGGCACCGACCAGGGCGCCACCTTCGACGCGGCCTTCTACGCGGCGATGGTGTCTTTCCCGCCCGACGTGAACTTCGAGAGCGCGGCGCGCATCATCACCAGCACCGTCGCGCAGGCGTTTCCGGCCATGCCCGACGCGCGCGCGAAGCTGGAGACCGCCTTCGACGGGCGCGGCGTGACCAACTGCTCCAAGGTGCTCGACGTCACCAACGCGCCCAACGCGACGCGGCCGTACATCGGCATTCCCGGTTCGGCCTTCGCCGAGGTGACCATGGGCAACGCCATCCCCGGCCCGTACCAGTTCAAGATTCACGTGCCGCGCGGCGCGAAGAGCGTGACGGTCACCGGCCAGGGTGGTGGTGGCGGCGGCGGGGTGGTGCGCATGCAGATTCTCGCGTCGAAGGGCCAGCCCATCACCTTCGCGCGCAGCGGCCCTTCGGACCTCATCAACGACGCCGAGAAGACCGTGGTGCCCACCACGAGCAATGGCGTCTTCACCGGCAAGGTGTTGCTCGACGTGCCGTGCGGCGGCGACCTCTATTTCGCCATCGGCAACACCAGCCAGCGCGATCGCACCCTCTTCAACGTGGGCTACTCGTTCGAAGAAGCCGACATGTGCCCCGAGCCGGTGGTCGACGCCGGCACGCCCGCGCCCGAGCCGGTGTTGGTGGCCGCCGCCCAGGAGACGCTGGGTGGGGAGGTTCAGGGCTGTGGGTGCTCCTCGGCCCCCCCGTTCCTGCTGTTTGCCGTGCTGCTCTGGTTCCGCCGCCGCGGTCATTGAGGGCCGGAACGTCACCGTTTTCCGGGTGAGGCTCGACCCCACCTTGACCGCTGGCTCACAAGCCCATACGGGTGCTCCATCACATGACCCAACCCGAGACTTTGACGCACAGCGATTCGCAGTCCGCACCTCTCCCTTCGACGACGCAGGAGGCGGCGGTGCTCGCTCCTGTGGGCCACCAGACCCCCGGCCTCGTGGTGATTCCGCACACCGTCGATGGCGTCGTGGGCATGCAGACCCTCGCCCTCACCGGTGAGACGCAACCGATCACGCTGATGCACTCCGAGTCTGGCCAGCCCCTGACCTGGGAAGCCGTCGCCTGTTCGAACAAGGTGGCCGCGGTCTCCGGTTGGTACCCCGGCAAGCTGGGCGGTTGGGTGAAGCTGGGCGACTGGCGTGACGGTGGTTTCGCCGCCGACGCGTGGTCGTCTGACGGCGCAGGCATGACGGCGTACGACGCCGCGATGCGCGCCGCGAAGAAGCGCAACGCCTAAGTCGTTGCCCGCCGAAACTGGAGGTACGCCTCCAGCACGGCCCGTGGCGCTTCCACTTGTGGATAGTGCCCAATGCCTTCGAGCAGCGTCACGTCTGCCGATGGCACCACCTCGCGGTACCGCGCGGCCATGTGGCTGCCGGAGACGCGATCGGCTGCCCCATCGATGAGCTTGAGGGGAATGCGCGCGTGCTGCAGGGCGCCGACCCAACGCTCGCGGTGCGTCACCCGTTGCGGAATGTAGCTCAGCAGCCGGGGCATCACGGCCTTCTCGAGCAGCGACCAGTGACCTTCGAGGAACTCGGGTGACGGCGGTGTCCGAGGGCCGAAGACCGAACGCAGGCTCTGTTCGAAACGCGCGCGGTTGGTGAGGCGGGCGATGAAGGGGCCCAGCGGCGAGAGCAGCAGCTTCTGCACGGTGAGCGCGCGGTGCGTCTCGGGGAAGAGGCCACCGTTGAGGAAGCAGACGCTGCGCAGCTTCGGGGTGGGCGTGTCGCGGGCGAGCAGCTCTTGCGCGACGGTGTCTCCGTAGTCGTGCGCGAGCAGGTGGTACTCGGTGAGGCCCAGCTCACGCAGCCGCTGCTCGACGAGGTCGGCTTGCGCGTGGATGGCGTAGCTGAAGGTGCGGGGCTTGTCGGAGAAGCCGTAGCCCACCAAGTCGAGAGTGATCACCCGGTAGTGGGTGGTCAGCTCGGCCCAGATCGACTCGAAGTCCCACGACGAGGTGGGGAAGCCGTGCAGGAGCAGCAGCGCGGGCTGGGTGGGCGCGCCGCCTTCGCGGCAGAAGAGGCGATGTCCGTGGAGGGTGGTGAAGGTGCCGCCGCGCTCCCATTCGCTGAGGCTGATCACGGAGGTGGTTGTAGCCCACCGCGATCGAAGACCGGTGGCTACCGTTCGCATCGAGCGAGATGCCACTTGTCGCGCGAGGCATGCACCAGACCCCGCGCGGCGTTACACCGCTCGCCCCATGGAACATCGACTGCTCGGCGCATCTGGTTTGAAGGTCCCCGTTCTTTCGCTCGGCACCGGCACCTTCGGGGGCTCGAACGACTTCTTCAAAGGCTTCGGCAGCGCCGACGTGAAGGAGGCCACCCGCATGGTCGACCTCTGCCTCGAGGCGGGCGTCACGATGTTCGACTCGGCCGACATCTACTCAGGAGGCCTCGCTGAAGAGTTGCTGGGCAAGGCGCTGGCCGGGCGTCGGCAGCAGGCGCTCATCTCCACCAAGGCGACCTTCCGTTCGGGCAAAGGCCCCAACGACACCGGCAGCTCGCGCCATCACCTGCTCGAGAGCGTCGACAAGGCGTTGAAGCGCCTGGGCACCGACTACATCGATCTCTTTCAGTTGCACGGCTTCGACGCGCTCACGCCGGTGGAAGAGGTGCTCTCCACGCTCGACGGCCTGGTGCGCTCGGGGAAGATTCGGTACCTCGGCTGCTCGAACTTCTCGGGCTGGCACCTGATGAAGTCACTCGCGGTGTCGGAAGCGCGTGGCTACGAGCGTTACGTCGCGCACCAGGCGTACTACTCGCTGGTCGGCCGCGAGTTCGAGTGGGAGCTCATGCCGCTCGGGCTCGATCAACGCGTCGGCACGGTGGTGTGGAGCCCGCTGGGTTGGGGCCGGCTCGGCGGGAAGCTGCGCCGTGGTCAGCCGATGCCCGAGGTCACCCGGCTGCAGAACAAGGCGACGGCCAGTGGCGGGCCGCAGGTGCCTGATGAGTTGCTCTTCCGCGTGGTCGATGCGCTCGATGAGGTCGCGAAGGAGACGGGCAAGACCGTCGCGCAGATCGCGCTGAACTGGGTCGCCAGCCGGCCGGGTGTCTCCACGGTGATCATGGGTGCGCGCAATGAAGAGCAGCTGAAGGCGAACCTGGGGGCGGTGGGTTGGTCGTTGACGGTCGATCAGGTCGCGAAGCTCGATGCGGCGAGCGCGGTGCCGATGACGTACCCGTACTGGCACCAGGCGCAGTTCACGGAGCGCAACCCGTTTCCGGTGAAGTAACTCACTCTCCCTTCGGGAGAGGGTGGGGGTGAGGGCCTCACCTCAATCAGCGCAGCAGCGGAAACCGGTCGAATAGTCCCAGTGCGTGACGGTGTGCGCCGTCGTCGCGTAGAGACACCCGTTCCCGTTGATCACGGTGTCCACGTAAAAACCACCACGGAACGTGCCGTTCGGATCCGCGGTCCACTCGTGCAGATTGCCCATCAGGTCGAACACCTGATCCTCACTCACGCAGCCGGTGTTCACGCCGGTGCGATCGAGCCCGGGCTGCAGCTGATTGAGGCACGGGCTGTCGATGTGGCTGTAGATCCAGCTCGCGTTCGTTCCGTACAGCTCGACCGCCGGATGCATGCTGCGCGCGTCGTTGCACACGCCGGCCTGGCGGGTGTTGCCGTACGGGTACGTGGTGTTGGCCGAGCCGCGGCAGGCGCGCAGCCACTCGGAGTCGGTGCACAGCCGCTTGCCTGCGCCTGAGCACGCGGCGGCCGCTTGCAGCTGGGTGATGGAGCCCTGCGGCACTGCGCCGGGCGCCGACTGCGCTCGCAACACCCGCGTGCCGGGGTTCACGTACGGAGACCACGGGCGCGTCACGCCGCCGTCGAGCACCTCGAGCAACGAGCCTTCGTATTGATCGATGCAGAAGGTGGAGACCCGCACCATGCCGGGCAACGCGCAGCCTCCGCTGCCGGGTGACGAGGCGAGGCCGGTGTTCGGCTGCACGTCGACGTTGGGATCGCAGCTGTTGGCGTACCGCGGCGTGCAGCACTGCACGGAGCTGGGGCCGGGGCAGAGTCCCGCGGTGGGACTGCGCGTGCCCATGCACTGACTCACGTTCATGCACGCGCCGGGAATCTGGCCGACGGTGCACGGCACGGGCGCACCTGCGTCGGGTGTTCCGGCATCCATGCTGCCGGCGTCGGGCGCGCCTGCATCCTGAACGCCTGCGTCGAAGAGACCGGCGTCTTCGATGAACCCTGCATCGTTCAGCTCACCTGCGTCGACCTCTTCCATCTCCATGGGCCCGCAGGCGACGAAGGTGAAGACAAGGATCAACCCCCACCGTTCGCCCCGAGAGCAGTCGAGGGGCCACTTGCCCGCCCGAGCCGGAGGTACTCCCTCGACTGCTCTCGGGAGGACCGGTGTCTTCCGGAAGATCATCGGCCCTTGAACACCGGCTCGCGCTTTTCCATGAACGCGCCGATGGCCTCCTGCAGATCTTCACTCGGGAAGAACGCCGCGTTCCACAACGCCACCGCATCGAGGCTCAGCGCCGCTTCACGTTCACTGGAGAAGTTGAGCACCTGCTTGATGCCCTGCACGGTCAGCGGCGGGTTCTTCGCGATGCGCGCCGCGAGGGCCCGCGCGCCCGCCAGCAGCGTGGCCGGCGTGTCGAACACTTCGCTCACCAACCCCAGGTCGAACGCACGTTTCGCGCTGAAGTCATCGCCGCTGAACGAGAGCTCGCGGGTCGCGCCCTGACCGATGAGCGCTGGCAGCCGGGCGAGGGTGCCCACGTCGGGAACGATGGCCAGCTTCACCTCGCGCACCGAGAACTTCGCGTCCTGCGAAGCGAGGCGGATGTCGCAGGCGGTGATCAAATCGACTCCGCCGCCGATGCACCACCCCTGCACCGCGGCGATGACCGGCTTGCGGCACGCCGCCACCGCGTTGTGGGTGCGCTGCATCTTCTTCACGAGCGAAAGAAACCGGGTGCGCAACACCGCGCGGGCATCAGGCGCGGTGAACTCGGCGAGCTCCGCGCCCATCGCCACGAGATCGAGGCCGAAGCTGAAGTGCTCCGAGGCCGTGCGCAGCAACACCACGCGCACCGCTTCATCGGCATCGAGCTGCTCGAGCAGGGTGGGGAACTGGGCCCAATAGTCGGGGCCCATGCGCTGGCCCTTGCCGGTCGCGGTCAACGTGACCTCGGCCACACCTTCGTTCACGGCGACGGCTGCGCAGGAGAATTCGTATCCGCTCATGCTTCGCTCTTACACCCAGTCCGTCGTCGTCGAGGGTCCCCAGGAGTTCCCAGAATGACGGCGGCCACCCGAGTGCGTCCGTGGCCTCCTCGTTGGGCTCGAGCACGAGCTTGTTGCCTTCCCGGTGAATCGAGACCTCTCGACAGGAGAGCCGGTACTCCCTGGGAAGCCGGCTGGCCTGGCTTCCCCCAGACCAGAAGACCTTCGCGACGTCTTCAACGGGTCAGGTCGGCAGCTTGAGGGGCTTGAAGTCGAGCAGCACGCCCGCCTTGAGGTAGGCGACGCCGAGGTCGCCCGTGACGACTTCGCGAGCCAACTCCTCGCTGACCTCATGCGACTGCCGCTCACCGTCCTCGAGCTCCAGCAGGAGGTAGTACTCGTTGGTCACGCGCGTGGAGACTCGGCGAGAACGTCCGTTCTGCGCGGAGTGCACCGTCTTCTCCACCGTGGTCTCGACGGTCTCGTCGCGGATGAGGGCGACCTGTCGTTCGATCGGCGCGGCCTGGTAGCGCCGCATGCGGCTGAAAGTGAAGCCGAGCGACGACAGCCCGACCAACAGCACGGCGGCCACCAACAGCAGCTGCGTCATGGGGTCGTTCGAAAAGTGGTGAAAGCCCAACGCGGCGGCGCCTGCGGTGCCCATCGCCACGAGCACGAGCAAGACGAGGTAGTCGAGGACGGACGCCTCTGGCGTGAGCGCCATGAGTTCGTCGTAGCGAGGCGACTGTTCGGCGAGTGCGAAGGCATCCTTCATGAGCGCCTCATACGAAGGACGGGGAAGAAACTTCAAGCGAGCGCGCGGTCTCGTTCTGCGTCAGCGACCTGGCCAGCGTTGAAGACCCTCGACCTGCTCGAAGTCGGAGGTGGCCTCATCGAACGCGGCCTTCTCTGACTTCGACCAGATGCCCAGAAACTTCTCGAAGTGCGCACGGTTCTTCGACGGCGCCGGCTTCACGCCCAAGGCCTGTTCGAGAAGTGATTTCACGAACTGATTGACGCTGACGCCCTGTTCGCGTGCTCGCGCCTTGAGGAGCGTCGCGAGTGGCTTCTCGAGGTTGCGAATCGTGAGTGAGTTCATTGCGGGGTTCAGGGATAGCTGAACCGAACCAGCCTTGAGAAGAGGGCGGCTACTCCGTTGGGCTGCGCACGGCCTCTCTGAACGGTGCCGGCAGCAGCTGCCAGACCAGCGAACGCGCGGCCTCCGCTTGATGCCCCTGCAGCATGGGGCGCTCACCATCACGGCTGAAGGCGAGCGCGCGCTCGAGCAGCTGCGTCTCTGCTTCGTTCAGATCGGGCTCGAACAGCCTGTCGAGCAGCGCTTGCGCCTTTTCCCACTGCTGCTCCTTGATGAGGCAGCTCACTTCGATCTGCATCACCAACCGCGTCTGGGGCACGTTGCTCAGAATCGTTCTGGCCCCTGCGCAGTCGTTCTGCGCGGCAGCCATCGCCGCCCGCAGTTCACGGCCGTTGGGATCGTTCTCGGACAACCTTCCGCACGGCTCCTTCGCCGCGTCGAACTGACCGTCGCTCACCTCGACGTAACAACGCAGCAGCGCGCCCATCGAAGGCTCGAGCGAGACCGAGCGCAGCAGCTCACGCGCCGCGTCGTACTCACCGCGCATCGCCAGCAGCTCCACGCGTTGTGCATCGAACTCACCGGGCTTGCGCGCCGACGCGTCGGTCAGCAGCTGATCGGCTTGATCGAACTCGTACGACGACGCCAGGGTGCGTGCGCGCTCGGCCATGGCCGCGGCCGAAGTGGGCGCAGTCTGCAGCATCTGCCGCGCGATCTGATCAGCCTCAGCGGTGCGGCCCTGCGCGAGCAAGATGCGCAGTTTCATCTTGAGCAGCTCGAAGTTGTCCGGCGACTCCTTGAGGCTGGGCTCGAGCGCCTGGAGAGCGGCGTCGTACTTCGCCAGCGCGTACTTCACCCGCGCGCGGATCGCCGCCACCGCCACCGGCTGGCCATTGAGCTTCACCAGCAGCGGCTCGGCTTCCGCCACCCGGCCCGTCGCGATCAACGCCTCGATGCGAAACCACACCAGCTCCGGGCGGGGGTTGGCATCCATCAACTCCGTCGCCGCGATCACGCTCTTCCAGTCGTTCTGCTCGAAGGCCGCGCGCGCCTTCTCCTGGCCGATCCACTCGTCGTGAAAGCCGGGAATGGGGCGCAACGACACCCAGACGAGCAGGGCGATCGCCGCGATGGCTGCGCCCAGGTTGCCCCGGTTCAGCGGCGCCATGGTCCACGTGAGCGCGGCCCCGGCGAGCATGCCCGCCCCGTGCGCGAAGCTGTCGAAGCCCATCACCGGGCCGATCGCCAACCACACCGCGATCATCAGCAGGTTTCTTCGTTGTTCAGGCCGGGCCCACAACGCCGCCCAGCTGCCCAGCACGCGATGGTGCACCACGATGCTGCCGCCGATGATGCCGAACAACGCACCCGACGCGCCGGCCGACACCGCGTCGTGCCCGATGACGCTGGCCGCTGAGCCCGCAAGCCCACTCATCAGGTAGATGAACGCGAAGCGGTACGGCCCCACCAACCGCTCGAACGGCGCGGTCCAGGTGAAGCCCATGGCGAGGTTCCACACCAGGTGCAGCGCGCCGATGTGCAGGAACATCGAGGTGAACAGCCGCCAGTACTCGCCCTTCCACACCATGCCGCGCCAGGCCGCGCCGAAGCGCACCAGGGTGACGGTGTTCTGGGTGGAGCCGTTCGCCTCGGCCACGGCGAAGAGCACGACGCACGCGGCGAAGAACACCACCGTGACGGGGGCGGCCTTCAGTCGCTGGAACAGCGTCGGTGCAGGCGGTTCAGGAGGGGTCGGTGCTTCTGGGTTCAGAGCGTGTAGTCCTTGCCGAAGATGACGGCGCCCGCGCCATCGTGAAACTCCAGCCGGGCGATCTTCGTCATCGGGTCGAGCGCGATGGTGACGTAGTTGTTGGTGCCGGTGGCGTAGTCCCACCGGGGCGGCCGCAACAGGTTGAAGATGGGGTTGGCGCTCTGGGCACCCGGGCCCGCCAGCACCTCGAGCGCTTGCCGGCCTGCGCCGAAGCCGGAGACCTGGCCCACGCTGCCGAAGTGGTGATCGCCCGAGACCCACAACACGCCTTCGATGGCCTCATCTTCCACCCACCGCAACAGCTCGGTGCGTTGCTGCGTGTACGAGAGCCAGCCGTCACCGGTGAGCGCGGAGAAACCGAAGTCGGTGATGGGGACCGAGTTCATCACCACCTTGAACACCGCGGTGCTCGCCTTGAGTCCCGCCTTGAGCCACTCGAACTGCGCGGGCGAGAGGTACTGGTGCGGCTGGCCGTTGAAGCGCGTGGAGGGCTTTCGTTCGCTGCGCCCGTCGACCACGAAGATCTCCGCGGTGTCGCCCCACTGCATGGATTTCCAGAGGCGGTCCGGCTCCGTCGTGTGTCTGCGCAGCGGGAGCGCCTCGAAGTAGCAGGCGCGCGCGATGGCGAACTTCGCGGGGTCGATGGTCTCGGGGTTGAAGTCGTTCGTCACCTCATGGTCGTCCCACGTGGCGAGCACGCTCGTGGAGGCGCGCAGCGTGCGGTACTCCGGGCTGCCCAGGTTCGCGGCCCAGCGGGTGCGGTACTCGGGCGTGGTGTCGGCGCCGTCGTTGTACGAGGTGTCGCCCAGCAGCAGGAAGACGTCGAGATCGTCGCGTTCACCGGCACGCCGAAGCGGGGTGGGGGTGTTGCCCTGCTGCGTGCAGCTGCAGGCCCCGATGACGATCTTCTCCTTCTGTCCGGGCGCGAGCGCTGCGCGGAAGCGGCCGATGGCGCTGCGGGCGGTCAGCTCGGCTTGCGCGTTCTCTTCGAAGAAGGCGTAGCGGTACCGCAGGCCGGGCAGGAGACCATCGACGTCGAGGTGAACGAAGCCACCATCACCCGGCGTGACCAGCACGTCGGCCACCCGCTCGGCATAGACGTCGGCCTCCATGCGCCAGACCCGCAGCCGCAAGGTGGCCATGCCGGCGTACCGAGTCCACAACACGCCGCGGGTCGGCTCGAGATCGCCGCTGGCGAGCCCTAAAGGAAAGTTGAACGCTTCGGCGAGCTGCTCGGGTTCGTCGGGCGGGAGCGGCTGACCCGCATCCACGCCGGCGTCTTCGACCACGCCTTCTTCGACCATCCCGCCGTCTTCACCCAGTCCGATGAGACCGGGCGTGCGTTCACAACCAAGAACGAGCCCGGCACCACTGAGCGCAGTGATGCGGAGAAAGTGCCGGCGGGTCTGGTTGGCCATTCGGCCGCTTCTACCACCTCAGCTCCGGGTCGAACGAGGGCGGCTCACCGTGAAGGTGATCAACGGGTGATCCGAGCCACGCCTGGGGCCGCGCTTCAAGTCGGTCAGCTTGACACCGCGCGACATCTCCCAGTCGATGCCCCCGGTGGGGTGCTTCTTCATGCCGGCCTTGGCCGCCAGCCACGCAGGAGAACCAGGCCCGCCGGTGACCGCGCCTTCATTCCAATCGCCGCCGATGAGCATGCCCATCTCGGGGTTGCGCTCGGCCTGGCGGTTGGCCGACGCGAGCAGCTTCCTGGTGAGCGACTGGTACGACTTGATGCGCGCTTCACCACCGACCGGCCGGCCGTTGACCCAGTCGATGCCCGGGGGCGCGTGCACGGAGGCGACGCGCAGCCAGCCGGCGACGCGCACCGAAGTGGCCGCGCGGGGTTGAGCGACACCGCCGCGAACGTTGGTCCAACCCGTCTCGGCTTCGATGGACTGGGCGAACTTCGCCTCGATGTCTTTGCGCACGAGCACGCCGGTCTCGCCGTGATCCTTCGAGCCGCGGAAGCTGATCAACCTGTAGCCGGGGATCTTCTTGAGCGCGTCGTGGTAGCCGCTGATCTCCTGCAGCTGAATGAAGTCGAGCTTGCGGCGATGCGCGAACTGGCTGACCGTTCTGGCCACGATGGCCGGCGGGCGGTCGATGCGGCAGTTGTACGAAGCGCCCTTCATCGTGTTGGGCGTCTTCGCCTTGGCCGGCCCGGGAAGGTTCAGCATCGCCGACATCTTCGGGCCGACCTTCGGCGAGGGGTCTTCCCAGCCGTGCGCGGTCTTGTACTTGACCACCGCCGCTGCGGTGCGCGCGTCGAACGTGTTGTCGACGGGCCCCTCGAGGTCACCGAGCGCCTTCAACTTCTTCTCCAGAACCTGAACCGCCGGACCCTTCGAACCCAGTTTGAGGATGCTCATGCCTTGTTGTCGGTGGCTCTCGCACTCTGGGAATTTCCCTCCGATGTAAATTGGATTGCCGAATTCGCCCTGTTTCTATCCACGCCTTTTGACAAGCGTCGCGCCGCAGGCTTGATTGCAACTTGGTGTTGCAATGTTCAGCTCAGCCGCGTGGCAGCACGCCTCCGAGGGCGAGGTCGACCAGGTTCGAGATCCATCGGCGGCTCAAGGGCGCGTGCTCGAGCAGCGCGCGGTGGATGACGGCTCCGACCAGCATGAAGACGACTTGCTGGGGGTCTGCGCCGGTTCTCCATTCGCCGCGGGCCTTCGCGCGGGCCATCACGGCGCGCAGCGGCTTCGAGGTGTTCTCGAGCTGGTGCGCGGCGAGCTCGCTCACGCTGGAAGACGAGCTGTGCGTGACGGCAGCCCGCAGCACCGCCTTTCCGAGGTCGGAGCCGACGAGCTCACAGACGGGCGCGAGCAGCCCGAGCAGATCGCCACGCAAGGTGCCCGTGTCGGGGATCTGCGACGAGACCTCACCCAGCATGCGCTCGAGCGCCGCCGAGACGAGCGCCTCGCGGGTCGGCCAGCGGCGGTACACGCTGGTCTTGTTGACCTCGGCCTTCTGCGCGATGCGCTCGACGCTCAGCCCCGCCAGACCGGCGCTCGCCAGCTCCTCCAGCGTGTGGAGCAAGACGGCGTCGACGATCGGCTCGCCCCGGGCCCGGCCCGCGTCACGGCGCTTCTTCGGTTTCATGGGTGGTGCTTTTGCCACGAGGAGAGACGAATGCTGCTGAACACGAAGTGGGAATCGGGTCAGGCAGAGTACCTGCTGGCCCTCTTGGAGCGCTGGGGCGGCGACGCGCCTGCGCAACGTGCGTTCCTCGAGTTGGTGCGGACCCGGTTGGGCGTGCGGCCCGCGCCCGACGCTTCACTCGATTCGCTGGGCCCGGCGCGCAGACGCGAGGTGCTGGAGTTCTTGTTGGTGATGACCTGCCTCGGCAGCGAGGTCACCGACGCGCAGCTCAGTGCGCTCGAGGTGTTGAACCGTCAGCTCACGCCCCGCACTCCATGGCCAGGCATCGTGCGTCACGCGAAGGCGGGCCGGGGCAAACGCGCCACGATGACGATGGCGGGGTTGAGCCCAGACGGGAAGGCGTTGCTGCGGGTGGTCTGGAAGAAGGAGGGCGTCTTCGGCGTGGTGCGCGCGCTCTTGAGTTCGCTGGGGCGCGGGCCCGCGAATCCCGCACTCGCTGCGCGCTACGAGCAACTCGGCTCACTGCCGCCCGACACGCTGGGCCACGCGTTCTTCACGCACATGAGGTCACGGAAGCTGCCGATGCCAGGCGAGAAGGGCAGCCTTCCCGAGGTGGCCATGCACCACGACCTGATGCACGTGCTCACCGGCTTCGACACCGACGCGCGGGGCGAGGGGCGGCTCGCGGGCTTCTACGCAGGCGCGACGTCGCGGCATCCCATCGCGGGTGCTGATGCGTTCGCGTTCGTGATGGTCGGGCTGATGACCTTTCACCTGGGTTACGACATCGGGCCCACGTTCGTCGGCGCGGAGCATGGCGTGATCGACCCGTCAGAATTGCTTCGTTTCATCGAGCTGGGAAGCCGTGTGTCGTTCAACGTGCTCACCGACTGGCCCTTCGAAGAGGATCTCCCGCGCCCGCTGCGCGAGGTTCGCGCGCGCTTCGGCATTCATCCTGACGGAGCGCTGGCGATGAGCTGATCAGCGCGCGCAGCTCTTCGCGAACCTGGAGTCGTTCAGGAACTGGTCGAGCACCTTCTTCCACGAGGTCCACTTGTGACCGCCCGGCACGGTGTACCGGCGACTCTCAGGCAGGGCCTCGCCCAACAGCTCACACGACTCTGCCAGCCAGGGATCTTCCTGGCCCCAGCCGAGGTAGAGCTCGGGGCCCTTCTCCTTGCCGGCCGTCAGCGCCTGCAGCCAGCGCCAGAGTTCGCGCTGGTAGACGCCGTCGTCCATCACGTCGATCTTCTCGGGCTTCGCGGGTGCCTGCCATGAGGCGAGCCCACCGGCCGCGCGGATCTCTTTGGTGATGCTTCGTTTGCCCAGGTACGGCGCGAGCGCGAGCACACCGGTCACTTCGTCGGAGTGGGCGTGCGAATAGAGCAGCGCTCCCATGCCGCCCATCGACACGCCGATGAGCCACGTCTGCCTGTAGCGTTTGGCTTGCGCGGGCTCGATCACGTCGTTGCCCAGCCGCTCCACCAGCACGCCCTGCGTGTAGTAGGGCATCGTCGCCTGCGCGGAGATCACGTCGACGGAGAGGTTCTTCTCTCGCAGCGCGGCGACGAAGCCCTTCTCGTCGAAGTCTTCCGCCTCGTCGCGCACGCCCGGCAGGAAGACCACCAGGCACTTCGCCTTGCCGCCCTTCAACTCGTCTCGCACCGAGGTCATCACCGGGTCGGGCGGCAAGAGCAGCAGACAGCCGCTGGCGCTCAGGCAGAGCAGCAGGAGAACGCGCACCCTTCGGAGTAGCGGCGTGGCCTCGTGGCTCGTCAGGTGAAAATGGTGAAGGCCTGCCTCCATTTCCGGGGAGCGGCGCAACGGTGACGTCGCTACGGTGAGCGTCATGCCTCTTGCGCTCGTGTTGTCGCTCTCGCTGGGTGCTGCACCGTTCGAGCTGAGTGCGTGGAATGCACAGCGGCTTCAGACGCAGGGTATCGGGCTGGGCGTGTTGGGCGGGTGGGCGGTGGGGAACATCGTGGTCGGGGCGATTGGTGCCGCGCGATCGAACGACGAGCGGGTCGCGTGGCTGCATCTGGGCAATGCGCTGTGGAACACCGTCAATCTGGGGCTGTCGGTTGGCGGGCTGGCGAGCCAGTGGAACGCGGATCCGAACAGCTTCGATGCGAAGCAGTCACTTCGGGAGTCGAGCTCGTCGGCGACTATTTTTGGGGTGAATGCCGGGAATGATGTCGGCTACCTCGCGACCGCGGCGTTTCTCTGGCAACGCGGCTTGGCTCATGACGACGCTCGGATGGTCGGCGTCGGGCAGGCCTTGGTGATTCAGGGCGCGTTTCTGTTCGTGTTTGATGTGGTGATGGGGGTGCTGCAGGGGTTGTTGACTGCGCGGCTGCTCGAGAATGCGACGATTACGGCGCCGTAGTGGGCCCCTCACCCCGACCCTCTCCCCGCTTCGCAGGGCGAGGGAGACAAGAGGTCTTCATCGTCTCCACCAGGGTTGAGGCCACCGGGATCAGGCGGGGCGTCACCTGGGCTCGATCGGTTTTCGTACGGAGGAAGACCGCATCTTCGTAGCTGCCGACCCGGGTTGCGTTCTTATCCAACACGTAGAGCTCATCGACTCCGTTGATGCCGAGCAGGAATGAGGAAGCGTCTCCGCCCGGCTGAAACCATGGACTCGTCACCTGTCCACCCAGCGTGTGCCAGCGCGCCTCGGCCGGAAGCGCTCGCAGGCCCGGGTGGAACTTCAGCAAGGCGAGCAACAACGCAGGCACGTCGTTCTGCGAGAGCGGTGTCGCGTCGAGCAGCGTGCGCGCTTCGGCCAGGGCCGCGTCGAGCTTCGGGCGACCCTTCACCCGCGCCAGGAACGCCTCGGGGATCACGATGAGGAAAGGCACCTGCGCCTTCGCTGCATCCGTCTCGTGTTCGATCGAATCGGATCCCCACACGTAGTCTTCACCCGTCGAGTGATCCGCCATCAGCACCACGATCGATCGTTCTGCGATGCCCAGCGTGTCGAGCTGCGCGAAGAAACGCTCCAATGCTGCATCGGTGTACGAGTGCGTGAGCAGGCGGCGGCGATCGTCCACTGAAGCGCGGTTGGGCGAGTCCCTCACGGCTGCTTCCATGCGCGCCAGCACTGACTTGGGCAGATCTTCGGGCGGCGTGTACGGCGAGTGATTCGAGAGCGACATCACCAGCGCGTACTGCGGCGTCGTCTCGAGTCCCTTCGCCACGCGGCGCGCCGCTTCATCGAACACCACGAAGTCCGTCAGCCCCGACCACGCGCCCTTCGGCAGGCCCTCCGGCAGCTCGTCTTGCGAGACCACTTCACGAACCCCATGCGCGGCGAAGAAGCGCGACATCTGGTCGTAGTGCGGGTCCGACCCGTAGAAGAAGGTGCCGTGAAAGCCAGACTCGGCGAGCAGATCCGTCGCGCAGCGCAGCGGGAAGGCCTCGAGGTCGCGGATGATGCTCAGGTTGTAGGGCAGGGTGCCCACGCCGCAGGTCATCGCCGCCACGCCTTGTGCACTGCGCACGCCGGCCTGGAACATCTTGCGGCTCGCCAGGCCGGGTTCTTCGTAGAGCCCGTTCACGAACGGATCGAGTCCCCTTGCCGCCGCGGGATTGAGCGCGTGCAGATCGTCAGCGCGGAAGCTCTCGAGCGAGAACTGGAACACGGCGACCTTTTCGTCGGCGGGATCGAACAGCGCCTCCGACACGCGCTCGAAGGCGGTGAGCAGCGCTGCGCCCGCGGGAGCCGGTTCACCTTCGCGATCCAACGGCCTCGCATGGGGATGCCGCTCGCACGGAGTCACTGCAGGAGGCCAACCCATGCGCGACGCACCCACCGCTGCCTCCGAAGAAGACGTCTCCAGCTGCAGCAACAGCTCACGCGGCTCGAGCGGCACGCGCGCTTGCACCAGATCCATCGTGGTCTCGATGGTGCTGTTGAGTGGATCACCCAATCCCGCCCGGCTCAGTCGCGCGGAGATCGCCGACTGTGCTGCGACCGCTCCCGGCACCAGCGCTGCGCTCGCGGCGAGGACGCCCAGAAATCCCGCCGCCCACCCGCGCCACGGCAGGTCTTCTTCACGGCGTGCCGCCCGGAGACGAACCACCAGCAGCGTCAGCGCGAGCGCGCCGCACACCACCGCGGGAATCCAGATGCGCTCGTAGCGAAAGAAACCCAGCGTGCCTTCGACGAACGAGGTCTGCACGGCGCCCGCGGTGATCTCCTGCATGGTGGAGAAGGCACCGCGTTCGGCCTTCACCTCCTGCTGCAACACCGTGAGCACGTAGAGCACGAAGCACCACGGCAGCATGAACAGCGGAGCACCCAGGTGTTGCCACAACGTCTTGCGGCGCGGCACCACGGCGGTGAAGAGCACCACCAGCACCAACACCGCCAGAATCGGCCACAAGACCGCCGAGAGATCGAGCGTGGTGCCCGCGATCGCCCGCGTGACGCGCTCGAAGAACGAGCCACCGCGCACCCGCATCGCCACCGCCAGCCGCGAGGGCAACAACGCCAGCGCGATGAGCGCCAGGGTGGTGAGCGCGGAGCCCATGCCCCGGCGCGTGGCCGGAGAGATCACCGCAGCTGACGAGGGAAAGAAGTGCGCAGGTCGGAAAACGTAGCGCCCTGCACCCCGAGCGACACCAGGCCGAACAGCGGGAGCGTGGGCATCAGGCCAGGGCGTAGAAGACGTTCTGCACGTCGTCGTCCTGCTCCAGCTCGTCGACCATCTTGAGCACTTCGCTCGCCTTGTCTTCAGGCAGCTCGATGGGCGTCTGCGCCACGTACTCCGACTCGGAGGAGATCACGTTCAGCTTGCGCGCTTCGATCGCCGACTGGAGCTTGCCGAAGTCGTGGAAGTCGCAGCGGATGATGACCTGCTTCTCGCCCTTCTCGCCGGTGCCTTCACCGAGCTCCTGCAGGCCGTGATCGATGAGGTCCAGCTCCAGCGACTCCTGGTCGATGCCGGTGGGGTCGAGGCGGAAGACGCCCATGCGCTTGAACATGAAGCCGACGCTGCCGGTGGCGCCCATGTTGCCGCCCCAGTTCTTGAAGGCGACGCGCACGTTGGCCACGGTGCGCACCACGTTGTCGGTCGCGGTCTCCACGATCACCGGCACGCCGTGCGGCGCGTAGCCTTCGTAGACGTGAATCTCGTAGTCGTTTTGATCCTCACCGGCCGCCCGCTTGATGGCGTGGTCGACCTTGTCCTTGGGCATGTTCACCGCGCGTGAGTTCTGAATCGCGCGGCGCAGGGCCGGGTTGGTGTGCGGGTCGGTGCCGCCTGCCTTCACGGCGATGGTGATGTCCTTGGACACGCGCGTGAAGGCTTTCGCCATCTTGTTCCAGCGCGCGAACATCGTGTGCTTGCGGGTCTCGAAGATGCGTCCCATGGGGCGCTCCTTAGCCAAAGCGCCGACGCGGGGCGACCTTGAAGCCGGAGTCACTTCCAGTTGGACATCGCGCCGAGGTCGACCACCCGGGAGTAACCAGCCTCCTCGAGGATCTTCCTGGCAGCGGCGCTGCGTCGGCCGCTCTGGCAGTACACCACGACGGGCTGGTCCTTCTTCGCTGCGACCTGGGCCAGATGGGTCTTCAGCTCA
>JANODF010000639.1:0-2375 GCA_031412555.1 Archangium sp. | reverse complement strand
TACACGCGCAGCTTCAGCGCCAACCTCTCCGACACCATCAGCTGGGGCCACTTCCTGCTCGCGCCCGGCGCGCGGGTCGAGGCATGTGCGCGGGCAGCAGGACAGCGCACCCTCCCCGGTTAGTCAGGTCACCGTGTCGTCTCCCCTCATCGCCAGCGTCTCCCGGGCTCTCCCCGCCCAGTACCACTCGCAAGAAGAGCTCTCGGCCGGGCTGCAGGCGTTGTGGTCGCAGCACCGGTCGTTCAACCCCGCCCGGGTGAATGCGCTGCATGCTTCGGTGCAGGTGCGCGGCCGGCATCTGGCGGTGCCCATCGGCGACTATCCGGGGCTCGATACCTTCGCCAAGCGCAACGCCGCGTGGATTCGGGAAGCGGTGAAGCTGGGTGAGCAGGCGGTGCGGGGCGCGGTGGAGAAGGCCGGGCTGCAGCTGAGCGACATCGACGTCTTGTGTTTCACCAGCATCACCGGCCTCGCGACGCCGAGCATCGATGCGCGGTTGGTGAACGTGTTGGGGCTGCGGCCCGACGTGAAGCGCGTGCCGATCTTCGGCCTGGGCTGCGTGGCCGGCGTGGCGGGCACCGCGCGCATGAGCGATCTGCTGCGGGGTTTTCCGAACCAGACGGCGGTGCTGCTCTCGGTCGAGCTGTGCAGCCTCACCGTGCAGCGTGACGACATCGCGGTCGGCAGCATCATCGCGGCCGGGCTCTTCGGTGACGGCGCGGCGGCGATGGTGATCCGCGGTGGAGACATCGAAGGCGAAGGCCCGCGCGTCATCGCCACCGAGTCGGTGTTCTATCCCGACAGCGAAGAGGTGATGGGTTGGGACTTCCTCGACTCGGGCTTCAAGGTGGTGCTCACCGCGCGCGTGCCCGACATGGTGCTGGAGAACGTGCGCGGCAACGTCGACGGGTTCCTCGCCAAACACGGCCTGACTCGCAAAGACGTGAAGCACTGGGTCGCGCACACCGGCGGGCCGAAGGTGCTGGAGGCGTTCGAGCAGTCGCTCGAGCTTCCGCCCGGCGCGCTGGATCGCAGCTGGGAGTCGCTGCGTTCGGTGGGCAACCTGTCATCGGCGTCGGTGCTCTACGTGCTCTCTGATCTGCTCGAGTCGAAGTCGGCCAAACCCGGTGACATCGGCCTGATGATGGCGATGGGCCCGGGCTTCTGCGCCGAGTTGGTGCTGCTGAAATGGTGAGCCTGTATCTCTACACCGGCCTCATCGCAGTGGTCGGTCTGGAGCGGCTCCTGGAGCTCCGGCTCTCGGTGAAGAATGCGGCGTGGGCTTTCGCTCGCGGCGGGAAAGAATACGGCCTTCCGCACTACCGGTTCATGACGGTGTTCCACACGCTGTTCCTCGTCGCGTGCGTGGCGGAGCCGTGGGTGTTTTCCCGCCCCTTCGTGGTGCCGTGGGGTTTCGTCGCCCTGGGCCTGGCCATCGCGGCGCAGGCGCTGCGCTACTGGGCGATCACCACCCTGGGCCCGCGGTGGAATACGCGAGTCATCGTGCTGCCTGAAGCCGAGCCGGTGACGGGTGGCCCGTACCGTTTCGTGCGGCACCCGAACTACGTGGCGGTGGTGCTCGAGCTGGCGGTGTTGCCGCTGATTCACGGCGCGTGGTTGACCGCGATCGTCTTCACGGTGGTCAACGCGCTGCTGCTTCGGGTGCGGGTGAAGGTGGAAGAAGAAGCGCTGGGAACGCACTACGCAAAGTCCTTCGCGAACACGCCCAGAATGGTCCCGGGAACTCCTTCTCCCCCTGGGAGAGGGTTGGGGTGAGGGCCAGGTGAAGTTCGACGTCGCCATCATCGGCAGCGGCCCCGCAGGTCTGGCCACCGCCATCGGCGCCGCCCAACGCGGTCTGTCGGTACACGTCTTCGACAAACAACCCGGCCCCATCGACAAGGCGTGTGGTGAAGGGTTGATGCCTTCAGGCCTCTCCGCACTGGAGCGCCTCGGCGTTCTCACTCACCTGGACCGAACCGAAACCGCCCCGTTCGACTCCATCGCCTACGTGCAGGAATCCGGAGTGCGGGCAGTCGGCAAACTCCCCGCACCGGGTGGACTCGGCCTGCGCCGGCTCGCGCTCTCCACGGCCTTGCGAGCCCGCGCGCTCGAAGCAGGCGTGGTGCTGCACGAGACCGGTGTGCGCGGCCACACGAAGTCGAGCAGCGGCGTCGAGCTCACCACCGACTCGCAGACCTTCACGGCAGGCGTTTTGATTGGCGCGGACGGACTGCATTCTCCGAGCAGAGCGCGTGAAGGCCTGGCGGGCCCGGCTGCGGGTCTGCGGCGTTTCGGGCTGCGCCGGCACGTGGCGATCGCTCCGTGGAATCGCATGGTCGAGGTGCACTTCGCGCCCGGCGTGGAGGCGTATC
>JANODF010000638.1:0-1730 GCA_031412555.1 Archangium sp. | reverse complement strand
GCAAGGAGAAGGTCACCTACCCGCACCCCTCGCTGGAGACTTCGCTGAAGGACACCTACGGCGTCATCGTCTACCAGGAGCAGGTGATGCAGATAGCCCAGGTGCTGGGCGGTCTGTCGCTGGGTGGCGCAGACATTCTACGCCGCGCGAGGGGGAAGAAGAAGGCCTAGGAGATGCAGAAGCAGCGCTCCTGGTTCCTGCAGGGCGCTGAGAAGTTGCAGGTGGATCTGAAGATCGACGGCGGCGTCTTCGACCTGATGGAGAAGTTCGCGCAGTACGGCTTCAACAAGTCGCACTCTGCCGCTTACGGCCTCATCACCATTCACACGGCGTGGCTCAAGGCGCTCTACCCCGTGGAGTTCATGGCGGCGCTGCTCACCAGCGAAAAGGACAACACCGACAAGGTGGTGCTCTACATCGCCCAGGCGCGCCAGGCCGGTGTGCAGGTGTTGCCGCCCGACATCAACGAGTCGGATCTCGCGTTCGGCGCGATCGAGGGGAAAATCCGCTTCGGTCTGGGTGCCATCAAGGGCGTGGGCGAGTCGGCCATCGAAGCGATTCTCGAGGCGCGCAAGACCAAAAACTTCACCTCGCTCTTCGACTTCTGCGAGCGCGTCGACGGGCGGCGCGTGAATCGCAAGACGATGGAAGCGCTGGTGATGGCCGGTGCGTTCGACTTCGAGAACCGGCATCGCAAGCAGCTCTTCGACTCGGTGCCCATCGCGTTGGAGCGGGGTGCCTCGACGCAGCGTGACGCGCTGGTCGGTCAATCGAACCTGTTCGGCATGCTGGCGCCCACCGCGGCTCCGGGCAAAGGCGCGCGTGACGACTACGCGGTGACCGAGCCGTGGACCGAGAAGGAGAAGTTGTCTGCCGAGAAGGCGGCCATCGGCTTCTACGTGTCGGGCCACCCGCTCGATGCGTACCAGAAGGAGCTCAAGCGTTACGCCCGTCCCATCACCTCGGTGCAGCGCGCGCGGCGCGACGAGAAGATCACCATCGCTGGCATCGTGTCGGTGATGCGCGAGCGGCCCACCAAGACGGGCAAACGCATGGCGTGGGTGACGCTCGAAGATCTCTCCGGCTCGGTGGAGCTGGTGGTGTTCCCCGGAAAAGAAGGCGGCCGCTCGTTCATGGATCCGAAGACCGGCAAGTGGGGGAAGGGTGGCCCCAAGCCCGGTTACGAGCAGTGGGAGCACCTGCTCAAGAGCGACGACGCGCTGCTGGTCTCGGGCACGGTGCAGATGAGCCGCGACGAGGAGAACCCGCAGGCTGAGCTGATCGTCGACGACATCCAGTCGCTCAAGGAGGTGCGCGAGAAGCGCGTCAAACGCCTCGAGCTGCGCCTGCACGTCGACATGGCGACCGATGAGAAGCTCGCGCAGCTGGCGGTGATCGCGAAGAAGCACGCGGGCGCGACGCCGATCGCGGTGGCGCTGCACATGCCCGGTGAAGCCGAGGCGTTGGTGGGCAACACCAACCTCAAGGTGCAGGTGACCGACGAGCTGCTCGAGTCAGTGAACCGGCTCTTCGGCGCGCGGGTGGCCGAACCAGGCTGACTGCCTCCCTCTCCCCTCTGGGGAGAGGGTTGGGGTGAGGGGCTGTGAATGAAAGGACTCTGCGCCTCGTAGCGCCGCTCTCCCTCTCCCCTGCAGGGGAGAGGGTCGGGGTGAGGGTCAGTCGGCTAAGGCGCGAGGCGCTGGCGCGCTGTGGGCCGCTGGCGGGCCCAA
>JANODF010000637.1:0-2165 GCA_031412555.1 Archangium sp. | reverse complement strand
GTCGCTGAAGACCAAGTGAAGATCTTCAAATTGACGCCCCCCCGGTTGCAGGTGAGAGTCAGGGACTATCAATGAGCGCCGAAGAAGCCCTGTATCAACGGATTGGCAAAGACATCCCCAAGGGGACGGTTCTCTTTCGCGAAGGTGACCCCGGCAAGGAGATGTACGTGCTCCAGTCGGGCAAGGTCGCGATCTCCAAGAAGGTGCGCGACGTCGAGAAGGTCCTCGCGATCCTCGGGCCTGGTGAGTTCTTCGGCGAGATGGCGATCATCTCGAACAAGCCGCGCAACGCGTCGGCCACGGTCGAAGACGAAGCGCGTGTGCTGGTGATCGACCCGCGCACGTTCGAGGCGATGATCCGGGGCAACTCGGAGATCGCCGTGCGCATGATCAAGAAGCTGGCGGAGCGCCTGTCGGACGCCGACGCGCAGATCGAGAACCTGCTGCTCTCCGATCCGAACAGCCGCATCGTTCATCACATGTTGCAGCTCTGCCAGTCGCGGGGCCGTCAGGGCGAGGAGGGCATCGAGGTGGATTTTCCGGTCAGAGATCTTCCCCGTGAGCTCGCGGTGGGCGAGCCGGCGATTCGATTCATGGTGAACAGGCTCGAGCGTGCGGGCCTGGTCGAGACTTCAGGTGACCGCCTCACCGTGCGAGACACCGCGCGCCTCTTCGACTTCCTCCGCTACCTCGAGATGAAGTGGAAGTTCGGGGAACTCTAAAAGCCGTGAAACTCAAAATCCTCGGGCCACACGGTGGCGAGCTCCCCGGGTGCAAGAGCACCTGCTTCGTGGTCGATGATCGCCTCGCGCTCGACGCGGGCGCTTTGACCAGCATGCTGGACCTTCCGGCGCTGGCGAAGATCGACGACATCCTGCTGACGCACTCACACTTCGATCACGTGAAGGACCTGCCGATGCTGTCCGACGTGTTGGTCGGGCGCCGCGATTCGCCGGTCACCATTCACAGCAACACCGAGTGCATCGAGACGTTGAAGAACAACATCTTCAACAACGTGCTCTGGCCGGACTTCACCAAGATCCCCACCGCGAAGAACCCGGTCTACAAGCTGCGCGCCTTCAAGGCCGGGTCGAGCTTCAAGGTCGGCCCCTACGCGGTGAAGTCGGTGCTGGTGAGTCACCCGGTCGAGTCGTGCGGCTACGTGATCTCCGATGGCAACGTGTCGATGGCCATCAGCGGAGATACGGGCCCCACTGAGAAGTTCTGGAAGGTCCTCAACAAGGTGAAGGACCTCAAGGTGCTGCTGCTCGAATGCAGCTTCCCCAACCAGCTGCAGGCGCTGGCGGACATCTCGGGTCACTTCACGCCCCAGACCATCGCCAAAGAGCTGGAAAAGTTCGATCGGAGGGGCTGTGAGGTGCTGCTGTACCACCTGAAGCCGGCCTTCGTGGGGCAGCTGAAGAAGGAAGTGCGTCACCTGCCCGTGCACGTGTCGGAACTGGGCGAAGAATTCGACTTCTGATAGCGCCCCCGCCGTGCCCGCACCTCTCGTCTTAGGTATCGCCGGTGGGACCGCCTCGGGAAAGACCACGGTCGCCCGGAAGATCCATGAAGCGTTCGCTTCGCGCGTCGCGTTCATCGATCAAGATTCGTACTACCGGCCGCTCGATCACTTGAGCCTCGAGGAGCGCCGCGAGGTGAACTTCGATCACCCCGACGCGTTCGACTCCGAGCTGCTGGTAGCGCACGTGAAGGCGCTCAAGGCGGGCAAGTCGGTGGAGAAGCCGGTCTACGACTTCGTCTCGTCGACCCGGCAGGCGAGCACCTTGTCGGTGAACTCAGCCGACCTGATCCTCATCGAGGGGATCCTGGTGCTGCACATGGACGCGCTTCGCACCGAGATGGACGTGCGGATCTTCGTGGAGACCGAAGACGACGTGCGCATCATTCGCCGGCTCACCCGCGACATCAAAGAGCGCGGCCGCGACTTCGATCACGTGATCCACCAGTACTTTCGTCACGTGAGGCCGATGCACATGGCCTTCGTCGAGCCCTCGAAGCGCTGGGCCGACATCGTGGTGCCGCACGGTGGCAACAACGAGATCGCGATCGACATGCTCGTCGGCGCAATCAAAGCCAGGCTGGTCAAGGGCAAGTAACGCTGTTCTCCCTCTCCCCTCGGGAGGGGAGAGGGTCGGGGTGAG
>JANODF010000636.1:0-27836 GCA_031412555.1 Archangium sp. | reverse complement strand
CCGTGGATGCGGGCGTGACCACGCCCGACGCCGGCTTCACCGGGCCGCAGATGCCCACCCCTTCCGCGGGTGGGGAGACCAGCAAGACCGACGTCGCGCCGGCCGCCAAGCCCAAGTCGCGCTTCTTCGAAGGCATGGGCTCCACGCCCGAGCAGAAGGCCCAGCTCGACGAGCTCACCCAGGCCCTCGAGCTGTACGAAGCTGAATCGCGCGAGTTCAAGCGCGAGGTGCAGCTGCTGGTCGAGAAGAAGTACGAGGAGAAGCGGAACACCCTGGCCAACAGCTACGAGAAGGCCATCCGCGATCTCGAAGTGCTGGAGCGCCGCGAGCGCCTCGACGCCATCGCCGCCTTCGAAGAGTTCCTCACCCGCTATCCGAACGACCCCCGCTACACGCCCGACGTGATGTTCCGCCTGGCCGAGCTCTATTACGAGCGCAGCTCCGACGATCAGGCGATCGCGATGCGCGACTACGAAGAAGCGCTCAAGAAGCTCGACCCGGAAAAGAACATCGCGCCGCCGCCCGAGCCCCGCATCGACTTCAGCAAGTCGATCGCGCTCTACACGCGCCTGCTCACCGACTTCCCCACCTACAAGCTCAACGACGCCAGCTGGTACCTGCTGGGCTACTGCCAGGAGAAGCAGGAAGACTTCGAGAAGGCGCGCGGCTCGTATGAGCAGCTGATCGCCCGCTACCCGAAGTCGCGCTTCACCACCGAAGCCTGGGTGCGCATCGGCGAGTACTACTTCGATGCCTACGACGTGTCTGACGCGCTGGTGCGGGCGGCCGACGCCTACGAGCACGCGGTCGAAGACACCAAACACCCGCTCTACGACAAGGCCATCTACAAACTCGGCTGGGTCTACTACCGCATGGATCGGTTCGACGACGCCGTCGCGCGGTTCTTGAACCTGGTCGACTTCTACGAGGCCGACGCCAAGAAGAAGGGCGAAGAAGAGGTCGGCGGCGATCTGCGCAACGAGGCGCTCCAGTACACCGCCATCAGCTTCGTCGACGAGAAGTGGGGCTCGTTGGCCAAGGCGCAGGAGACCTTCGCGCGCCTCGGCGGCCGCCGCTACGAGGGCGAAGTCTACCGGCGCATGGCCGACGTCTATTTCGATCAGACCAAACACCCCGAGGCCATCGAGGCCTACCGGCTGGTGCTGCAGAAGGATCCGCTCAACAAGGACGCGCCCAAGATTCAGCAGCGCATCGTGCAGGCGTACGAGCGTGATCGCCGCCTCGACGAGGCCTTCGCGGAGAGCTCCAAGCTCGCCAACATGTTCGTGGCCGGCACCCCGTGGCACGAGAAGTGGAAACGGGATCCCGAGGTGGTGCAGGCCGCCGGCGAGCTCGCCGAGAAGAGCCTGTACTCGACGGCGATTTATCACCACCAGCAGGCCCTCGTTTACAAGCAGGAGGGCAAGTTCGATCTCGCCAAGGCGGCCTTCGAGACCGCGGCCAAGGCGTACGACGGCTACCTGCAGCGTTTCCCCCGCTCGAAGAACGCCTACGAGATGGAGTTCTACCTGGCCGACTGTCTGTACAACTCGTTCCAGTTCGGGCTCGCCGCCAAGCGCTACGCCAACGTGCGCGACTCGAGCCAGGACGTGAAGTACCAGCTCGACTCCGCGTACTCGGCGGTGCTCAGCAACCAGAAGCAGCTCGATCTCGAAGTGAAGAGCGGCACGGCCAGGCAGTACCCGGTGCTCAAGTCGACCGACCGGCCCGAAGGCGAGAAGGTGGTGGCCATCGAGCTCACCGCGCTCGAGAAGCAGCTGGTCGACGCGTCCGACAAGTACCTGCTGCGCGCCAAGCCGGGCGACGACAAGTCACCCAGCATCGCCTACCGCGCGGCCGAGTTGTTCTACACGCACAACCAGCTCGACGAGGCGCGCAAGCGTTTCGAGTCGATCATCAACACGTACCCCAAGGCCGAGGTCGCGAAGTTCGCCACGAACCTCATCATCGAGAGCCACCTCATCGACAAGTGCTGGTCGTGCGTCGAAGAAGTCGCGGCCCGCCTGCGTGAGAACAAAGACGTCATCGACCCCAAGTCGGAGCTGTACGCGCAGCTCACCAAGTTCGAGCTCGGCGGCAAGTTCAAGCGCGCCGAAGAGCTGATGGCCAAGGGGTCGTTCGACGAGGCCGCCAAGAAATACATCGAACTGGTGGCCGCTGAGCCCAAGCACGAGTTCGCCGACAAGGCGCTCAACAACGCGGCCGTTTGTTACGAGAACGTGCAGCGCTTCGACTCGGCTCAGAAACTCTACGAGCGCATCTTCAGCGAGTACCCCGGTTCCAAGCTCGCCGACTCGGCGCTCTTCCGCGTCGGCCTGAACGCTGAGAAGGCCTACGACTTCGACAAGTCGATCGAGAAGTACCAGAAGCTGGTGAAGGAGTACCCAGCCTCGAGCAATCGTGAAAACGCGCTCGCCAATACCGCTCGCATGCTCGAGGCGCTGCAAAGGTATCCCGAAGCGGCTGCCGCCAACCTCCGCTTTGCAGACCTCTACCCGAGCAGCGAAGATGCCCCGAAAGCGCAGTTCCGCGCCGCGCTCATCTACGCAAAGCAGGGCGACAGCACGAAGGAGATCTCGGCGCTCAGTGAATTCGTGCAGAAGTTTTCCAGCAAGCCCGCCCAGGCGGAGCTCGTGATCGACGCCAAGAAGCGCATCGGCGACGCCTTCAAGAAACAAAAGAATGAGACCGCAGCGAAGAAGGCCTACGAGGCCGCCGCTGACGAGTTCGACAAGCGCAACCTGAAGTCGGAGACCTCGCCCATCGCGGCCGAGGCCGCCGCTTACTCGCGCTTCGAGTTGGCCGAGTACATCTTCGCCGACTTCGACAAGATCAAGATCGGCGGCACGGGCAAGGCGCTCACCAACAGCTTTACCGCCAAGAAGGCCGGCGTGAAGAAGGTCAACGACGCCTACGACCAGGTGATGAAGTACAAACGCGTCGAGTGGATCCTCGCGGCCTTCTACCGCAAGGGTCACACCCTCGAACGGTTCGCCCAGACCATCCTCGAGACGCCGGTGCCCCCCGAAATCAAGCGCCTGGGTGAAGAGGCGGTGGTCACCTACCAGGACACCCTGTCCGGTCAGACGGTCGCCCTCGAAGACAAAGCCGTCGAGGTGTATTCGGCTGCGTGGGCCGAAGCGAAGAAGTACCGGGTCAGCAACGAGTGGACGAAGAAGACCCTCGAGTCCCTCAACCGTTTCCGTCCGAAGGAATACCCCATGCTCAAGGAGCCCAAGTCGCTGGTCTCGCAGGAGCTGGTCTTCCCCGATGGCGCGGTCGGTTCGGTCACGGGCAACGAACGGGCGGTCGCCGCTCCGCAGAAGCTCGGCGAGGGTGACAAGTGAAGCGCCTGCTGCTGATTGGTTTTGCGCTGGTCTCGGCCTGCGCCACCACGCCTGAAGGCGCTCCGAAAGACGACGGCAAGCCCGTGGCGGAGACGCCCGAGGTTCCCTACACGCCGAAGACGGAGACCGCGCCTGAGGCCACCGCCGAGGTGATCAAACCGGCCGCCGGTGGGCAGGTGCCGGGAGCCGAAGCCGCTCCTGCTCCGGCTGCAGCGCCCGCCTTCGATGCTTCGACGCAGTCTCGTTTCAAAGAAGGCGTGAGCGCGCTGGCCAGCGGCAACACGGCCCAGGCCGAAGCCGCGTTCCGCGACGTGCTCAGCCGCAACGACAAGGCCGCCTACGCGTGGACGAACCTGGGCGTGGTGGAGGAGCGCAAGGGCGACCTGGGCGCTGCTGAACGCAATTACCGCCGGGCCATCGAGATCGACCCCGCGCAGGAGACCGCGTGGGACTACCTCGCCCGGCTCCAGTGCCGTCAGCGCAAGTACGCCCAGATCGACTCCGAGCTGCGCGCGGCGATCGCGAAGAACCCCGGCGCCATCGCCCCCCGCAACGCGCTGGTCTACACCCTGCTCGCCCAGAACAAGCTCGAGCCTGCGGCTTCCGAAGCGAAGAAGGTGCTCAAGGCCGACGAGCGGAACGTGCGCGCCATGCAGCTGCTCGCGCAGGTCTACTTCAAAGAATCGAAGACCGAGCTCGCCCGCCTGGTGCTCGAGAACGCGCGCACCATCGACGCCAACGACGCGGCCACGCACAACGCGCTGGGCCTGGTGCTGCTACAGCTCAAGCAGCGCCCCCAGGCGCTCGAGTCGTTCCGCCAGGCCACCCTGCTCAAGCCCGACTTCGCCGAAGCGCGGAACAACTTCGGTGCGCTGCTCAACGACGCCAGCGACTACGAGTCGGCCGTCAAGGAGCTGGAGGCCGCCGTGGCCGCCGCTCCCGAATTCACGGTGGCGCACCTGAACCTGGGCAACGCGTACCGCGGCCTGCAACAGGCACCCAAGGCGATCGCCGAGTACCAGCTGGTGCAGAAGAGCCGCCCCGACCTGTCTGACGTCGCCTTCAACCTCGGCGTCACCTACCTCGACATGGAGATCGCCGGCGTCGAGACCGTCGAGCGCTACAAGACCGCCATCACCTACTTCAATCAGTACAAGGAGAAGGGCGGCAAGGACGAGCGCGTCGAGCAGTACGTGAAGGACGCCAACAAGGGCATCGAGAAGGAAGAGCGGCGCAAGGAGCGCGAGAAGAAGGACCAGCTCAAGAAGGTCGAGAACGCGAAGAAGGCCGAAGAAGACGCCAAGAAGAAGGCCGCCGAAGAAGCGCAGGCGAAGATCGACGCCGAGAAGCAGGCCAAAGCCGACGCCGAAACCAAGGCGAAAGCAGACGCCGAGGCCGCGGCGAAGAAGGCGAAAGAAGACCAGATCGCCGCCGACAAGCAGGCCAAGCTCGACGCTGCCGCCAAGGCGAAAGCCGACGCCGAAGCGGCCCGCCTGGCCAAGCTGGGCGACGCGGCCCGGAAAAAGGAAGAGGCCGCCGCGGCGAAGAAGGCCGCTGCCGACGCCGCCAAGCAGAAGAAGCTCGATGACGCCGCGGCCGCCAAACAGAAGAAGCTCGACGACGCGGCAGCCAAGAAGGCGGCGGCCGAAGCGGCCAAGAAGCCCGCCTCAAAACTGGGTGATGACGACCCGGCACCCGCCCCGGCCCCTGCCCCCAGGGCCCCTCCTGCCGCTAAGCTGGGAGACGACGACAAATGACCCGACTTCTCTTCTCCATCGCCCTGTTCTCTTCGCTCGCGCTCGCCCAGGATCCCGGGGCGGCCAAGAAGAAGAAGGTCATTCGCCTCGATGCCATCACGGTCGAAGGCCGCATCCAGAAGCCGCAGGCGTTTTACATCCTGCAGCGCTCCACCCTGAACTTCGACGAGCTGAACCGCGCGGAAACCTTCGTGCCCAAGGTCGAGAAGAGCGTGGAAAAAGACGCTTTTTAGGAATCTTGAGTACCGCTCCCCTGAGAGCTAAGTGTTGAGAGTCCCTCCGGTTCATGGAGGCGGCGGCGGTTTTCAGGAACCGAGTCCGCCGGTCGCTGTCTAAGGAAAGTCATGGCTCAACCGCAGGCTGGCCTGAAGCTTCTTCGTGTCGCGCTGATTCAGGGCAGCAAGATCACCGAAGACCGGACGCTGAAGCGTCGAGGGCCGGTCTCTGTCGGCCAGAACGCGACCAATACGATCGTCGTTCCCGTCTCCAATCTTCCGCCCTCGTTCACGCTCTTCGAAGCCGTCAACGATCAGTACTCGCTGGTCTTCACCACCGCGATGGAGGGGAAGATCTCGGTCAACGGCCAGGAGATCTCGCTCCAGGACGCGATCGCCAAGGGCGTGGCCAAGCAGCGCCGCGACGCCTACGTCATCCCGCTGACCGACGCCTCCAAGGGCCGGGTCGCGCTGGGCGAAGTCTCGTTGCTCTTTCAGTTCGTGGCGCCTCCCCCCGAGCCGCCCAAGGTCGCGCTGCCCACCGAGGTGCGCGGCGGCATTCTCAAGCAGATCGATCAGTTCTTCTTCATGATCCTGGCCGCGTCGCTGGTGGTGCACTTCTCGGGCGCTACCTTCATCGCCTGCCAGCCGGTGGTCGAAGAGCGTGAACTGACCCTCGATGAGCTGCCCGACCGCTTCGTGAAGGCGATGATGCCCGTCGAGATCAAGCCGCCGCCTCCGACCGAGGTCGCAGACAACGGAAAGAAAGACGACGAGCCGAAGGAAGACAAGAAGGTCGAGAAGGCCGCTGAGAAGCCCGCCACCAATGCCGCCGAGAAGAAGGCGCAGCTGCAGGCGAAGGTCGCGCGTTCGGGTCTGCTCAAGGTGATCGGTTCTTCCGGCGCCGGCGGGGCTTTCGAAGACGTGCTCGGCAGCTCGAGCGGCGTCGGTGACGTGGCCAGCGCACTCTCGGGCGCCAGCGGCGTCGGTGTGGCGACGGCCGATTCGCTGGCCGCGGGCGGCCCCAAGGGCGGCACCGCCGGTTCAGCGGCAGGCATCGGCGATCTGGGCACCTCGGGCGGCGGCAACGTCGGCCTGGGCGAGAAGAAAGAAGCCACCGTGCGCGGCGGCGTCTCGATGCAGGCCCCCGAAGTCGACTCGACCGACGTCGATCGCGAGAAGCTCGCGGCCTACGTGCGCAGCCGCAAGGGCGCCATCCAGCAGTGTTACGAGAAGGAGCTCAAACGAAACCCCAGCCTCAAGGGCAAGGTCGTGGTGCGTTTCAGCATCACCCCGGCGGGCCGCACGAGCGACATCGACATCGAAGAGAACACCCTGGGCAACGAAGCGGTCGCCAGTTGCATCAAGACGACCATTCGCGGCTGGGTCTTCCCCTTCAAGCCGCCTTCCGACGTGCCGGTCGCGTACCCGTTCGTCTTCGCGCCCGCCTCGTAACTCGCGCTCGCGAAAACGCGTGGCACAATGAGCGCCGTGGATCGCGTCGCTCTCCTCTCAGGCTCTCCGCTCTTCGAGATGCTCTCCAACCAGGAGCTGGACGCGGTCTGCGCGCTCCTGCTCCCCAGAGACATCGCCGCCGGCGGGGTGATCTTCGCGGAGGGCGCCCTGGGCGACGGGCTCTATTTGATCGCTTCAGGTGAAGTGGAGGTCTTCCAGGCCGCCCACACCAACCCCATCGCCACCCTCACCACCGGTGAGTGTTTCGGCGAGATGGCCCTGGTCGATAAGGAGTACCGATCGGCCACCGTGCGCGCCCGCACAGACGTTCAGCTGCTGCACCTCTCACCCGAGGGGCTGGCCGAGTTCCGCAAGGGCCAGAAGGACGGTTTTGCGTTCCTGGTGATGAACATCGCGCGCATGCTTTCGGTGCGGCTGCGAGAGGCGAACCTGAAGTTGTCGCAGGCGTGAATCGGGGCGGGCGCAGCGGGCACCCAACGACGTCTGCATTTGCATCAGTACTCTCGTTGACTTACATGCCTCGGGACCGTACCTTTCAACGTCTTCTTACGCGGTTGGGGGCCTCTTCTTGATTCGTCGAGCCATCATCGTTCTCCTGGTCTCAGCGGCGACGTTCTCGCTGGCCCAGGCTCCGACCGCTGAAGGCACTGACGCCTCCAAGGTCCCCGATCCGGAAAAGGTGAAGACGAGCGCCGACTCGGTGGGCCGCATGCGCGGCGCGCTCAAAGACGTGCTGCAGAAGCTCGAAGAAGCGCGCAACACGAAGGACGTCGTGAAGCTGAACTGCGTGAACGAGAAGCTCACCCAGATCAAAGGCCTGCTCCGCATCTCCGAGCAATCCGACGTGCAGTTGCAGGAAGCCGTGGCCCGCCGGGAAACCGCGACCGCCGAACACGAATTCACGAAGGTGACGATCGCACGCTCGAAGGTCGAGCAGCTCCGGGCCGAAGCGGAGCAGTGCATCGGGCAGCTGGCATTCCGAACGGACGAAAACCTCTCAGTCGAGGTCGAAGTTCCGGACTACCTGCCGCCCGGAGATCCGACCCAGATGCCTCCGCCCATTTCCATCGACTCACGGCCGCCTCCGGCCAGTCCGACGATGTGAATGTGACGTCTCCGTTTAAGGGATTGGTCAGCACACACTGTGTGCTAAGGCCAAAACACCACTGATGACTTGGTCGAGGGGAACAGGTTTTCGCGCGCTCATCGCGCTGACGGTCGCGCTGCTCGGTGCGCCGTCCTTCGGCCAGGTCGCCAAGGCGCCCGGGTTCAAGATCGGCGAGGGCCGATTCCACCCGTTCCTCGAACTCGACGGGCGTTTCGACTCGTTGGTGGGCCGCTTCACCCCGGGCATCGACTCGCCGGAAATCGTCTTCCACTTCCGGGGCGGGGCGAAGTTCGATCTCGATACCCCCTCGACGTTGGTCAACTTCAACGGCGCCGCCGAGTACCTCTGGTACACCGGCTTGCTCTCGCCCGGCTCGACCGCCTTGTCGGCCGACGGCCGCGGTTTCCGAGCGAACGTCGGCATCGACACCAAGTTCAACCGTGACGGCGCCGTCGAAGTGCAGCTGGGTGACAACCTGGTTCGCAGCGATCGCACCCAGAACCCGGCCTTCGCGGTCGGTGTGCTGTCGCTCTTCAACAACGCCTACCTCGCCGTGCCGATTCACCCCGGTGGGCGCGCGTTGGAGGTCACCCCCAAGGTGGCCTGGTCGGTGGAGTTCTTCGAGCCGCTGCTTCAAGGCCTGGTGACGGGCTGTGCGCCGGGCGCGAGCTGTGACCCGGCGCAGGTGCCCAACTCGAACTACAGCAACGTGAACTTCGGCATCAACGCGCGCTGGAAGTTCCTCCCCAAGACGGCCTTCATCGTCGACGTGAACACGGACTGGCGGACCTACTTCGTTCGCGCCAGCGGCAACGACGACAAGTGGCTCTTTCGCGCGCAGGCGGGCCTTGCGGGTCTCATCTCGCCGCGCATCGCCGTGACGCTGCTGGCCGGTTACGGCGGTGACTTCGCGAACGGCTCGATTCACACCGTCATCGGCACGGCCGAGTTCTCGTACACGGTCAGTGAGTCGTCGCGCATCGCCATCGGCTACTCGCGCAACACGGTGGCCGTGCCCCGCATCGGCACGGCCATCGACGACCGCGGCTACCTGCGCGGCGGCCTCGGGCTGATGGGCGGGCGGCTGCTGCTCAACGCGCAGATCTCGGCCGACTACTTCACCTTCCTCGGGCCTCCGACGATGGCGGGCGTGCCGGTCTCGACCCGAAACGACTTCCTGCTGAGCCTGATGGTCGGGCCGACGTTCACGGTCACCTCGTGGTTCGACATCGGGGCGAGCTACACGCTCTCGCTGCGCACCTCGACGGATCCGCTGAACAACTTCCCGCGGCACGAGGCGATCCTCCGCCTGGCCTTCCACTACTGATTCCGATGCGGCCGCTGCTGGTGCTGATGATCGCAGGCGGGCTCGTGACGGGCTTCGCGGCGTGCCGATACCCCTCGACCCTGGGCGATCTGAAGCCGAACCTGCTGCTGACCGACGCGGGCGTGAGCAACACCCTGGCGGCCAACGATCTGCTCGAGGTGCGCGTCTACCAGGAGCCCGATCTGAGCGGCGTCTACCGCGTGGACGGCGACGGACACATCGACTTCCCTCTCTGCGGCAAGGTGCAGGTGGGCGGCGTCACGGCCAGCGGAGCGGCGGAGGCCATCACCACCTGCCTCAAGAACGGCTTCGTGCGGCGGCCGCAGGTCTCGGCGCTGGTGAAGGAGTTCAACTCGAAGAAGGTGTTCGTCTTCGGTGAAGTCTCCAAGCCGGGCTCGTTCGCCTACGAAGACGGCATGACCATCATCCACGCCATCAGCCAGGCAGGCGGGCTGACCCGCTCGGCCGCCAAGAACAGCGTCAACGTGACGCGCGTGGTGGATGGCAAAGAAGTGAAGCTGCCGGTGAAGGTCGAAGACATCGTCATCGGCCGCGAGAAGAACTTTCAGCTCGTACCGGGCGACATCATCTTCGTGCCCGAGAGCTTCATCTGAACGAGGCGGGTCGCCAGCCGATGCTGGTGACGAAGTCCGAGCAGACGGAGCTGAGCTCGACGCAGAGCCCCGGCGCCGCGGCCTGAACGTCGCCGTAACGGGGATCGTAGGGCGCTCCGTCGATGCGCTTCATCTGCCCACCTGCTTCGGCGATCAACAGCGCGCCCGCCGCGGTGTCCCACGGCTTCAAGCCGAACTCGAAGAAGCCATCGAAACGGCCCGCGGCCACGTAGGCGAGATCGAGCGCCGCGCTGCCCATGCGCCGCATGCCCTGCGACTGGCGCACCAGGCGGGTGAACAGGCCCAGCGGCGCGTCGGGGTTCTGCTGCACGTCGTAGGGGAAGCCGGTGCACAACACGGCCTCTCCGAGCGCGGAGACGGAGCTGGCCCGCAACGGCCGGCCGTTGAGCGTGGCGCCTTCGCCCAGGCCCGCGCTGAAGAGCTCGTCGCGCAGTGGATCGTAGGAGACGGCCGCCAGCATGCCCTGAGGGCCCTGCAGCGCGAGGGTCACGCAGAAGTGCGGCACGCCGTGCGCGTAGTTGGTGGTGCCATCGAGCGGGTCGACGAACCAGGTGAAGTCACCCTGCCCCACCGCGCCGGTCTCTTCGGCCAACACCGCGTGCTGCGGCGCCTCGCGCGCGAGCCACTCGAGGATCAACGCCTCGCTGGCGTGATCGGCATCGGTGACCAGGTTCGAGCGCAGGCCCGCTTTGATCTCGATGGTGCGGGTCTGATCGAACCTGTCGCGCAGCACCGCGCCCGCGGCCCGGGCGATCTGCTCGGCCAGGGTGCGAAATTCGCTCACGGTGCGGGCTCGGCCAGCAGGCCTTCGATCTCCGACAGCCAGGTGGCGAGCTGGCCTTCGTCGAAGCCCTCGTGCACGAAGCGCACGGTGCCCTTCTTGTCGATGAGGAACGCCGTGGGCATCAGCTTCACCTTGAGCACCGATTCGGCGAAACGCGCTTCGGGGTCGAGCAGCACCGGCAACGACACCTTCGTCTCGGCGAGGAACGGCGCGATGGGCCGGGGATCGGCGTCGACGTTGATGGTGAACACCTCGAGGCCGCGCGGGGCGAACTCGGTGGCGAGGTCCTGGTAGAGCGGCAACGCATCGCCACACGGCTCGCACCAGGTGGCCCACACGTCGATCAGCACCACCTTGCCGCGATGTTCGGAGAGCTTGAACGCCTCGCCGCCGGGATACCGCGGCAACGCGATCTCCAGCGCCTGACCCGACTGGGTCAGCGGGGGCGTCTTCTCCACCAGGTCAGGGCCCGCGGGCTTGAAGGTGCAGCCGCACACCACCACGGCGACCAGCGCAGTGAGCCGCCTCACCGGGCCTCCAGACGGCTCAGCAATGAAGCGATGAAGCCACCGAAGCTGCCATTCGACATCACCAGCAGCACGTCGCCCGGCTTCGCGTCATGAACCACTTCGTCGAGCAACGCAGCCACCGTGGTCTGGGCGCTGGCGGGAATGCCCTGCGCCGACAGTTCGCGCGCGAGGCGGGGCACATCGAGTTCTTCACCTGCAGGAATCTTGTCGTGCCGCTCGGCGATCTTGATCGACGCGCGGGCCGCCCCCGTGAAGGAGCGGGCGTAGTCGTCTTGATGAATGTTGCGGCGCGAGGTGTTGGAGCGCGGCTCGAAGATCGCCCACAACCGGCGGCCCGGATAGCGGCTGGCCACGGCGGCGATGGTCTCCTTCACCGCGGTGGGGTGGTGCGCGAAGTCGTCGATGACCAACACCCCACCCGGCTCGCCCCGTTCTTCCTGGCGGCGCTTGATGCCGGTGAAGGAAGCAAAGCCCTGTGCGATCTCCGTATCGGTGAGACCCAGAGACACCGCCGCCGCGAAGACGCCCAGCGCGTTCTCCACGTTGTGGGCGCCCGCCATGGGGAGCAGCAGCTCGGAGCCCGCCACTCCGAAACGGGCGCCTTCAGGCCCCAGCCGCAGGTTCGCGGGCACCACGTCGGCGCCGGAATCGGCCTTCGACGAATAGGTGATCACCTTCGCCTTCGAGCTGCGGGCCAGGCGCACCGCATTGGGCCAACCAGCGCTGACCACGATGGTGCCATCAGCCGGCATCTGCGCGACCAGCTTCTCGAACGACGACTCGTAGTGCGCGAGGTCGCGGTAGATGTCGGCGTGGTCGAACTCCACGCTGGTGAGGATGAGCGTCTTCGCCTGGTAGTGGAGAAACTTGGGGCCCTTGTCGAAGTAGGCGGTGTCGTACTCATCGCCTTCGACGACGAAGTGCGGGCCTTTTCCCAGGCGGTAATTGCCTGCGTAGTTCTGGGTCACCCCGCCCACCAGGAAGGTGGGATCTTTGCCCGCCGATGCGAGCACGTGCCCCATCAGTGACGAAGTCGTAGTCTTGCCGTGCGTACCGGCGACGACCACCGAGTGGCGGTGCTTCAAGAACAACGAGCCGAGCGCCGCGGGGAAACTCATCTGCGGAAGCTTGCGCTCGCGCACCGCGGTCGCTTCGACGTTCACCTTGCGGATCACGTTGCCGATGATCACCAGGTCGGGCTTCGCGACGTCGAGGTTCTGCGGCGAATACGGGGTGAGCGCCTGGATGCCCCAGGCCTCGAGCATGTGGCTCATGGGGGGGTAGACGTTCTCGTCGCTCCCGGTGACCTCGTAGCCTGCGGCCTTCAGCATGCCGGCGAAGCTGCCCATACCCGTGCCGGCGACGCCGACCAGGTGAATGCGTTTGGGGAACGAGGGATCGACGGTGTCGAGCGTCAGGCCGTTGTCATCGGATGCAGCGGACATGACGCGAACCTCTCACTCCAGTTTCAGCGCGTCGAGCACCGCGTCATGCACCTGGGGCCGGAAAGCACGAATGCGGATGTTGGCCCGGCCCAGGGCCACCCGGTTGGTGAGGAAAGCGACCACGAGGTGGCGCTGCAGATCGACCCACAGACTGGTGCCGGTGAAGCCAAGGTGGCCGATCGCGCCGCCCTTGCCGAAGCGTTGCCCGCACGAGGCGCCCTCTGCGGACGGCGTGTCGAAACCCAGCGCGCGGGTGCTGCCCGGCGTGCCGTCGCGCCCCCACGCCAGCGGAGGTGCCCATCGCCGCTCGAGCATCGCCTGCCCGAAGGTCGCGACGTCGAGCGCGGTGCCGAAGAGGCCGGCGTGACCGGAGACCCCGTCGAGACACCAGGCGTTGTCGTCGTCGACCTCACAGAGCCGGGTGGGCCGCTCGGAGACCTTCCACAAGCCCTCCTGGCCGGGTGCCGGTTCCCGCGGGCGGGTCTGCCCGGTGGGCGCGAAGACGGTGGGGAGCGCAGGCCAGGCCGAGATGCGCCGGTACCCCGCCTCGAGCTCGAGTGGTTTGGCGATGCGATCCGAGAAGAGACGATCGAGCGGGGTCCGGGTGGCGGCCTCCAACACGGCCCCCAGCAGGATGAAGCCGAGGTCGCTGTAGACCGACTGCGCGCCGACCGGGTTCTCCTGGGGCGTGGCAGCGACGCGCTCGAGCACCGAGCGGCGCACGGCGGCTCGCAGCTCGGGTTGGGCACCGTCGAACAGTTCGGGGTGATCGAGCAGCTCGCGCTCGAAGTACGGCTGGAAGGCGGGAAGCCCGCTGCGGTGAAAGAGCAGATCGCCGAGGGTCGCTTTCGCGGCGGCGAGCGGAAGGAACCGGGTGAGCGGCGCGTCGATGGGCAACCCTGCATCGAGCACGAGCGCGGTGGTGCTCATCACCTTGGTGACGGAAGCGAGATCGAAGACGCAGTGTGGATCTGCGTTGCCCAGCGACAGCACGTGGTTTCCCCGGTGAAACACCTCGAGCCGGGCGAGCGGGTAGACCTGTTCGTCGACCCCCCGTTGAAGAAGCGCTTCGAGGCTCATGGGAACGAGAGGGTCTGCGCGTCAGCGTCGAGGCGCACGGGAGCGCCCAACATCACGGGCTGGTTCACCTCGCCGTGCCCGATGCGAAAACCGGCCGCGCAGGGGATGCCGAGCGTGAGCGCGAGTTCGTCGAGCACGTCGGCAGAGGTGTGGTCCTTCTCGTCGCAACCGGTGAACTCGCCGAAGACGATGCCTTTGACACCGTCGAAGAGTCCGGCGAGCTGCAGGTGCATCCACATTCGGTCGAGGCGGTAGGGCCTTTCTCCGACGTCTTCGATGAGCAGAACCGCGCCGCGCAGGTCGGGCAGCCAGCGCGTGCCGATCAGCCGCGTGAAGACCGAAAGATTCCCACCGAGCAGGGGCCCTTCAGCGATGCCCTTGTTGACCGTGCGACTACCGGTGAGCCGCGCGACGGGCTGGCCTTCGAGCAGCGAGAAGAGACGTTCGATGACCTCGAGCGGCTGCTTGCCCAGCTGGGTGAGCACGGGCGCGTGAAGCGAACGCCAGCCCTGCTTCTGCGCTGCGCAGTGAAGGGAGGTGAAGTCGGAAAAACCCACCAGGTGTTTGGGAGAGGAGAGCCGCAGTGAAGGCAGCAACTTCATCGAGCCGTACCCGCCGCGCGCTGCGAAGACCGCCTTCACGGAGGCGTCGTCGAGGGCTGCCTGGAGCTCGGCTCCGCGGGAGGCGTCGGTGCCAGCGAGGTACCGATGGGTCTGAAAGATGCGCTCGGAGAAGACGGGCTGATAGCGGCGGGCGATGACCTCGAGCCCCTTCTCGAAGGTGGGGCGATCGAAGGGGCCAGAAGGCGCGACGACGGCGACGCGGTCACCCTGGCGCAGCGGCGGAGGCGTGAGGAAGCTCACCTGCGGTGTTGTACTTCAGCCCGCGCTAGAGTGGGCCGGTGCAGTTGCCTCCCCCGAAGAAGCCCCACAAGTTCCCCGTGCCGTACGGGTTGTTCATCGTGCTCGCGGTCTACGCCCTGTGCGTGCTCGGCTACATCTGGACGAATTACTGGGACAGCCCCGAATACAAAGCGGCGCTCGGCTATGCGCGGGCGTTGAGCATTCTGGGCGTCGACGACGGGCGCAAGTGCACCGAGGCGCAGCTGGTCAAGGCCTTCGAGGCGACGCTCGAGGCAGCGCGGTTGATGCCCGATGAGCGGCAGCTGGTCGACCACCTCGAGAGCCTGCGGCACCGCTTCGAGGAGCGGAAATTCAAGCTGAACCCCGACCTGGTGAAGAAGGCCGAGATGATGTCGGCCAACACCATGCGCATCGAGAAGGAGCGCAAGGCGTGGCTGGTGGTCGGCTCACGGGATCGCGGCTGGGCGCCGGATCAGCTGCTGGCGGGCCCGGAGCGGGTGGCGCTCTGGAGCATTCCCGGTGGCGTGTTGATCATCGCGTTCTGGGCGTACACCCGCTTCAGCGGCAAGGCGGCGCGCGACAAGGACCACGAAGAAGATTTGAAGAAGGCGGAACGCGAGGTCGAGCAGTTGGGAGACTTCAGGCGCGGGCTGGGTTCACGTCCGGCTCCGAAGGTGGAGGACGACGCGGACACGTTGGCGCAGTCGCCGCCCGTGAGAGCGAGGCCGAAGACCGCGTCGGGAGTCAGAGCGGTCACGAGACCACCGTCACTCACCTCTCGACCGGCCGTGAAGAAGCGCCCACCCGAAGAATGAAAGTGTCTCCCTCTCCCTTCGGGAGAGGGTTGGGGTGAGGGGCTAGATCCTCTGAAGCACGGCCCCAAAAAAGGAATCAGTTCCGTGCAGGTGCGGAGCAGTGAACAAGAATCCGCGCGAATCGATCAAGGCGCCATCGACCGAAGGACGCACCACCCGCAGCTCGGGATGGCCTTGGAGCACGGCATCGATCACGCCCTCGTTCTCAGCGAGCGTGAACGTACAGGTCGCATAGACAAGCCGCCCCCCCGGAGCGAGGTGCCGCAGCCCCGTCTCGATCAAGCCGCGCTGAATCGCAGGCATCGAATTCACGAGGCCCGCGTCGAGCCGCCACCGCAAGTCAGGACCGCGACGGAGCGAACCCAGCTCCGAACAAGGCGCGTCGATCAACACGCGCGAGACCATCAGCGAGGCCGGAGCCGCCGCTCCATGAATGAGCACCCGCGCATTCGCCTTCGCCGCCCGGGTCCGCAGCCGCTCGAGCCGGGGCAGATCGACATCAGTCGCGTGCACCTTCCCCTGCGGCCCCACGATGGCCGCGAGCTGGAGTGACTTCCCACCCGCCCCCGCACACAGGTCGAGCACTTCATCACCCGGCCGCGCGTCGACGAGTTCACCCAGCAACTGGCTGCCCTCGTCTTGCACCTCGAAGCGTCCAAGAAACTCGGGCCCCAGGCCGAACAAATTGGGTCGCCGCGTGGTGACCACGAGGGCTTGCGACCCCCACCGTCCGAGGGTGGTTTCGATACCGGCCGCGGCGAGCTGCTTCTGAAGTTCCTCGCGCGATCCCCGGGCACGAAGGCACACGGGTCCTGGCCGATTGAGCGCCTCCGCCATCGCGGCCGCGTCGTCACCGAAGCGGGCGCCCATCTGGTCCGCGATCCAATCAGGAAACGAGTACCGGTCGCGCCAGAGCGCCGGTACCGGCCGCACAACAGAAAGCTCGACCCCGAGCAATTCAGCTGCGCGGGTGAATCCACCCTGCTCGAGGGCGAGCACGGCCAGCAGCTGCAGCCCATCACCGTCGACCTGAGCGCGCAGTCGACGCCGCCACAGGCCGACGCCGAAGAGCGACTCCGCACAGACGGCGCGTTGATCGGGGGTGAAGTCGCGATGGGCCCGCAGCAACTTGTCGAGCGCGCGTTCAGCCGGGGTGCCCGAAAGAATCTCGCTCAGCGCCGGAGCGAGGATCGGCCCCAGCCCTTCCAGCGCCTGCCAGGGAACGGTGGTGAGCCGGAGCTCCGCTTCAGTCAGCACGGCCCAGAGTCCGGCGAAGGTTGGCGCGGGCGGCCGCGTCGAAGCGGTCGTGAAAGAGGTCGGACAGGAAGATGCGATCGACCTCGAGCAGGTGCTTCAGGAAGCGGTTCCGGTTGAACCGGTAGATGAGCTTGGGGACTTCCCGGTACTCCTCGGCGATGGCCGCGTCGTAGGCGTCGAACTGGTCGGCCGGCGCGCCCAGAATGGCCATGTCGCAGTCGAGAAAGTGCCGGGGGTCGGCGTCGAGTTCGTCGCGCTTCAGCTTCCCGTGCTTCGCGGTCAGCTCGATCAGCTTCCGAACGAGGCTCGAATCGAGCGATTCGCGGGGGAGGAAGGTCTCGATGGCCTCGACGGCCAGGTCGGCACTGCGCGCCTCGTTGTCGCCCTTGCCCGCCAGATAGACGGCGTCGTGAAAGAGCACGGCCAGGTACACCTCGCGGGGGTGTTGCCAGGAAGGGACGGTCTGGAAGTGCTTCAGGACCTCCTGAACGTGGGAAAACGAGTGGTACGCCCGGGGAGGGACTGCGTAGGCGGCGGTGACCGCCCTCATCAGACCTTCCGGGAGAGTGAGCGGAAGTCTGTTCGTCAGTGTTGACATGAAGGGGTCGTCCACTTTAGAAGCCGTCGCCGCACAAGCACCCAATATTCCTTGATAGCTCAGCTGGTAGAGCAGGCGACTGTTAATCGCCGGGTCGTAGGTTCGAGTCCTACTCAGGGAGCACAACTTTTCGGTAGTGGGAGAAACCGCAGACCCCGAGAGGGACTGCGGTTTTTCTGCTTTCAGGCCCCCGCCTCGTTTCTCCCACCGGTCTTCGGGGTGATCTCGATTCGACCGTCGTGGTGCACGACAAGGCGCTCGATGAGGTGCTGAACGTAGGTCCGGGCGACGTCGTCGCGACGAAGGAGACGACGCCACTCCTTCAGCACCGCTTCTTCCGGTGCATCGAGCCTGAGCAATCGGGCCCTCGGCTCAGTGCAGACCACGCGATCGATCGCATCGAGCACCGCGTCGTCGAGCGTCTTGAGCGGAATCCGGAAGCCGGGACACGCCTCCTTGCCGACTCGCAGGAGGTTTCGACAGTTGTAGTAGCCGTAGGTGTACTGCCCGTCGACCACGCGCTTGCCGCTCGTCTCGTACTGGTAACTCGCGCCGCAGGCACCGCACCACGCGAGCCCCTTGAGTAACTTCGGCTGCGAGGGCGCCCGGCCTGGGCAACGAGCGGGCTCGCGTTCCCGCCGAAGCTTCTGCACCAACGACCATGTCTCGGCGTCGATGATCTGGGGGACCGCCAACGAGAGCCACTCGGTCCTTAGCCGGAGAAGCCCATCTCTCCGCATTCCCCAGTGCACGGTCCCAGTCAGCGCCTCTTCGCTGAGGAGCAGCGTCACCCTGCTCTTCGACCACAGATCACCTGCCCGCGTTCGCAGCCCGCGCTGGTTGAGCATTCGCGCGACGGACTTCGCGCCGCTCCCGGCGATGTAGAGGGTGAACGCCTCGCGCACGAGTGCAGCCTCACGAGGCTCCACTTCGAGCCCATGACGTTCGAGGCCCGGCCTGACCTCGACGGGGACACTTCGGTAGCCGAACGGCGCGCGCGCTCCCGGCCAGAAGCCCTGCTTCACCGCCTCGCGCATCGCAGCTGAGGTCCTCAGGCCGTTCAGCTCCGACTCGTACTGGTCGATGCACTCGAACAGCCCTTCCATCAACGTTCCCATCGGATCATCGGCGAAGTCCTGCAGGACGGAGAGCACGCGGACACCTGCCTTTCTGAGCTTGGTCTTCACGACGCGCGCGTGGGTCGCGTCGCGAGTGAAACGCGATGTGTGGTGGACGACGATCGTGCTGATGGTGCTCGTCGGCTTGAGCGCGTCACCAAGCAGGCGGTTGAACACCGGTCGAGTCGCATCCGTGCCCGACGCGCCCGCCTCGACGTACTGCTCCTCGATGAGCGCGCCGTGCCTGGTGGCGAACTCGGCGATCGCCTCGCACTGCGCCGGAAGGGAGAGATCTTTCTCGGCCTGTTCGGCAGTGCTCACGCGGGCGTAAGCCACCCAGTCATGACGCTCACCTCGCGGGCGCATCTTCGACCTCCGGAGCTTGCGCCCGATCGATCAACATCAAGAGCGCGGGCTTGATGAGTTCGCGCTCCCAGACCGGGAGTTCGACTGCCAGCACCTCGAGGCCAGAAACCTTCAGTGGAAGTTCGCGCGGACGTCGTTGACGGGGTCGTTGCTGGGTCATGCCAGGGGCAAAGCCCGCGGCGACGGAGACAGGGGACCGTGGGGGGCAAGCGAGCAGGATCGATCTGAGTTCCACGTTGCAGAAACGCGGTCCCGCCGCCCCTGAGAGGACATGAACCCGACGAATTCTTGAAGGACTGCCTGATTCCGAATGCTTGCGGCGACGGCGACGGGAGTCGCCGCTTCTTCGTCGTCGCGGAGTTCAACGCTCGCGGCTTCTTCTCGACCGCCTGACTACCTCGACTACCTCGGGCAGGCACTTCGTCTGGGGACGGGGCCGCCGCGCGCGGTAGTTTGATGAACAGATGACGGGCCCGGACAAGGACGAGCGCGAGACGCTCCTCGCGGCGATCGCCCAAGCGGAGGAAGCGGTCGCGCGCGCCTCCGCGGAGCTCTCGCATCACGAAGCACGTCTCGTCGAACTTCGCTCGCACCTCGCGCAACTTCCCGCGTCGCCGCCAGTTCGCGTTGAGAGCACGCTGACGACCGACCGAAAGCTGGAGCTCTTCCTCTCCCTCTTCCGCGGCCGAAAGGACGTCTACCCCACTCGGTTCGTGCGCAAGCGGGATGGCCAGGCCGGCTACGCGCCGGACTGTCGCAACAAGTTCGTCAAAGGCGTCTGCGACTTGCCGAGGGTGAAGTGCGGGGAGTGCCCGAATCAGGCGTTCAAACCCTTCGATGCCAACGCCGTCCGCGACCACCTCCTGGGCAAGCATGTCATGGGCATGTACCCGCTCCTCGACAACGACACCTGCTGGTTCCTCGCGGCAGACTTCGACGAAGGGTCCTGGCGGGACGACGTTCGGGCGTTCGTGGCGACCGCGCGCCGCGCCGGACTCCCGCTCGCCATCGAACGCTCACGCTCAGGCGCGGGCGCGCACGTCTGGTTCTTCTTCACGTCGCCTGTCGCAGCCGCCTCGGCACGCAAGATGGGCTGCCATCTGCTGACCGAGACGATGGCGAACCGCCACGAACTATCGATGCGCTCGTACGACCGATTGTTCCCCAGCCAGGACACGATGCCGCGTGGCGGCTTCGGGAATCTCATCGCGCTGCCGCTCCAGGCCGGACCACGCAAGGAGGGCAACTCGGTCTTTCTGAACGATGGGCTCGAGCCCATCGCGGATGCACTCCAATGGGTTCACCTTGCGACCATCGACAGAATCGCACTCGCCACCGTGGAACGAATCGCTGCGGAAGCGACTCGGCAGGGAACGGTTCTCGGTGTTCGAGCCGCTGAGGTCAGCGACGAGGACGCCAGCCCGTGGACGCGGAGCCCCACTGGTCGCGGCAGGTTCCAGCCGATCACAGAGCCGATCCCCGAACGCATCGACGTCGTTCTGGCGCAGAAGCTCTTCGTTCCGAAGGTGGGGCTCCCATCGTCGCTCCTCAACCAAGTGAAGCGGCTCGCCGCCTTCCAGAACCCCGAGTTCTACAAGAAGCAGAGCATGCGGCTCTCGACGGCGATGACCCCGAGGGTCATCTCGTGCGCCGAGGAACTCCCATTTCACGTCGGCATCCCGCGTGGCTGCCAATTCGAGCTCGGGCAGTTGCTGGCGAGCCACGGCGCCAGGATGGCGCTCGTCGATGAGCGAATCGCCGGCGCCCCACTCGACGTTCGGTTCACCGGCGAACTCACCTCCGTCCAGCAGACGGCGGCCCGAGCGATGCTCGCGCACGACACTGGCGTCTTCGTGGCTCCACCCGGCGTCGGGAAGACCGTGCTCGGAACCCACCTCATCGCCGCCCGAGGGTGCAACACGCTGGTCCTCGTTCATCGCCGCCCGCTCCTCGACCAGTGGCTCGCCCAACTGGCGGTGTTTCTGGGTCTCGACCCAAAGGAAATCGGACAGATCGGCGCCGGCAAGCGCAAGCCCAACGGGCGGCTCGACGTCGCGATGATCCAGAGCCTGGTGCACCACGACGCGGTCGATGAACTCGTCGGCCAGTACGGCCACGTCATCGTCGATGAGTGCCACCACTTGCCCGCGGTCTCGTTCGAGCGGGTGCTGGCGCAGGTCAAGGCGCGTTACGTCGTCGGGCTGACAGCAACCCCCCTCCGCCGCGACGGGCATCACCCCATCACGCAGATGCAGCTGGGCCCGGTTCGGTATGCCGTCGACGCGAAGGCGCATGCGAGCAAGCGCCCGTTCGAGCATCGACTGGTGGTCCGGGAAACCGGCTTCGCGACCAAGAGCGCGGAGGCCGACGCAGGCATCCAGTCGCTGTACGCGGCGCTCGCTCGAGACGAGGCTCGCAACCAGATGATCCTCGACGACGTCATCGGCGCACTTCGTCGAGGCCGCTCGCCGATCCTGCTGACCGAACGCAAGGACCACCTCCAGTTCTTCGCGAACGCGTTGAAGCCGATCGCTCGTCACGTGATCGTCCTGCAGGGCGGCATGGGCGCACGCGAACACCGCGAAGTTCGTGAACGACTCGCCGCGGTCCCCGACCTCGAGGAACGCATCCTCATCGCGACGGGCCGCTACATCGGCGAGGGCTTCGACGACCGGCGACTCGACACGCTCTTCCTGGCGATGCCGGTCTCCTGGAAGGGAACCCTCGTGCAGTACACGGGCCGGCTGCACCGACTTCATCCCGGGAAGACCGAGGTGCAGCTTTACGACTACGTCGACCGGGAGGTGCCGATGCTGCTGCGGATGTTCGAGAAGCGCCTGCGGGGCTATCGAGCGATTGGCTACGCGCGCGGCGAGGCCCCGCTCGGGTTCGCCGAACCGCGCGAGGACCTGGTCATCGAGTACGACGAAGCGGCCATCTCGAACCTGGAGACTGTTGATGAGTTCACGTGAGAAGCGCGCCCCGAAGCTGAGCATCAGCGCGATCAAGACGATGATCGAAGAAGCGACCGTCGACGCCTACGACGAAGTCGAGCAAGCGATGGGCTGGCAGCACTCCTTCGACGAATACCTCGAGTTGCCCTTCATCACGCGAGTGCTGGGCGTCGAGGTGAAGGTCGAGCGGGTCGAAATGCGCGACGACAACAGCATCGTGGCCATCTGCAAGCGGGGACGAGAGCAACAGGCCATCCCGATCCTTGACCTGCCCCTCCCGAAACCACCACCCGCGGGCTGGGAGTGGATCAGTGCCTACGCGTACTTCTGCCGCGGAGCCCGCTCATGAACCCCGACCGTACCTCGCTCGAGTGGATCGAAGCCCGCAAACGCCATCAGCTCTCCCACGCGCACGTGCAAATGGCGCGTGAGCTGGGGATGAACCCGAAGAAGCTCGGCAAGCTCGACAACCACAAGCAGGAGCCCTGGAAGCTGCCGCTCCCCCGATTCATCGAGGAGCTGTACGAAAAACGCTTCGGGAAGACCCGACCCGACGTCGTCGTCACGATGGAGCAGCGCATGGCGGCCTTCCGCTACAACAAGGAAGAGCGCCGCGAGAAGAAGAGGCTCGCGCGAGACCTCGAGGGCAAGGAGGGCTCGGCGACGCCAACAACTGAGAACTCGGCCGAAACGCCGCAGCCGATCGACACCCGCCCAGAGGTGCGCACGCTCCTCGCAAGCCTGAAGAAGGAGAGGGTGCGGAAGGCCCTCAACGCGCTGATGCAGTCGTGCAGCGGCGAGTGGACCTACTTCGACCCGGTGTACCGGTACTACCACCAGAGCTTCAAGGTCTTCGGGCTCCAGGCCAAGACGCTCGAGCTTGTCGTTGCGCTCCAGGCACTCGCGCCAGACCGAACGCTGAACGCGCGGTTCATGAAGATCGTGACCGAGGGCACCGGCAAAACCTTCGAGCTGGAGCACAACCAGCGGTGGGACGAAGTCACGCGGCCCATTCTCGAAGCGTTCTTCCACGCGCGCTTCTTCCTCGAGTGCGCGGTGCGGTCTGCGAGGACGCTTCGGGCGCCGCCGCAGCTCTTGCCGAGCGAATGGGCCGCCCTTGCTCTACCTCTTCGATCTTCGGTAGGGCGCAGGAAGGCCAAGGTAGAGTTGACGCATGCCGAGCAGGGATGCGCACCGTCTTGACCCCAGAGCGCTGATGGAACTCGCGGTCGACGTGATGGTGAAGTCGACACAGGAGCCACGGGGTGACGGCAAGGCGAGTCCACTGGTCGGCGCGGTCCTCTGGAACGACGGAGCCACCGACACTGCGAGCCGCAGCGAGCTTCGTGATGGTGACCACGCGGAGTTCACCCTCCTCGAGCGGAAGCATCGGAGCGACAAGCTCGACAAGGCCGTCATCTTCAGCACCCTCGAGCCCTGCGCTCCGGGCGCGCGAAAGCACCCGAAGCTGAGTTGTGCCGAGCGAATCGTGCTCGCGCGCATCAAGGAGGTCTGGGTTGGCATCGAGGACCCCGACCCGACCGTCGATCGCAAGGGCATCAAGTACCTTCAGGACAACGGTGTGAAGGTCCACCTCTTCGACCGCGATCTGCAGGAGCGCATTCGTGAGGTGAATCGCGAGTTCATCGAGCAAGCCGAGGCGCGAGCTGCGGCAGTTCGAGATGGATCAGCAAAGCAGACTTCGCTGTCGGAGTTCGAAGGCGCACAACGGGGCGCTGGGCTCGAGGACCTCGATGCGAAGGCGCTCCAAGAGTACCGCAAGGTGCTCGGCACGAGGGGCGCTGATGCGTTTCACCAACGGCTCGCGCAGCAGGGCCTTCTCGTCCAACAGAAGCGCAAGTTCGGCCCCACGGGCTTCGGCGTAATCCTGTTCGGCGAGGCGCCGCGCCTGCTGCTCCCTCAAGCGGGCCTGCTCGGCACCATCCACTACGACGACGGGCGAGAAGAGCCGCGCGACTTCGATGGGCCTGCGGTCAACGCCCCGGACCAGGCCATCGCCTGGCTGAAGGACAAGTTGCCCAACCCGATCAGGCGCACCACTGCCAAGCGGCAGGAGGTTCGTGGAACGTTCTACGAGCTCCTGCGAGAGGGCATCGTCAACGCGCTCGTGCACCGCGACTACGGCATCAAGGGCGCCAAGTGCCAGCTCGTCGCGAGCGCCGGGAAAGTGGTGGTGATGAGTCCGGGCGCGCCCGTCGAGCCGATCACCATGAAACAACTCGCGGCCTTCGACGCTCCGATGCTGAGCCGAAACCCGGTGATGCACTTCGTCTTCGGCAAGTTGAAGCTCGCCGAGGAGCGCGGCCTCGGACTCAAGTCGATGCGGTCGATCGCATCGGCGGCTGGGCTCCCGCTGCCCTCGTACTCGTACAAGCCGCCATACGTTGTGCTCACGCTCTACCCCGACGCCATTTCCGCGGTGTCCGATGCGGCCGACCCGCGAATGGAACAGCTGAACGAAGCCGAGCGCGCGGGCTGGGCCTGGCTGATTACCCGCGAGAACGCGACATCTGCGGAGTACCAGACCGCGATGGAGGTCCCCGAACGGACCGCCCGAAATCACCTGAAGAAGCTGACCGCGCTTGGTCTGCTGCGGGTCACCGGGTCGGCGCGGGCGACGCGATACCACCCTGCAGGGCTGTAGTTCCGCTCCTGAATCGGGCCATGAATCCGGCCATCATGGCCCGATAGCGAAGTTCGCGGGCTCTTCGGCGGAGTATCCGGCCAAAAATCCGGCCATCATGGCCGGATTCTCGAACTGCGCCGGGCCCCCTCGGATGCGCTTCCAATCAGCGACCGCCCGCTGCCACCCAAGAATGTGCGCAGCGACCAATGGGGCACCCATTCGTGCATGGACGGCGCGAACTTGATCGAGCTGGCCGATCAATTCCGAGTCGCCTCGCGCGCTTGCACGCGAATGGACGGCGCGAGCGAAGTTGTGGTGACCAGAAAACCCCGCAGACAGTGGTTCGCAGCTCGCGCCCAAGGCGGAGCTGAAGGTCTCCGGTCACAGACCGGAATCGCCTCGAAAGTAAACGACGGCCCTGAAGAGAAATCTTCGGGGCCGTTGGCTTTTCTGCCGATGATTCGCGCGGAGTTCTTCGAGCTCGGTCGACTTCGCGCCCTGGGAGGTCGTCAGGCCGCCCGACGCGCTCGACGCTGCCATCGTGAAGGTGCTCGAGCGCGCGACGGACGCGGGCAGCGCGCTCAATACGCAACGGCTCGGCCGCGACTCCCTGACCCTCCGTGCGTTGCAGCCGGCGGCTGAGCCAGATGGTCAGAGACGGCCTGGTCCTCAAGACAGGCGCGAGGAAGAACGCGACCTACTCGCTCCCGCGGCGTTGAACCGGGCTACTTCTTCTTTCCCCGCGGTGGCTCGCGCACCTTGAGCTTCGGCCGAACGTGCAGCTCGTCGTCTGGGACGAACTCGATGCGCATGCCCCAACCGCCAAACGTGCCGACCATCTTCATGAACTCTGCGAGCGTGAAGTCGCGGTCGTCGATCGCAACGAAGGGCTCGTCGAGCGAAGGCGCGATGCCGCCGTCCGATAGAATTTGACATCGCAGCACATCGCCGCGTGGCACCCACTGCTCACCTCGGGCGAAGAACTTCACCTGCGGCTTGCCGACCGGAATCTCGGTCGCGACGTACTCGGTGCTTCGACGATGGGCCTCCATGTTCCTGAGGCAGTCGTTCCAGGCCTCGAGGATGTCCTCGTCGGGCATCGTCGCCAGCTTCGCGGCCCCAAGCCCGAAGTGCGTGGTGGCGATGGACTCATCGGCGTACTCGATGACGGCGGCGTCGCCCTCACGGGAGATCCGGACCTCTTCCATCGACGCGACGCGAGGGCGCTTGAGACGCGGCATGGCAGCGGGCGATACCAGATTGGCGGCCCCGGGAGCGCTCACCTTGGCCGGCAACACCGGGTCGGGTAGAGCCGGGGCGTGCTCTCCGACCCGCTGACTCGCTTCGCAGCGGCTGGTGAGCGCCTCGACCCCGAGTTGCACCGAGACGTCGTGGCACTCGGTCCAGCGGTGATTCCGGGCCTGCTGCGGCTCTTGAACGACAATGACCTGCAGATGGAGGACAGCCCCGGCGCGGGATGGCCACCGATTCACGCGGTGGGCTTGCTCGTCGACCTCAAGGCGACAGAAGCCGTCGAGCCGATGCTCCGGCTGCTGTGCGAGACGAGCTGGGGCCACATCATCCATGACCGCGTGGTGGTGCGACTGCCAGAGTTCGGGCAATCAGTCCTCGAGCCCGCTTTGGCGATTCTCGACCGAGGTGTGCCCGAGGACGTGCATCACGCCATCTGCTGCGTCCTGGCAAACCTCGGCGTTCGAGACGCACGCATTTTCGCGCACCTCTGCACGCTCTTCGATGAAGACGAGCTGTCGGGCGCCCTGGTCCTGGGCGACTACGGCGACCCGGCGGCGTTGCCCATTCTGGAGGGCGCCATCGAAGACTTCGAGCCGGACTTCGAGAGTCCCTCCGGTCTCGGGGGACTCGCAGACCTCGTCGAGTCGTTCGAGATGCTCGGCGGTGTGAAGACGGATGCGCTCCGCGTACACGTGGCGACGCTCGAGGAAGACTTCGCGGCCTACCGCGCGGCCCTCGTCACGACGGCGAAGGCGGAAGAGAAACCCGGCCGAAACGACCCGTGCCCGTGCGGCTCCGGGGAAAAGTACAAGCGGTGTTGCCTTACCTAGCCGTCACCTGTCCTCACGCGCGAGCAGCTCGCTCAACGTTCTCGGCGCCAGCAGCGCGACGACCGGAGGCGCTGGCGGCACAGCAGGCTCCGACTCATCGAGCTCCGCGTCCCAGTCGTATTCGGTCGCAATGAAGGCCACCAGGTGCAGTGCTCGGCGACGGTTAATGCGCAGAGAGTCGGGAGATCGACGTTTGACGGTGACGGGTCCGCCGTTTGAAACGAGTTCAACGACTGGCCGCGACGGGCTGCGGTTCTGGAAGTTGTACGCTCAGCCGCCCAGGCCGCGCACTCAGAGCCCCAGCGGACGCACGAAGCGGTACACGAGCCCCGCGTCGAGCGGCAGCCCCACCACGCCCAGGGCGTTGTTGCCCCAACACAACACGCCCGCGTCGCCCTGCACCGCGCACGCGGTGAAGTCCGTGGCATGCACTTCCTCGACGGCACCTGCGTCGAGGATCACCGGCGAGCCGGTGGTCATCTGCGCGCATGCCAGGCCCGAGGAGAACCCAGGTCGACAGAGCACCCGGTCACTCGAGTCGATGCCCAGCAGTGCGGTGCGACCGGCCACCGCGAGCTTCCGGGCGTTGGGCATCGTCGTGAAATCAAAGTTGGCGTCTCCGACGCAGACCGTCGTGCCGTTGGTTCTCAACACGCAGGTCGCGTCTCGGCTGGCGCTGACGTCGATGGCCCCGGCGTCGAGTTTGAATTGCACAGGCGTTGATCTGTTGACGCTCGTCTGGTCACCGAGCTGTCCGTAGAAGTTGTACCCCCAACACATGACGCGACCGTCGACGAGCAGTGCGCATTCATGCTTCGAGCCACCCGCCAACTTGACTGCCCCCGCATCGAGCGAGACCAGCGTCGGAACGCTGACAGCGCCGCTCGTCATTCCATTGCCCACAGCGGCGCCAAGGGCGTTCGAGCCCCAGCAGTACACGCTCCTTGACGGCCCTGTGATCGCGCAATTGACGAAGAGGCCGCCCTCGACGTGCCACGCGCCAGCATCGAGTGGAATGACGACGGGCGTTGCCGAGGGTGGGATGACCGTGCTGTCGGTACCCCAGCAGGCCAGACGCCCATCGGTCAGGATCGCACACGACGACGACTCCGCGACTCCGACGGACACGGCGGGCCCAGGGAGCATCTGCACTGACGTCGCCCCGACCACCGTGCGTGTGTCGAGCGTTCCGAGCTGGGCTGACCCGTTGTCCCCCCAACACTTCACGCCCCCGTTGGCGACCACAGCACAGGCGTGGTCGAGCACCACGTCCAGACGCTGAGCGACGACGAGCCCTGCATCGACCGGAGGAACACCCGCGTCAGGAACACCCGCGTCAGGAACACCCGCGTCAGGAACACCCGCGTCAGGAACACCCGCGTCAGGAACACCCGAGTCAGGAACACCCG